>NZ_JAGQEG010000028.1 GCF_018305005.1 Collimonas silvisoli
ACCGCGAGCGTTTGGCCAGATATTCCGGCTGGAACATGCACATGCGGATCGCGTCGCGATACACGCCGTTGATGAAAAACTCGCTTTTCAACTCGCTTTCCAATTCAAATCCGCACTTTTGGTAGATATGGATAGCCTTGTGGTTTTCCTTATCGACATATAAGTAGAGCTTGTACAAATTGAGCACGCAGAACGCGTACTCAATCGCCAGCCGGGTAGCACGCTCGGCGTAACCCTTGCCCTGCGCACTCGGCGCAACGATGATCTGGAACTCTGCACGCCGATGGATATGGGTAATTTCGACCAGCTCTACCAGCCCCACCATTTCGCCGTTATCGCTTTCCAGGATAAATCGCCGTTCGCTTTGATCATGGACGTGCTGGTCATACAGTTGCACCAGTTCGACGTAAGCTTCGTACGGCTCCTCGAACCAATAACGCATGATGTGGCTGTTATTGTCGAGTTGATGCACAAAATGCAGATCGTTACGTTCCAGGGGCCGCAGTTTCAGGCCCGGTTGCACTAGGGTCGTCATTTGATTTCTTTCTTGCTTGTTGCAAATTTTATGGTTGTTGTTTAAGACTGCTGCAGCGCTTGCATACGCTTTTGCGCGGATTCCAACAGATCGAAATCCTGCGGAAAATCGTCCACTTGCACGCTGATATCGCCGTAGCGCGCAAAATCCTGCAAGACCTGCCGCTCTTGTTCGGTAATCTCGCCACTGGCGGCTGCGGCCGTTATCCAGTGCTGCATCTCGATCAGGCTTTGCGGCAGCGGCGCCAGCGTACCAGCCTGGATCGTCGGCTTGAGCCGTGCTTCAATCGCATTCACCTGCGGAATCAACTGAAACGCCAGCTCGCCAAAGGCGTGCGGCGATTGCTCCGTGCCAGGCATATACATGCCGGCAGTCAGACGGTCGCGGCTGTCGCCGCTGGTTTGCATGATGCGAGCGACCTTGCTGTCGAGCGCATCCGATGGCAGCTTGTAAGGCGCTCCGAAAGGAAAGGCAATCAAACGCAACAAGACCGCCAGCGGGCGATTCGGGAAATTATCCAATACACCCAGGCAGGCTTCCTGCGCCTGGTGCAAGGCATCTTGTATCGCCCAGTGCACATAGGGCAGATCTTCCTGCGGCCGGCCATCGTCTTCGTAGCGCTTGAGTACGCTGGACACCAGATACAGCTGCGACAAAATATCGCCCAGCCGGCCGGAAATCCGCTCGCGGAATTTCAGCGAGCCGCCGAATACGAACATCGACACATCGCTCAGCAGTGCGAACACCGCCGACATGCGATTAACCGCGCGGTAAAAATGCCGCAGCTCCGGCGGCGCTGCACGCGGCGCGCTGGGCAGGCTGCCGCTGGTCAGCCCCGCCATCAAGGTCCGTGAAAAATTGGCGAAGACAAAACTGATGTGCGCGAAGAGCGCACGGTCGAAATCGGCCAGCGCCTTGTCTTGATCGGTCTCGCCGGCTGCCGCCATTTCCTTCAGCACATAGGGATGGCAACGAATCGCCCCCTGGCCGAAAATGATCAGGCAGCGCGTCAGGATATTCGCGCCTTCCACCGTAATCGCAATCGGCATTTGCTGGTAGCTGCGCGCCAGGAAATTATTCGGCCCCATGCAAATGCCCTTGCCGCCCAGTACATCCATGCCGGCATTGATCAGGATCCGGCCGCGCTCGGTTACGTGATATTTGGAGATGGCTGAAATCACGGAAGGTTTTTCGCCGGCATCCACCGCCAGCGCCGACAGCCTGCGCACCGCATCCATCAGATACAGGTTGCCGCCCATGCGCGCCAGCATTTCGTGTATTCCTTCGAACTTGCCGATCGGAATCCGGAATTGATGGCGCATCGCCGCATAAGCACTGGCGCCGCGCACCGCCAGCTTGGAAAAGCCGACAGTCGACGACGGCAAGGAAATCGCCCGGCCGGCGGCCAGGCATTCCATCAACATGCGCCAACCCTTGCCGATCCGTTCGCGGCCGCCGATCACCCAGTCGAGCGGGATGAAAACGTCCTTGCCGGAAGTCGGACCGTTCTGGAACACCGCATTCAAGGGCCAATGACGGCGCCCGGTTACCACGCCGGGATGATTGACAGGGATCAGCGCGCAGGTGATGCCCAGATCTACCGTACCGTCGACCGCCAATAACCGATCCGGGTCCTGGACCCGGAACGCCAGCCCCAGCACCGTCGCCACCGGCGCCAGCGTGATGTAGCGCTTGTCCCAGGTGATCCGGAAACCGAGCATTTCCTGACCGTCGTAGCTGCCCACGCAAACCACGCCGATATCCGGGATCGCCGCTGCATCGGAACCGGCGTAAGGGCTGGTCAAGGCAAAACAAGGAATTTCTTCGCCGGCCGCCAGCCGCGGCAGGAAATAATCCTTTTGCGCTTCAGTGCCATATTGCAGCAGCAACTCTGCCGGGCCGAGCGAGTTAGGCACCATCACTGAAATCGCCGCAGCAGAGCAATGCGACGACAACTTCATGATCACCTGCGAATGCATGTAGGCAGAGAACTCCTTGCCGCCATATCGTTTGGGAATGATCATGCCGAGAAAACCATTCTCTTTCACGAACTGCCAAGCCTGCGGCGACAGATCCTGCCAGATTTCGGTGCTTTCCCAGTCGCTCATCAAGCCGCACAACTGCTCGACTTCGTTATCGAAGAAAGCCTGTTCTTCGGCCGTCAATTTCGGCGCCGCCAGTTGCAGCAATTTGTCCCAGGCCGGCTTGCCGGAAAACAGTTCGGCGTCCCACCAGGTGGTGCCAGCCTCGATCGCGTCACGTTCGGTCTGCGACATGCGCGGCAAGATGCGCTGGAATATTTTCAGTATCGGGCGGCTGAGCAAAGCGTAGCGTAGCGGTTTGACGGCCACCATCAAAGCAGGGATCACCAACAGCAGCACCAGCAGTATCGCTGCCAGCAGACCGATCCCCGCAAACCGGAAACCGCCGCCGATCCAGAGCAAAATGGCAAGCAGCCAAAACCAGGCGTTCACACGCAACTGCATTAATGCCATAGCGCCGACCAGCAACGCTGCGATCCAATAGAACATGTTGACTCCCAATCTGGCGGTTCATCGAACGACAAATCTTGAACATAACCGACACGGGGTAGAACGCGGTTATTAAGATAGGACAGGACTGAATATGGAACGGGCATGCCAGACAAAAGCCGTGCCTGGCGATATGACCCGGTAATTCTTTAACCTTTGGTCACTATTTGGCTGGGGAAAGTTCACAAGAAGCAAATTTAAATGTTAAAAAACACTCATTTAGCCTATCCTATGAGATTGTTTGGCGATAAATAAAAATTATATCCATACAGCAACATGCAACCCTTTGTAAATCTTTGTATCCATTTGTCAACCTTACTATAAAATCGCGCGTTACATGGTATGTAAACTTGCGCGGCCTTATGAAAAAACCTAAAACCAGCGGGCAAACAGCCCGTTGCTGCTGCCATAAATAACAAATACCTCGTAGCCAGCGCATAATAAATAAGCCAGCAGGCAGCCATCAACCCCTATCAGACAAGTTACAAGAGCACACGCCTTTCATGAATAATTTAATTTTGATGACCGGTGCGACCGGCTTTCTAGGTGGCGCCAATGCAGTTGAGGCAATTCATCGGGGGCTAGGTAAAAATCTGCTGCTGCTGGCACGTGCGGAAACTCCTGCGGCGGCACATGCCCGAGTTATCGAGAATTTACAGCTGCTGGGGGCGAGCGCGGCCGACATAGCACAGATCAGTGTCGATCAAATCCTGTGCTCCGACTTGTCGGAACTTGATAGCGTTAGCAACGACCCGCGCCTGGACCGGGTATCGGTAGTGATCCATTCGGCTGCTCTGGCTACTTTCTCGAACCATCCCTCGCTCGAAAAAATCAATGTTGACGGCACCCTGGCGCTCGGCAAGCTGATGCATCAGCGGCCGGCCCTGAAGCGCTTCATGTATATCGGCACCGCCATGGCTTGCGGCGAAGGCGCCGGCATTAACGCCGTGGTGAAAGAACGGATCGACTTGCCGCTCGGCGACGAACATCTGGTGGCATATACCCGTTCCAAGGCGTTGGGTGAAAAGAAATTGCGCGATACGTATCCTGACCTGCCGCTGGTGTATGTCAGGCCGTCGATCATTGTCGGCCATACCGCGCTGGGTTGCGCGCCGTCGCAAAGTATTTTCTGGGTCTTCATGGTCTGGCAACTGCTGGGCGCGCTGACCACCGCCCTCGACGAAAAAGTCGACGTGGTGCCGGTTGACTGGTGCGCGCAAGCCATCATCGATCTGGCCCAAAAGGATACGCTGACGCATAACGTATTCCATATCTCGGCCGGCCTCGGCTCCAGCGTATCGTTCCGCGAAATCGATCTGGCGCTGGCGGCGGCCCGCGGCATCGAACCGATTGGCGCCACATACAAGCAAATCACGCCAGACGCCATCGCCACCTTGCTGCCGCGCATGCGCGAATGCGTACCTGAATGCAATGACCGCCTGCTGTTGCGCGCACTCAAACTGTATGGCGCTTTTGCCGGCCTGAATTACGTATTTAGCAACGACAACCTGCTTGCCGAAGGGATTCGCCCTCCACCACTATTTACCGATTACATCCCGCTCTGCGTCGAGTCGGCAAAACACATTCCGATCGCCGAACAGATGAAGTGGGATTTCAAATAGATTTTTCACAATATCTCACATTGCTGGTGCATCTATCTGTTGCCCGTTGTGGCCATTCCGTTAGAATTGCCTACTAAAATCAACAGAGGAAGCAGCCATGAAATGGGAAGGCAATCGGGAAAGTGACAACGTCGAAGACCGCCGTGACGATGGTGATAGCGGCGGCGGTGGTTTTGGTTTTGGCGGCGGCCGTTCGATAGGCCTCGGCACTATCGCCATTGCGCTGGTGGCATCGTATTTCTTTGGCATCAGCCCGACAACCGTACTTAGCCTGCTGAGCGGCGGGCCGGTCAGCCAGCCACAATCGCAGCAAGCTCCAAGACCCAATCGCACCGGGCCGGCCGAAGACCGGCAGACCAAGTTCGTGCGCACCGTTCTGGGCGACACCGAAGACGTCTGGACTCAAATTTTCCGCGCCAACGGCAAGACTTATCCGCCGCCGACCCTGGTGCTGTTTTCCAACGCCACCCAAACTGCCTGCGGTACCGGCCAGACCGCTTCCGGTCCATTTTATTGTCCCGGCGACCGCAAGGTATACATCGACCTCAGCTTTTATCAATTGATGCAAAAACGCTTTCATGTATCCGGCGAATTTGCCCAGGCATATGTGATCGCCCATGAAGTCGGCCATCATGTGCAGAACCTGATGGGCATCATGGACAAGGTCAACAGCGCCGAGCGCCAGATGTCCAAGGCGCAGGCGAACGCGATGTCGGTGCGGCTCGAACTGCAAGCCGATTGCCTGGCCGGAGTCTGGGCCTTCCACGCCAACCAGGCGCGCAGCATCCTGGAACAAGGCGATGTCGAAGGCGCCCTGAACGCCGCTACCGCGATCGGCGACGACGCCCTGCAAAAACAGGCGCAGGGTTATGTGGTGCCGGACTCCTTCACCCACGGCACTTCCGCGCAACGGGTACGCTGGTTCAAACAAGGCGTCAGCACCGGCGAAGTCAAATCCTGCAATACGTTTGAAGTAAAAACGCTCTAAAAAACCACGGCGGCAATAAGCGCATCAACCAGCCCATCTCAACCCAAAACTGGATCACATCGCGGAGAACTCCATGACGATTGCTTACTGGTGTGTACTGATTGCCGGACTGATGCCGTTGTTTACGGTTGTGATCGCCAAGCGCGGCCGCTCTGACTTCGACAACGCCGAACCACGCGCCTGGCTGGAGAAGCAATCGGGATTACGGCGTCGCGCCGATTATGCGCATCGCAATCATTTCGAGGCATTCCCGTTTTTTGCCGCCGGCGTGATCATTGCGCAGCAAGTTCATGCTGCGCAAAATATACTGAATCTGCTGGCGCTGATATTTATTGTCGCCCGTGTCATCTACACCGTCCTGTATCTGCAAGATCGCCCTAGCCTGCGCTCGGCCGTATGGGGCGTTGGGTTCCTGGCTGCCATCAGCTTGTTCGTGCTGGCGGGACTGACTCACTCAATCCACTAAATCAGATAGTTACAAGATGCAGCATCAAGCCACCATTCAACTACTGCGCGACGCCTTAAGCGCATTGCAGAACGGCAGCAGCACCGTAACGGCCCTGTGCCAAACCTGGCGTGCGCAAACCGCGCTGCCGGCGGCGTTGCCGCCGCGTTTCGCGGAAGTCGCGGAGAATTTTCTCGGGCGGCTGGAAGCCGGCAGCCTGTTCAGCGAAGAAAGCTGTTCGTTCAGCCAGCAAGACTTGCTGGATAATTTGCATGTCTGGCTGGATCAGGCGCAACTGGCATTGAGCCGCGCCGCCAATACCTAAACCTATTTATCTCCATCGGAACACTATGCAACAACTGGAATTACGCCTCAACAGCGATTACGTCGAACTCAATCAACTGCTCAAGCTGACCGGCGTGTGCGACAGCGGCGGCGCGGGCAAGGCGCTGGTCGCCAGCGGCGTGGTTGCGGTCGACGGCAAAATCGAACTGCGCAAGACCTGCAAAATCCACGCCGGACAAAAAGTCACCATCGGCGACCTTCTTATCTACGTGCTGCCTCGACGTAGCGCACCTTGATCGTTACTTTTGCGATCAATCTCCCGACCTTTGTCGATCCGGCATGTCGACATTTCTCCAGCCCAAACCACTCGAATCTTTCTGATATTGCTGCGTTGCGCCGCTTAAGTAGCGCAGCTGTGCCGCAGATGCTTCCAGCACGTAAAATCCCGCTGAAAGTCGACTGTCGACAGACAGCGGCCAGATACGTGCCGGCAATCAAAACGTCACGTCAACGCTGCAATTTCGATCGCACTCAAAGCGCCGCGATAGATGCGGAATTCGTCCACCAGGCCATTGAAGTGCGGGTCGCCGGCAAACTGCGATCGTCCGATCCAGTTCTGACCGGTGCTGCCCAGGCGGAACGGTGCAAGCACCATCTCGGGGTTTTTGCCAACTGCGCTGCCATTGACGTACAAAGTACCGAGATTGTCCGACAGGGTAACGGCAACATGCACCCATTGTCCGGTCGGCAATGCGGAGTTGCTATCGATCCTCTGCCCGCCGCTGCCGCCATTGACCGTCATCGAAAAGGACGCGACCCCTCTGCCGTTGCGTGCCGTCAGCATCATGAAGTGGCTGGTGCCGGTACCGAAGTCGAACACCCGCGCCCAGTTGCTGGAGGCATTCCAATAGACCCAGGCCGCGATGGTGAAATCCGAGACGTCGGCCATGATGCCGGCAGGCAGGCTGACGTAGCCGTTGCTGCCGTTAAGCGCAACCGCGCCGCCCTTCCTGCCGCGCGCCCAAGTTGCGCCGTTGACCAGCGTCCCGGCGTGCCCCTTGCCGCTGGCATCGGCTGCCTTGGCGCCGCTGCCATCGTCAAACGCCAGATACGTTAGCAGCTGCACGGCCGTAATCGCGGTCACCTCGTTGGAGACAGCGGTTTCGCCTGACGGCGTCATTGCTGTCACGACATAGTAGTAGGTGCCGGCCGCAAGACCGTTGTCCGTGTAGGTGAGCAGATCGGCGATACCAGTCTTGACGGTCCGGTAAGGCCCGCCGGCGGTCGTGCTCCGCTTGACGTTATAGCTGCTCGCATACGCCGTGCCCCACCATGACAAAACGACCTGCCCCGGACGTGCAATCGCGGTCAGGCCGCTAGGCGCGGCGCCGCGTGCGATCGGATCGCGGCTGCAGGTCAGCGTGCCATAGCCCAGTTGATCGTAACCGCCGCTGTTCGGCCCGTAGTTGCCGCCGCCACCCTCCGGCTGGATCTGCCTGGCGAATCGCGCGGAATAAGGAGCCGCCAGACCCTTGCGGTTGACGTAGTGATTGACTACCAGCGCCCAGCAGGGCCTGACCGCACCTCGCGCAACCGTCGACAAGGCAGTTTGATTGACGTTGTTGACATTGTTGTAGGTGACATAAGGCATCGTATAAAACGTGCTGCCGGACTCGATCAGATTGGTTTTGGCGACGTATTCTGCGCCGGCCAGAAAGCGGTTATTGTCATAGCCGTACAGATCGACCCCCTGGTTCCATGCCATTTCGCAAATCGGCCCCATCAATGCGATGCCCATCGTGGTGTGTCCCTGGTCGCGGCCGGCTTCCTGCCACTGCCCCAGATAACCTGGATGCATATAATAGACGGCTTGCGAGACGGCGCCGTTGCCGGCCCCGTGCTTGAAGTAATCGACGGCCTCGTTAAACATGGCACGGTCGTCGCACAGCACGCCGATCGCCATGATTGACGCCATATTGCACAGGTCCCAGTTAGCCCAATAGTGGGTAACTTCGGTATTGTTGTGACGGATCAGGAAATCATGATTGATCGGGTAAAAGACACGCCGCATCATGCTCTGGAAACGGGCAAAGTCCGCAGCAGCCCAACCGCCATAAGAGCGCATGATTTCGGCGGCATTGGCGAATTCGTAGCCGTAGATGCCGGCGGCCAGATCGCCATTCGAATTGCCGCCTATTCCTGTAAGCGCCGACCAGTCATTCAAGATAGCCACCGCCTTATCGGCATAGGCGGTATCGCCCGAAATTTTCCATCGCAGTGCACAGGCATAGGCAGCGGCAATATCGTTGTACAGACGGGGGAAGTTCTGGCTATGCACGCCGTCGCCCCCGCGATAGATCGCCTCCTGCGGACGAGGTATCCAGTTCAAGCTGGCATGATGGTTCTCTATCAGAATGTTCCAGCCTTCGATCCATGGCGAAGCTTTCTCCTCCACCTTTTTCCGCATCCGGTCAAAGTCAGCCTGAGTATGCAGGAGGCCGGGATGTACGAATGCACCGCTTGCGGAAGTTGCTGCGCTTGCGCCAGACGCGGATATTGCATCGCTACCGTAACCCGCCAGCATCAATGCGCCCAAGCTGGAAATGAAATGGCGGCGCGACATGCCCCCGCCGTATCGTTCGGCACGAGACTCTTCGCTTGCATCGAAAAATGCCTGTAGCAATTCGCCGTTGGCCGGGATAATCGGATTACTCATTCTTTGTCCTTTCAATGACACATATTTCTGCTGCGTGAAAATCGCCCAGGAAATTGCATGCCGTCTGACAGGCGCAATTCATCCCACATCGAGTGCCGCAACGACCATGCTTGACGTCGCGGTTAATCTGCTGAAATTCTGCAAAACGCAAATAACGTGCCAACGGCGGATATTCAATAACGGCCTTGCATCAATGGCAGCGCTAACAAATATCGTCAGTTTTTTTGTTTTTAGAGCAAATTTCAGTCGGAACTGAACTGTCCAATTTCGTGCTTACGAAAACCATTCACTAAAAGGGCGAGGAGGGAGAGGGAAATGGAACGAAGGGCCGGCTGCAGTCAAGCGCTGACTGATTGTATCCATGATTGAATTTGCGGGCACGAAGCGATTCGTGCCCTCAGTTTCAATCATCCAGATCTCAGCAGGCCTGGTCCAGACGATCCAGGAGTGACGCTTACGAATCAAAAGGAGGTGACCATACCCAAATAGACGCCGCTCTGATTCCGGCCAACGGCTGGATTATCGAAATTGTTATTGTTAGCGCCAGGATTATTTCCTGCTACACCAAAATTCGAATTTTCACCGTTCATTACATGGGCTACGGTACCGTACAAGAACGTCCGTTTGGAGAGGTTGTACATTCCGCCTACAGCTAACAAGGTTGCATGCCCCGACGCATCATGAGTGGCGTCACCATTGCCGCTGCCGACTTTAACTCGATAGATAGCGCCGTCCAGTAAGAACTGCGGGCTCAATTGATATTTCGCTCCGACCCATACGTGGTCAGCCGTTTTTGCCAGGCCGGCAGGTGTGTCTGGAGCATTGAGATGATTGTAGCCCGCCATCATCGTCAGGCTGCGATAAGTCACGGCCGCCCCAGCGAAAAGTTCGTTAGAGTAGAGGAAGACATTGCTCAATTGTCCATTGGAATCACGCAACGTATCGTACATCGCGCGAAGCATGATTCCGTCATTTCGGTACGTCAACTGGACACCTTCGCTACGACCGTAACTTCCGGCGGCGCCCCGATTGAATCCGTTTGCCTGATTTCCCAAGGCCATCTGTGCATACACATCGAATCCGCCAAATTTGGACGATTGCCAATCAACATTGTTACTGGTGATGGGAACACTACGTCCTCGAATCAGCGAAGCTGCGGAATATGTGGCTTCAAACATCGGATCGGCATCCCACTGGCCGTTTGCAATGAAGAGATTGCGGCCCAACGTGACGCGTCCAAATTTTTCCGACTGCAAACCGACGAATGCCTTTCGATTGAACAATTGGTTGCTTGCACCTGTAGATGCACCGGTCATGACGTTGAAACCGGCTTCCAGATTTAGAATCGCCGATAAGCCATTGCCGAGATCTTCCGATCCGGTCAGACCTAGATAGCTAGCGCCCCAATCGCTACTTTGAGCACGCCAACGAGAGGCAGAGCTACCGTCCGTAGCTCGAATAGACGTCGTGTAATCGAAACCTACGTCCAGTCGACCATAGATCGTTACATTACTTTGGGCGTGCGCCAACGCTGTTCCGCCGAGAATGACGGCGGCGACCATGACTTTCTTCATTTTGTCTCCAATATTTTAGATTTTAAATTTCACTCATTTGCGAGTCTTACATTGCAGCTGCGCGGCAATCCTTTGTATGAAGGTGTCGGATTCGAGATTTCTTTCCCAGAAAAAAGACAACACTTCTCCCAATCAATCAAAGATTGATTTTTCTAATGTCCAGCTATTTGATTTAACGAATCATCGTCACCAAAAAAGTAACGATGATTGAGCGGCGGGCGTGAGCGGCAATCCTAATTACATAAACTACACAGCGGGGAGCGCACCCTCCCAAGCGCGTTGCAGCAGAGCTCGCAACGGTTTATCTTCAACCGGACGTGGATTCCAATAAGGATTGGAAATGGCAATTTCACAAGCTTTGTCCAGGTCACTCTCTGCCATTCCGATATCCCTCAGGCCAGCCGGCACCCCAAGCTCACGAGACAACGTATAGATAGCAGCAGCAGCGTCCGTACTACCCAGGGCGCGTGCCACCCGAGACATTGCGTCAGGAGCGGCCGCAGAATTATAGGCAAGTACATGCGGTAGTATTATTGCGTGCGTTTCCGCATGAGGTAAGTTAAACGATCCTCCTAAGGTATGGCACAACTTGTGATGCAGCGCCATTCCGACGTGCCCCAGCACGGTCCCGCAAAGCCAGGCCCCATAGAGACAATCGCTGCGCGCCTCAATATCTTGGGAATCGGCATTCAGATTACGCATTCCTTTGGCAAGTGCACGAATTCCTTCTTCGGCCATCAGCGACATAACAGGATTGCTGTCTCTTGCATATAGGCCCTCCGCCGCGTGAGCGATGGCATTCAATCCGCTGACAAATGAAATCTTCGTCGGTAGGCCAACTGACAGTTGCGGATCATAAATGACTGTGCGAGGAAGAACGCGCATATCGCGGCCGGTTCGCTTGATGCCGTCTTCAGTGATGCCGAAAATAGGCGTCATTTCGGACCCTGCGTATGTTGTCGGTATGGCGATAATGGGCAGGGAGGATTCCAGCGCGATGGCTTTTCCAAGCCCGACAGTAGATCCGCCGCCAATTACCACGGCACAATCAGCTCCCACCTGGAGCGCATGTGCGGTGGCCGCTCTGGCGGTTTCAATCGGTACGTGCATGACGGCGCCGGCATAAATTCCGGCACATCGATTTCCCAGCAGCTCGGCTACGGCATCTGCTTGAGCTCGCTGTTCCGGCGTGCACAGCACCAGCGCCCTGCATGCACCAAGCGCCTCCACTTCCCGCTCTATATGTTTAAGGCTGCCCAATCCGAAGACCACCCGCGACGCGTTGGTCGTATAAGTAAAGTCGTAGGTCATTATCGATCCGTATTTTCCGAGAGTGCCGGATTACCAACCGGCGCAAGATAGTCAACTTGATGCCGGGCGATTCGACAGTCGCCCAGCACGTCTTTGATGCGTAAATGCTCAGGGTGCGATGCGTATGCAGCCAATGACTCTGGCGACTCAAACTCCATATAGAGAACCACATCGCACGCATAATCCACGCCGCTCACATCCAGGCCAACCTCAACCTTAGTCATGCCAGGAATTTTTCCGGCCAGATCCTCAAAGCAGCGCTTGACGAAAACAGCAGTTTCACGCTTCTTTGCGGGCGTGTCGCCGCGGATATCCCACATGACAATGTGCTTCATCATCAACTTGCCCTGGATTGTTGCTGCCATCTGGTTTGTCATTAAAATTTTCCACCAACGATTTTGAAATTCACAAAACCAAGTCGATCACCCTTAAGTTTTCCGATTACTCCGCTTAGCCACCATAAGGCGGCTAAGCGAAAGAATTTACATCTTGTTCTTGTTGTACACGTCGAAGAACACCGCTGCCAGCAATACCAGGCCTTTTATAACTTGCTGATAGTCGACGCCAATTCCCATGATTGACATGCCATTGTTCATGACTCCCATGATGAATGCTCCGACAACGGCACCCATGACTTTTCCAACGCCGCCAGAGGCCGACGCGCCACCGATAAAGCAAGCCGCAATTACGTCCAGTTCAAAACCGGTACCGGCCTTTGGCGTCGCGCTGTTGAGACGGGCGGCAAAGATCAACCCTGCCAGGGCGGCAAGAATGCCCATGTTGATGAAAGCGTAAAAGGTAACCCGTTCTGTCTTGACGCCGGAGAGCTTTGCAGCCTTCACATTCCCGCCGACCGCATAAACACGACGACCGATCGTTGTCCGATTCATGATGAACGTGTACAGGCTGATCAAAACACCCATAATCACCAGGACGGTCGGCATGCCGCGATAGCTTGCGAGCAGATAGCTCGAAGCCACGACGAGAGCGGCCAGAATCGAATTCTTGATAAAGAACATGGCAAACGAGCCATTCTTCAAACCGTGCTTCTCGGCGCTGCTACGCTGGCGCCATTCGATCACAAAGAACAAGGCGCCCACAACAAGACCCAAAAGCAGAGAAGTGACCCGTAACTCGGCGCCATGGAAGAAATCAGGAATGAAACCGGAGCTGATTATTGCAAATGCTTCTGGAAACGGTCCAATCGATTGCCCATCCAGCGACAGGATCGTGAGTCCGCGAAACACCAGCATCCCGGCCAAAGTCACAATGAACGACGGCATTCTCCAGAATGCTACCCAATATCCCTGGGCCGCACCGATAAGCGCACCCGCGGCGACGCAAAGGAGCGTGGCAGTCAGGGCGTTCAAGTTGTAGTGAACCATCAGCAATGCGGCCAGGGCGCCGATGAAGCCTGCAGTGGAGCCCACGGAAAGATCGATGTGTCCGGCAACAATGACCATCAACATGCCCAGAGCCATAATCACAATGTAGCTATTCTGTAGTACAAGATTCGTCAAGTTGAGCGGCTGCATCAACACGCCGCTCGTCGACCATTGGAAAAATCCCATAATCAGGATGAGTGATATCAATAGCCCGTACTCCTGAAGTCCGCGCTTCAGCGACGCCGCTATTTCGGTTCTATTTGCGGGGCCGTTTTGCGGCGCCGTTGTCATCAATGCTTCGCCCATTTCAGTTACCTCCATTTTTTACGATTGCTCGCATGATCTTTTCCTGGCTGACTTCCTGGGCCGAGAATTCACCGACAAATCGGCCTTCATTCATGACATAGACACGATCACACATTCCTAGCAGCTCAGGCATCTCTGAGGAAATCATGACGACGCATTTACCTTCGGCCACCGCTTGGTTGATGATCGAGTAGATTTCGTACTTGGCGCCCACATCAATGCCACGCGTCGGTTCGTCAAGAATAAGAACCTCGGGTTGGGAATACAGCCATTTGCTGATTACGACTTTTTGCTGATTGCCACCGGAAAGATTGCCGACTGGCTGGCCGCCGTTCTGGCAGCGAATGCGCAGTCTCTGGAGAAAATCCTTGGCGACAGAAATTTCCTGATGATCGTTGATGACACCGCATTTCGAAATACCCGGCAAATTGGCCAGCGTGATATTTCGCTCAATCGAATCATTTAGAAGCAGGCCGTTTCCCTTGCGGTCTTCGGTTACATATGCCAGGCCGTTTGAAATTGCCTTCGGCACTGTAGAGACGTCTACTTTTTTCCCGTGCACAAGTACCTCGCCACGAATACCCTGGCCGTATGCGCGGCCAAAAATACTCATCGCGAGCTCGGTTCTCCCTGCTCCCATAAGTCCTGCGATACCGACAACTTCACCTGCGCGAGCGTAAAAATTAACGTTCTTCACGATTGCACGATCTCGTTGCGCCGGGTGCTGGACATGCCAGCCCCGAACTTCAAATATCGTCTCGCCGATCTTGGGTATGCGTTTGGGATAACGGTCTGCCATCTCGCGACCAACCATGGCACTGATAATGCGATCCTCGCTGATCTCTTCAGCTTTGCAATCGAGCGTATCGACAGTGGATCCGTCCCGGATCACCGTGATGGCGTCCGCAACGCGTGAGATCTCGTTCAATTTGTGAGAGATGATGATCGCTGTCACCCCCCGGGATTTCAGCTCGAGCAGCAGCTCCAGCAGTGTGTCGCTATCTTTTTCGTTAAGACTGGCGGTAGGTTCGTCGAGAATCAGAAGCTTGACTTCTTTCGACAACGCTTTTGCGATTTCTACCAGTTGCTGCTTGCCGATACCCAATGCGCCGATCAGCGTATCGGGCGAATCGTTTAATCCGACCTTTTGCAGCAGCTGCTTTGTTTTCGCGTAGGAAGAGGCCCAGTTGATGACCCCGGATCTGGATTGTTCATTGCCGAGGAAAATATTCTCGGTAATGGATAGCATCGGCACTAAAGCCAGTTCCTGATGAATGATGATAATGCCAACTGATTCGCTGTCATAAATCGATGAAAACTCCCGCCCGGCGTGGTCGTAGACAACTTCACCTGAGAATGCGCCATGCGGATACACTCCGCTCAGGATTTTCATCAGTGTCGACTTGCCTGCGCCATTTTCACCGCATATGGCGTGAATTTCGCCTCTGCGCACAGTCAGATTCACGTTATCCAGCGCTTTCACGCTACCGAAACTCTTCTGAATGCCTCGCATCTCAAGGATTGGATCCATATTTCCCCCAATTTTCTACGCGCCATGCCCGTATGGCAGATCAGCCTGAAACTAGCCGGACGCGCCGGCCAGGCATGACTACGGTTTGATGCTTATTTCAATTGCGCTTCGGTGTAGTAGCGACCACGTGTGACCAGCGCTTCTTTCCAGTTGCCCGCGTCGACTAGCATTGGTTTCACAAGGTAGGTCGGCACAATCTTGACGCCGTTGTTATAGCTTTTGGTATCGTTGACCTGTACGGGTTTTCCGGTCAGAGAGTCGACGACAATATCGGCGGTGCGGGAAGCCAGCTCACGCGTATCCTTGAATACCGTTGTCGTTTGATCGCCGCGGATAATCGCTTTGATGTTTGGAATTTCGGCATCTTGGCCGGTGACAATCGGCATCTTTTGCTGAGGGGCGCCATATCCGACACCTTTCAGCGACGAGATGATGCCGATCGCGACTGCGTCGTTCGGTGCCCAGACCGCATCAAGGCGAGCGCTGCTGTAGAACGCGCTCAAGAGGTTATCCATGCGGGATTGCGCGGTCGCGCCATCCCAGCGGTAAACCGATACTTTCTCGATCGCAGCCTGCTTGCTTTTTAAAACAAACTTGCCGCTGTCGAAATAAGGTTTCAACACCGACATGCCGCCAGCATAAATCTTGTGAGCATTGTTGTCGTCGATCGAACCGGCGAAGATTTCTATGTTCCAAGGTTTTTTGGCGCCACTTTTTTCGTAGGCGCTGACAATGCTCTGTGCTTGCAACACACCAACCTGATAGTTGTCGAATGTCGCGTAGTAATCGACTTTGTTGGTCTGCGTGATAAATCGATCATATGAAATGATTTTAATGCCGCGGCTGCTTGCGCTTTGCAGAACGTCCGACAGGGTTTTTCCGTCGATTGGAGCGATTACCAGGGCTTTGACGCCTTTGGTCACCATGTTTTCAATCTGATTGACTTGAGTCGGCACATCGTAATCGGCATATTGCAGATCAGCCGCATAGCCTTTTGCTTTCAATGCCGCAACCATGCTTTGACCGTCAGTCATCCAGCGGGATTCTGTTTTGGTTGGCAACGAAATGCCGATCGTTCCCTTTTCTTGTGCAAAGCTGGCTGAAGATGTTACGGCCAAAGAGCAAGAAACGGCCATCGCAAATGCGAATTTCTTGATTGTATTCACTTGATGTCTCCTTCTATTTTTGATTTTGTCATCGCTCACCAACGACGCGCGGAAGCCGCGCGCCGAGAGCCGGCTCGCCACAACACGAATGGACTTCGCTCTTTCAATCTATGAAAACTTCGCCTCCGGCCTGTTTGCTGGACGCAAACAAAGCTTCGATCACTCGGCTGATGTTGTAGGCCTGCGTTGCAGACACCGCTGACGCTGTGCCGTTGCGCAAGGCATTGAAAAATGCATTGGACTCCCGATCGAAATAGATCGGATTGCCGATTTCCGCGAGCTCCGGCGAATACTCGGTCTTCTTCGTAGCCCAGATTTCAGGAAAACTTGTCTCTTGCCATTCCGTCCATCCCTCGGCATGTTTTCCCTTGCCGGAGTCGTAAATCTTGTAGCTGGCCGGCAATGAGCGCGAAGACATAATTCCTTCAGTGCCGTAGGCGGTGATATCCCAGCTCTCGGTCCACGGCAAGACGTCCCATGACATGAAGTCAAGCACGACCACTTTATCTTCGTAGTTAAGTACGGCGCCCGCTGCATCCTCTCGCGATTCGTCACCGCGAAAATTGGGGAATTTCGTGATGCGGGCATTGACCGACTTCGGCATGCCGAAATGAAGAAGGACGCGGTCTACAAGATGGCATCCGATGACAAACACGGCGCCGCCAATATCTCCGGGCTGCGTCATATGGCTGGTGCCGGCTTCATCGTGCGAACATCCGCCATGCGCTCGAACCTGCAATACCTTGCCCAGTCGGCCCGATTGCAAAGCCTCTTGCATGGCATCGACGGACGGTGCGAAGCGCCAGCAATAGCCGACCTGAACCAGCCCGCCGGTTCGCTCTACGGCTTTTACTATGCGCTGGGCATCTGCGGCGCTTCTACCTGCCGGCTTCTCAACCAGCACCGCTTTGCCTGCTTCAAGCGCTTCAATCGCTAAATCGGCCATCTTGTCGCTCTTGGAGTGAACGAGAACGGCATGCACATCGGGATCGGCCAGGATATCTTCCTTGCTGCGCACTTCCAGGCCGAGCGCCTCAACAAACGGTTTCAACAAAGGACTGCTGTCCCATGCACCGATCATCCGGGCGTCTTTGCGTCGCTGAATTGCTTTAACTCGGCCAGAAGTATGAGGATGGGTAATGCCCAAACAAGCAATTCCGGCTACTTGATCTGCCCCGATTGTGTAAGTCATGTCGTCTTCTCCATTTATGATTTCTCTATTGCACCCGACTCAACCTGATCCGGCATCAAGCCAGACTTGAAACCTGCACCGGCTTACCCGTCAACGCAGATTGCAGAGCGCACTCAGCCAGACGCAAAGCTTCAAGACCATCTCGAACGGTTGTTGGCATCGGCGCATTGTTTTTGATTGCGTCGACAAATGCTTCCAGCTCGTTTTTGTATGCGTCGACGTAACGTTCAAGGAAGAAATTCAGCAAAGGTTCGCGGGCGTCGGTTGTCTCCGCTGTCCACCGGCGGATAGTGGATGGACGCAGATTGTCCTGCAGCAGCATGCCCTTGGAGCCGGAGACCTCGAAGCGCTGGTCATACCCGTACACGGCTTCGCGGCAGCAGTTGATGTGGCACTGCTTGCCTGATGCCGTACGCATCTGGACCATGATCGTATCGAAGTCATTCAGTTCTGCAAGCGATGAGTCAATCAGGCGATTACCCATGGCCATGACTTCAACCGGCTCTTCGCCCAGCAGCCAACGTGCCGTGTCGAGATCATGGATGACCATGTCGCGGAAAATTCCGCCAGAGTGAAGCACGTAGTCCCGCGGTGGCATGCCCGGATCGCGGCTGGAGATAATGACTTGACGGATATCTCCGATTTCGCCCGCATCAATTGCTTTTCGGAACGCTTGGGAGGTAGGATCAAAGCGGCGGTTGAATGCCAACATCACTCTGCCATTTAAGCGCTCTACTTCCGTTGCAGCTTCAGTTGATTTGAGCATGTCAAGATCGATCGGCTTTTCGCACAGCACTGCTTTACCTTTGCGTACGGCCTGGAGCATGTAGGTAATGTGGGTATCCGTCGGCGTTCCGATGACGATTGCATCCACATCGTCGCGATCGATTGCCGCAGAACAGTCGGTAGTGGCGTCGCACCCCAGTCGCACGGCAAGCGCTTTAGCGGAGGCCTCAACCGGATCGGCTACCTTAGCGTTGAGGCTTGCGGCTACGTTGGAAGCATGAATTTTACCAATGCGTCCGGCACCTAAAACAGCGATTCTAATCATTTCATCTCCAAAGATTTATACATGCGAAGGAAGCGGTATCCACATCGCAAATTCATAAAATTAAAAATTGGCCTAATTCCGCAAGAAGCTATTTCCTGGTCGCGCGTGACTGCGACGATAGTCGGAAAGCATGCTGCCTATACTCGCTTGCGGGCCTCGACCGCTGCGAACTGCGCCATGGTTGAGTCAAAGGCGCGCTTGGCCATCTCTTCCAACGGCAGTTTGCGGAACGATTGCGAAAGAATTTCGACGCCGTAGTAAGGGCCGGCGAAGCCTGCCTGCTGGACAGCTTCAATGAAGGCCGGAGCGTTATAAACACCTTCCCCGCAAAGGCGGCGATTGAAGCGTGTGTCCTCAAAAAGAGTGCCGACGACTTGTTCATCCGCATCATCGAGTTCTATCGACTTGATGAATCGGGAGGGAATTTTTGCAATCTCGTCATAGCTGCTTCCGCCGCGCACGACATGCCATGTGTCGACAGTCAACCCGCCATTTGGCTGATCTGCAGCTTCAACGATCGCGAGTCCATCTTGAATGTTGCGAACAATCGAGAACGGCATGAACTCAAGAGAGACGGTCGCACCAACTGAACTTACTTCTTCACAAAGCTTCGCGAACTCGGCAGCCATGCGAGGAAAATCGGCTGGCCCCTCATCCGCAAAACTTGCCCCGATTTTCAGGTTGCGCATACCAAGCGCTCCGCCCAATTCAATGACATCTCGACGGAATTGATCCGATGCTGCTCGCAACTCACCCGACTTGTACCAATCGACAAGGATTTCGAGCTCGAAGTGTTTCATTCCGTTATCGGCCAAGATATTTCTGACTCCCGACACACCGACTTGAGCAACTGCGGCCTTCAGGTCATCAAGCACCAGGCCGATGCCCTTCCAACCAGCCTTGGCTGCAGCTTCTGCACGCGCCTGCAAAGGAAATGGGCTCACCTCGCTTGGCGCACATGGATATACGTCACCGGCGATAGTCCAATACGCAGCAAGCAGATCAATGCTGTTTTCATTCATTTGTCATTACTCCCAATTTTTGTTCAAACCAAAGGTGTGATCTACTTGAAATCGCACAATCTGAATTACTCGGCTGACGCGGTTTAAGCTCAGGTTTTAACTGCGTTGTCAGGTTTCTTATGTGCGAGCGTGAAATCCCATTTAACTTTCCAGAAGGGTGCGGTCACCCCTAGCTCTCGAGCGGCGTCTTCGTCTGTCACTTCTATGAATTCCGCCACAAGATCGCGCTTCACTCCGAACACGGTGTCTTCTGCCAGATATGGACAGTCCGGCGCGAAGATATGCGTGATGACCGGCTCAAAGCCTGGCGCAGCTACAATGAAATGCAAATGGGCAGCTCGATTCGGGTGTCGTCCCAGGCAGCGCAAGAGCTTGCCAACGGGACCGTCATCAGGAATTGGATAGTGACGCGGTTTGACAGATTTGAACCAGTAGCTGCCGCTGTCGCTGGTGCTGAATACCCCTCGCAAATTGTGGTCTGGCTGCAGGTCTTTTTGCTGGACGTCATAAAACCCATCGTCATTCGTCTGCCAGACATCAAGTGTTGCATTGGCAATCGGGTTGCCGCTCACATCCAATACTCGGCCTGAGATCACCATAGACTGTCCCTTTCCATCCAGGCAGATATTTGCTCCGTTTTCGTAACGCGGGGCATTTTCAACATAGAAAGGGCCAAGGATGGTATTAGGAGTCGCTCCGCTAGGACGTCGATGATTAATCGCATCGACCAGCATCGACACGCCAAGCACGTCGGACAAAAGAATGTATTCCTGACGCCAATCGGAGCACATTTTCCCGGTTTCCGTCAGAAATTTGATTGCAGCCAACCATTCGTTATGCGTCGGCTCAATTTCTTTGATGGCGGCGTGTAGATGTTTGACCAGGACCGTCATTACGTCGCGCAAACGCGGTGAAACATCCACTCCCATCCGGGAGTTCACAACCTCCGCAGAATTTTCTTCTTCGAAATACGGCAGGTTTTCAATCGTTGACTTCAACGTTTGCTTGGGCATGAGTGAGTCTCCTAATTATTTTGAATGCCTATGCTTGGAAATAAGTATATATTCACAAAAAGAGGAAAAACAGGTCAAAAAATGCAATCTCTTTTGCAAAAATTGGGAAAATCAATGAATCAGCTGCGTGAAATTGAGCTTTTCGTTCAAGTCGGTAATGTCGGCAGTATCAGCAAGGCGGCGGAGCAGTTAGAAATATCCATATCCGCTGCGAGCCGGTATTTGGTTGCTTTGGAAACCCGTTTGGGAGTTCAACTGGTGAGGCGAACGACCAGGCGGCTTTTTCTCACCGAAGCAGGAGCGGAGTTTCACCAGCGATGCAAAGGCATTTTAGGGGACTTACGTGAGGCAGAAGACACGGTAACCGAGACTGCAATAAAGCCGACAGGGACGCTACGTGTGACAGCGTCGCTTTCCTTCTGTCTTCTACATATAACACCGCTGTTACCGGAGTTCAGTCAGCGCTATCCAGAAATTCAAGTCGAAGTCATCGCAGCCAATCGCTACTATGACATTATCGAGAATGGGATTGACGTTGCTATCCGCACGCGACAAGTCGAAGCGGATAGCAACATCACCATACGCCGGCTCGCCGAGACGCGACGAATATTAGCTGCAGCCCCTTCATATATCGAAAAATTCGGAACGCCAGTTTTGCCACCCGATCTTAAACATCATCATATACTCAACTACGCGTTGGCAAATACGCCAAACGAACTTCCTTTAAAGCGCGGTAAAGAAAGTATCGTCACAAAAATTCGACCGCTCCTGGAAGCAAATGATGGACAAATACTTCGGCATGCAGCTATTGCCGGCATGGGTATCTTGGTCCAACCGAAATACATTGTGTATGACGATCTGGTGGCGGGGCGATTAGTCCCCGTGCTGGACGATTGGGATTTGCCTCGCCTTACCATTAACATTGCGTTTCAAACGCGCGCGCATCTTCCTGCCAAAGCTCGACTTTTTATCGATGCACTCGTTGAACGGTTCCGAATCAACGACTTTGAGCGCCTATGGTGCTGAATTCCAGTCGACATCTGAAGAACCGGACTTCCTGCAACAGCCTGGGTCGTTTTTTTAAGCGCCTTACAAAGCAACGTTCAACGGAATCTTCAGATAACTCACGCCATTCTCTTCCGCCGCGGGCAACACGCCGGCACAGATATTGAGTTGGATCGAAGGCAGCATCAAGGTCGGCAAGGTCAGCGTGGCGTCGCGCTGGTTACGCATGGCGATGAATTCGCTTTCGCCGACGCCGTCGCGCACATGGATGTTTTTCGCCCGTTGCTCGGCGACTGTCGCCTCACAGGCTGGAAGCCGGCCTTCGGGCGGATAGTCGTGGCAGACGAACAACCGTGTCGATGGCGGCAAACTCAACAAGCTGCTCACTGAACGATACAAGCTGCTGGCGCTGCCGCCGGGGAAATCGCAGCGCGCAGTACCGAGATCCGGCATGAACAGCGTGTCGCCGACAAACGCTACATCCTGCTCCACCAGATAAGCCATGTCGGCCGGCGTGTGCCCCGGAACATGCAGCGCTTGGGCACGCAAGCTGCCGATGTAAAAAATCTCGCCTGGCGCGAACAAATGGTCGAACTGGGCGCCGTCCAGTAAAAATTCCGACTGCAGATTGAAGATTTTTTTGAATACTCCCTGAACCATCTTGATCTGATCGCCGATGGCGATTGCGCCGCCCAGATGCTGACGCAGATAGGGCGCTGCCGAAATGTGGTCGGCATGGGCATGGGTTTCCAACAGCCATTGCACCTTCAAGTCCTTGCTGCGTACGAACTCAATGACGCGATCGGCCGATACCGTGGAAGTGTGGCCGGCAATCGGATCGTAATCAAGCACCGAATCGATAATCGCGCACTCGCCGCCGCCCGCCGCATAGACCACATAGGTAAACGTGGAGGTATTCCGATCAAAAATGACTTCTATTTGTGGACTTGCCATCTAACCGCATCCTTAACTTAACACTACGTAACTATATAGAAACACGCAACATTGACAAAAATCCAATTCACATTATATTATTAACAATCAAGTTAATAAGCGGTTTTTAATTGAACAGACATTTCGCTAGAGCAAAACAGGATATGCCGCAGCCCGGCGAGCGCTGACCGCACATGGTTAACATGCATTGGCAACCTAAGGTCAATCGCTGACTTCAGTCAGTTCACCCAGGCGCCGCAAAGCATCATTATCCATTCCTTCCCTTGTTGCCATCTTCAAACAACTGCCACGACAGCAACTGCCGGCACCCCGATGTCGCCGCCTGCCAGGATTTGTGGGAAATAAGTAAAGCTCAAGTAAGTAGTGCCACCCGCCTGTCACGATGGAATCAGCAGCCATGACCTTTAATATCATCAAGCATAACGACTTATTTTCAACTGCCGGTCAAATCGGCCTGGAAGATTTGCCCCTTATTGTAGCCGCCGGCTACAAGTCGGTGATTTGCAATCGTCCTGATGCAGAAGACGGCGGCCGGCACGTCAGCAGCAGCGAGCTGGCCGCAGCCTGCGCCGCGCATGGCCTGGTCTTCGGCTATTTACCTGCAGACGCCACCCGCCTCAGCAAAGAGCACGGTGCGGCGCTGCGCCAGTTACTCGCCGACATGCCCGGCCCTGTCCTGGCTTTTTGCCGCACCGGGAACCGTTCGACAAATATCTTCAGGCTGGCAAATATCATCGACACGCCAGGTCTGGCCGCAGGAACCGCGAACGACAAACTCAAGCAGTATGAAATCGTGATTGTCGGCGGCGGTTCCGCCGGCATCGCGGTTGCCAGCAGCTTGCTGAAGCGCGCGCCCAATGCGCAGATCGCGATTATCGATCCCAGCAGCCAGCACTATTACCAGCCGGCCTGGACGCTGGTTGGCCGCGGCGTTTTCGACAGCCAAAAAACCGTGCGGCCGATGGCGTCGCTGATACCTGAAGGCGCACAGTGGATACAGCAGGCCGTGTCGGAATTGCTGCCGGATCATAACCGCATCCGCCTCGACAACGGCGACCTGATCGCCTATCGGCAGCTGATTGTCTGCCCCGGCCTGCGGCTGGCCTGGGAAAAAATAGAAGGCCTGCAGCAAACCCTTGGCAAGAACGGCGTCACTTCAAACTACCGCTACGATCTGGCGCCCTATACCTGGCAACTGGTGTCTCAATTAGCGCAAGGCAAGGCGTTGTTTTCACAGCCGGCAATGCCGATCAAATGCGCCGGCGCGCCGCAAAAAGCCATGTATCTCTCGTGCGACTACTGGTTGCGCCAAGGCGTGCTGAAGCAGATAGAAGTCGAATTCAACAACGCCGGTAGCGCCTTGTTCGGCGTCGCTGTATTTGTGCCGCCGCTGATGCGCTACGTAGAAAAATATCAGACGCGGCTGGTATTCGAATCGACCTTGGTCAAAGTCGATGGTGAAAAAAAACTGGCCTGGTTCGATGTCAAGGATGGCGCCGGCAACATCAGCCGCCAGGAAAAATCGTTTGACATGCTGCATGCGGTGCCGCCACAGGTGGCGCCTGATGTGGTGCGCGATAGCCCCCTGGCGAATCTCGACGGCTGGTGCGAAGTCGATCCAGCCTCGTTGCAGCATGTGCGCTATCGGAATGTATTCGCGCTGGGGGATGTCTGCTCAACCAGCAATGCAAAAACGGTGGCGGCAATCCGCAAACAAGCTGTCGTGGTAGCCAGCAACCTGCTCGCCGCATGTGCCGGCAAGCCGCTGAGCGCGCGTTATGACGGTTATGGCGCTTGTCCGCTTACGGTCGAAAAGGGCAAGGTGATATTGGCCGAGTTCGGTTATGGCGGCAAGCTGCTGCCGACTTTCCGGCTCGACCCGACCATCGCGCGCCGCAGCACCTGGTTCCTGAAGACCACGGTGCTACCCTGGGTCTACTGGAAGTTGATGCTCAAGGGTAAAGAGTGGTTAGCGAAACCCTCGAAACCTGCAGAGAATCCGTGATGCCGGCAGCGCAATAACGGCAAACTCAGCGCAATGCCCGCAACAGTCTCAAGCCGTTAAATACCACCAGCAAGCTCGCTCCCATGTCGGCGAATACCGCCATCCATAGCGTCGCTTCACCGGTCAGAGCCAGCACCAGAAAGACCGCCTTGATGCCGAGCGCCAAAGTGATATTTTGCATCAGCACCGTATGGGTCTTTTTACTTAAGCGAATGAATGCGGCAATCTTGCGCAGGTCGTCATCCATCAGCGCCACGTCGGCGGTTTCCAGCGCCGTATCGCTGCCTGCCGCGCCCATCGCAAAGCCGATGCTGGCTTGCGCCAGCGCCGGCGCATCGTTGATGCCGTCACCGACCATGCCGACATAGCCATAGCGCTGGCGCAGATCATTGATGGCGTTGCGCTTGTCTTGCGGCAGTTGGTCGCCGCGGGCGTCGCTGATGCCGACCTGGGTCGCAATGGCTTGCGCGGTATGCGCGTTATCGCCCGTCAGCATGACGGCCTCGACGCCGATCGCATGCAACTTGGCCACCGCTTCGACTGCGATGTCGCGTATCGTATCGGCCACCGCCAGGATCAGCAAAGGCTGTGCGGCCGAACACAGCACCACCGCGGTTTTGCCTTCGCTCTCTAACGCCGACAAGTGCGCCTCCAGGGCCGGGCTGCAGATATTCATCTCATGCACCAGCCGATGATTGCCCAGATAGAATTGCCGGCCGTCGATATCGCCTTGCACGCCACGGCCGGTGAGCGCCTCAAAAGCGCCCACCTCAAACAATGCCTCTGGATTACCCGCTGCCTGCCAGTGCGCCACCACTGCGCCCGATACCGGATGGTCGGAACGGCTGGCCAGACTGGCTGCCTGGCGCTGCAATTGCAATAGCCGGCGGCCATCGGCGTCGGCCGCGGGCTGTACCGGTTGCACATCGGTGACACGCGGTTTGCCCAGCGTCAGCGTGCCGGTTTTATCGAGTGCCAGTGCTTTGATCTTGCGCCCCATCTCCAGATACACCCCGCCCTTGATCAGCACGCCGTTCCTGGCGGCAGCCGCCAACCCGCTCACCACCGTCACCGGTGTCGAAATCACCAGCGCGCAAGGACAGGCGATCACCAGTAGCACCAAAGCCTTGTACAGCCATGGATAAAACGCCAGGCCCATCAGCAAGGGCGGCAAGGCGGCTACCAGTAGCGCGGCCAGCACCACCACCGGAATGTAGTAGCGCGCAAACTGATCGACGAAGCGCTGCGTCGGCGCCCGCTCTCCCTGCGCCTGCTGTACGCTCTTGATGATGCGCGCCAGGGTTGAATTGGCTTGCAGCGCGGTCACGCGATAAACAAAGGAGCCGCGCTCGTTGATAGTGCCGGCAAACACCGGATCGCCGGCCTGCTTCTCCACCGGCATGCTCTCGCCGGTAATTGCCGCCTGATTGATGGTGGTTTGACCTTCTGTCAGCAGCCCGTCCAAAGGCACCCGCGCCCCCGGCTTGACGCGGATCAGCGCTGCCAGCGCCACCTCGCCGGTGGCAACTTCACGCCACTCGCCGTCGGCGCCTTGCACCGTTGCCAGATCCGGCGCCATCGCCATCAATCCCTTGATCGCATTGCGGGCCCGGTCCAGCGATAAAGCTTCGATCATTTCCGCCAGCGCGAACAAGAAGATCACAACCGCCGCTTCCGGCCACTGGCCGATGATGGCAGCGCCGATCACCGCCAGCGACATCAGGAAATTCATGTTGAGAGAAAAATTGCGCAATGCGATCCAGCCCTTTTTCAACGTATCCAGACCGCCGCTCAGGATCGCAACCAGCGCCAGGCCGATCACCAGCCATGAACTGTCCTGGCCGCCGCTCCAGGCCACAAGTTCGGCGCCGACCGCGGCAATGCCGGAGAGCGCCATCAACAGCCATTTCTTTTTGGAGATCTTGAAAGCGCCGTCGCCCATGCCTTCAGTTAAATCGACAGCACCGGTCAGCGTGTCCGATTTGAGCGCCGGCTCCATGTCCAGTGCTTTCAAGGTGGCGATGATGGCGTCTACCGACGGCAGACGATGATGGACCGTCAGTTCGCGCTGGATCAGATTAAATTGCATGGCCACGATCCCGGCCATGTCTTTGAATCTGTCACGGATTAATTTTTCTTCAGTGGGGCAATCCATGTTCTGGATCAGGAACACCGCCTGTTCGGCGCCCGCAGCCAGTGATGGACGGCTGACAGCAAACCCGCCCGCATCTGCCGGTGCATGCTCATGCTTGTGATCGTGCTGGTGACTATGCTGATGATCCTGATGGTCGTGTTCGCAACGGCCCATTGTGTTCTCCTTGACGCGGGTTTTGATGACGCAATCGATTACTTCTTGCGCATTTAAAACCCTGTAGCTACTATAAGGTCAAGGATTTATCTTGAAATAAGCCGGAAAGGAGCAAGCATGAGCGCAATTTCACTCAAAATCGGAGAACTGGCCAGTCATGCCGGCTGTCCGGTGGAAACCATCCGCTATTACGAGCGCGAAGGCTTGCTGCCGTTGGCGGCACGCTCTCAAAACAATTACCGCCTGTACGGACAGGCGCACATCGAGCGCCTGCAATTCATCCGCCATTGCCGCTCGCTGGACATGACGCTGGACGAAGTACGCAGGCTATTGCAGTTTCGCGACCTGCCGGAAGACAATTGCGCCGAAGTCAATACCTTGCTGGACCATCATATCGATCACGTCGCCGACCGCATCAACGAATTGAAAGCATTGCAATCGCAGCTGAAACAATTGCGCAAACAATGCCAGAGAGCCCAGGCAGCCAAGGATTGCGGCATCCTGCAGGGCTTGGCCAGCATGGAAGACGAAGCGCCGGCGAATCTTGGCAGCCATGGCGGCGGCGTCCATTGAGCCGCTCGCCAAGCGCCGCCAGACTCTCTGCGACACACCGACAAGAAGATGAATATTCACTCCGATGACCTGCGGATTTTTATCGCCGTGGTTGACAGCGGCACGCTCAGCGCCGCCGCCGAACAGCTGGGCCAGACCACATCCGGCCTGAGCCGTGCCTTGTCGCGGCTGGAACAAAAGCTGGCCACCTCGCTCCTGACCCGCACCACGCGCCGCATGGAGCTGACGGAAGAAGGCCATCTTTTCCTGGAAAAGGCGCGCACGATTATCGCGGCGATGGAAGAAGCCGAAGAAGCCATCCAGGTGCGTCATCAAAGACCGTCGGGACGCTTGCGGGTGGACGCTTCGCCGCCCTTCATGCTGCATTGCATAGTGCCGCACATAGCCGAATTCCGGCACAACTATCCCGACATTACACTTGAGCTAACCAGCAACGACCAGAATATCGATCTGCTGCAGCAGCGCACCGACATCGCCATCCGCCATGGCGCGTTGCAAGATTCGATGCTGCATGCGCGCCGGCTGGGAGCAAGCCTGCAGCACATCGTCGCCAGCCCCGGCTACCTGCGCACGCATGGCAAGCCAGGCAGCGCAGAAGAGCTGAAGCAGCATCAATTGATCGGCTTCACGCAGCCGGAGTCGCTGAATACCTGGCCGTTACGGCAGCAACAGGAAGAGAACCTGACGATCAGTCCGACGCTGCTGGCGTCCAGCGGCGAAACCATACGCCAGCTGGCCTTGCATGGACTCGGGATTGCGTGCCTGTCGGCTTTCATGGTCCACGAAGATATCGCCCAAGGGACTTTGGTCGATATCCTGGCCAGCCATAACAATGGCTACCGCCAGCAAATTCACGCGGTGTATTACAGGAACACCCAGCTGGCGCGGCGCATCACATGCTTTCTCGATTTCCTGCAACTCAAACTCTGAGTCTTTGCCAGACAACGTTCAATCAGAGTGAGGCTGTTCGCTATCCAGATGCGCCATCATCACCGGTGCATAACGTTCACCGGCGATGGCGTCGGCTGGTACGGCTAACTCGATCCTGGCCAGATCGTCGGTGCTCAACTGAATGTTCAGTGCCCCCAACGATTCAGCCAGCCGATCGCGGCGGCGCGCGCCGACCAGCGGCACGATATCCTTGCCGCGCGACATGACCCAGGCAATCGCAATCTGTGCCATTGTCGCCTGCTTGTCGGCGGCGATGGCGCGCAAGGCTTCCAGCAAAGCCAGGTTATGCGCAAGATTGTCGCTGCTGAAACGCGGACTGCGGCCGCGGAAATCGCCGGGCGAGAAAGACTTGTCCTTGCCCCAGTGGCCGCTGATCAAGCCGCGCGACAGTACGCCGTAGGCGGTTATACCGATGCCAAGCTCACGGCAAACCGGCAATATCTCGGCTTCGATGCCGCGCGAGACCAGCGAATATTCAATCTGCAGATCCGCAATCGGATGCACGGCCTGCGCCCGGCGCAGGGTGTGCGCGCCGACTTCGGACAAGCCGATGTGGCGCACGTACCCTGCTTTCACCATATCGGCGATAGCGCCCACCGTTTCTTCAATCGGCACCGCCGAATCGAGCCGCGCCGGGCGGTAGATATCGATGTGGTCGGTGCCGAGCCGGCGCAAGGTGTAAGCCAGGGAATTTTTCACCGCTTCAGGCCGGCCGTCGATGCCGCTCCAGCCGCCGGCGGGATCGCGCATGGCGCCGAATTTAACACTGAGCAATATCTGATCGCGATTGCGCGTGCGCAGCGCCTCCCGAATCAGCATCTCGTTATGCCCCATGCCGTAAAAATCGCCGGTATCCAGCAAGGTAATGCCGGCATCGATGGCTGCGTGCAGCGTGGCGATGCTCTCATTTTCATCCGCCGGTCCGTACAAATCGGACATGCCCATGCAACCGAGGCCGATGATGGAAGATAGCGGGCCGGTGCTGCCTAATTGTTGCGTTTTCATAATGACATCCTCATGTGGTTTACTTGACGGCAGCTAAAGTGGAAGCCAGATCCATCTGCCTTGAAAACATTATTGCTTGCCCTAATTCATTAATAAATGAGCATAAAATGATTTCTTTATTCGAAAGTCACAAATAATCGGAACAGCCATGGACAGGATTCAGGCAATGGAGGTCTTTTCGCGTGTCGCCGAATTGGGCAGCTTCAGCCGCGCGGCTGAGCAGTTGAATCTGCCGCCGGCCACCGTTACCAATGCTATCCAGGCACTGGAGAAGCACATCGGGGTACGCCTGTTGCAGCGAACCACGCGCAAGGTAACGCTGACCGATGAAGGCATCACCTATCTCGACCGCTGCACCAGATTATTGGCTGAATTCGAAGATGTCGACGCCCTGTTTCAACACGACCAACTGCAGCCGCGCGGCGTGATCCGGGTCGATCTGCCGGAACGCCTGGCGCATATGGTGGTGATTCCTGCGCTGCCGGACTTCTTTGCACAGTACCCTAATCTGCGGCTCAAGCTGAGCGCCACCGATCGTTTTATCGATCTGATTGGCGAGGCGGTGGACTGCGCGGTGCGAGTCGGTGCGCTCAGCGACTCAAGCCTGATTGCGCGCCGTATCGGTAGCCTGGAACAGATCAACTGCGCCGCCAAATCCTACCTGGATCGCTACGGCCGGCCGCAGACCTTGAGCGATTTACAGCATCACATGGCGGTCAATTACTTTTCCAGCCGTACCGGACGCGATCTGGGCTGGGAATATATGGAAGGTGGCGAGCCGCGTTTTCTGAAACTCCCGGGCCTGATTTCAGTGGCCAGTTCGGATGCCTATCTGGCTAGTTGCGGCGCCGGACTAGGGCTGATACAAGCACCGCGCTTTGGCCTGGAAGACTTGCTGAAGAGCGGCGCCGTTGAAGAAGTGCTGCAGGATTTCAAGCCGGCGCCGTTGCCGATATCCGTGGTGTACGCCCACAACAAACATCTGTCGCCGCGCGTGCGGGTGTTTGTCGACTGGATCGCTAAACTATTGGCCGCCCGCTACAGCTGAGCTGACCGAGACCGGCTCAGCTGTTGATAAACTAGGCGGCCGCTGCCTGCTGCGCAATCCAGTTGTTTATCTGGGTTTCCAGCATCTCCAGCGGCAAAGCGCCATTGTCGATGACGGCATTGTTAAAGCGCCGCAGGTCAAATTTGCTGCCCAGTTGCTGCTGCGCTTTTTCCCGCAAGGCCTTGATTTTCAACTGGCCGATCTTGTAGCCCAGCGCCTGGCCGGGATCGACGATGTAACGATCGATTTCGACCTGGTTGTCGTGCGGCGGATTGGCTGTATTCACATTCATATATGCAATCGCCTGTTGCCGCGTCCAGCCGAGTGCATGCATGCCGGTGTCCACCACCAGCCGGGCAGCCCGGAACAGCTCATCGTTGAGATGCCCGAATTGCGAATAGGGGTCGGTATAGAAACCCATTTCACCGCCCAGGCTTTCAGCGTACAGCGCCCAGCCTTCGCCAAACGCGACATACCAGCCGAACCGCCTGAACTCCGGCAAGCCTTTGGTTTCCTGGGCGCGCGCGGTCTGCAAGTGATGGCCCGGCACCGACTCATGCAAGGTCAGGGTTTCCATTTCCCATTTAGGACGCGAATCCAGCTTCGACAAGTTGGCGACAAAATACCCTGGCCGCGAACCGTCCGGCGTTCCCGGCTCGTAATAGGCGCCGGCCTGGTTCTCGGCGCCTACTTCCGGCACCGGTTTCACATCGACCGCGGCGCGCGGAATATCGGCGAAAAACCGCGGCAGCTGCGCGGAAGATTTCTTGATGATGTCCTTGTAACCGGCCAGCAGATCTTCCGGTTTGGTGTAATAGAAACGCGGATCGGTATTCAGGAAGGTGATGAATTCTGCGAACGTGCCCTTGAAACCGGTCTGTTGCATCACCAATTTCATTTCGCCTTGAATCCGCGCCACTTCCTGCAAGCCGATTTCATGGATTTCTTGCGGCGTCATGCTGGTGGTTGTGTTTTCCTTGACCTTGTAGGCGTAATACGCCGCGCCGCCGGGCAAACTCGAAGCCGCTATGCTATCGCGGCAAGCCGGCAGGTAAGTGTTGCTGATATAGGCATCCAGTTTGCGGAAAGCCGGCGCCACAGCATGATGCAACAAACGCTCACCCTCACGCGCCAGGCTGGCGCGCTGCGCCGCCGGAATCGAAGCAGGCATATCTTTGAACGGAGCCGTCAATGGGCTGCTGTCGAGCTTGGCGACGAATTCCTGCAACTGTCCGGGAACCACGCTCATGGTGACTTTGGGAGCCACCCAACCGGATTTTACGCCTTGCTGCAATTGTGCAATCACGCCGTCGACATGCTTGGGCAATGCCCGCAGGCGTCCCAGGTAATTGCGATAATCCTTGGCCGTATTGAATGGCGTTTGCGCAACCAGTTGCGGAAACTCGAACTGGACGCCATTCAACTGAGAGATCGGTTCCGGATTGTATGGATAGAACCTGGCGGCTTGAATGTTTTTCTGTTTTTCATAGATAAACAGGTCGTAGGAAAGCAGATCCTGGCCGCTTAATTTGCTGCGATCGATGCGCTTGGCCTGCTCCAGCATTTGCTCCTGATGCGCATTACCTGCCAGGCTGGCTGCCGGCGAGACGTCCGACAGGCGGTCGTTGTAACGATTGTCGCCAACCGCGGTGGCAGATTCAGGCGCGTGGCGCATGCTCCATTGCCAATCGCGGTCGAACAGCGCGTTCAACTGCTGCTGCGGGGTTGCTGCGTGGCTGAATGCGTGGCTGAACGGCGCCAACAAAATGGTAAAAAGAAAGAGGAATTTATTCATCCATGTCTCCGAAGATTAGCCTGCCATTCTAGCAAACTAAGTCGGAGAAATTGCCGAACGGAAATCCCCACTCTCCCCTATTCGCCGACACCGCCAACTCCATGCAAAGGGGCGACGGACGAAGGTGCGCATGGCGTCGAAGCCACCTCCTGCGTACATGTCACTACGGTGTTGCGACCGCCATTCTTAGCCCTGTATAACGCGCCGTCGGCGCGTGCTATCAAGCTTTCAAGATTATTATCCTGCTCAAACGCTGCCACGCCAAAACTGGCTGTAACCTTAACCATCACGCCATCATCCAGATGAAAATGGCGGGCATCAATCGCGCGCCGCAATTTCTCTGCCACGGCAAGTCCTTGAGACAAGTCGATTTCAGGCAGCATCAAGAGAAATTCTTCGCCGCCATAACGTGCCAGCAGATCGACCTTGCGGCGATTGCGCCGACACAGCTCAGCCACTACGCGCAGCACCTGATCGCCCGCCTGATGCCCGTATTGGTCATTGACTGTCTTGAAATGATCGACGTCCATCAGGATCAGCGTCAACTGCCGCCGATAGCGCTGGGCAATGCCAAACTGCTGTTCACCTTGCGCGAAAAATGCGCGGCGATTCAGCAGTCCGGTCAAGAAATCCGTGTCGGACAAGGTCTGCAATTGCGCAATCATCGCCTCGCGCTGCTTTTCGAGACGAATTTTATCCAGGCTGCGCGCCTTTAACACACGAATCGCCCGCATCATGGCGCCGATCTCATCGTCGTAGCGCGGACTCGGAATTGCAGTGCCGAGCCGCTCATCGGCCAGCGACACGAACAGTGCGGTGGCGTCAAGAATCGGACGCAGGACGCGCTGCCGTATCACCCACATCAGCAACACAAAAATAGCCATGGCGACAGCAGCCAGAGCGCTTACCGCCAGTAAAAAATAAGCGGCCTGCTTGCTGCGGTATTCAGCCCGGGCAAGCATCTCTTCCACGATAAGATCGCGCAGATGTGGAATCGCGGCCATTCTCGGCACGTAGCGGGCGCTCAACTCGTGGGCGTTCATGCCATAATTTCCCGAGTGACGCCCGATAGCGAGCAACTCATTCAGCAAATCCAGACCGCCTTCAAGATATTGATCCCGCACCGTATCCAAAGCCGTCTTGAAAGCCGGTTTATGGCGATAAGCGTGCAGCTGCAATTCAATCACCGAATAAAGCTGCTCGATCTGACCCGACAGTTTTGCAAATGTGTAGATTTCATGCGCAGTCAGGGGCCGATGAGCAACCACCGGGGCAACGAAGATCGCGCCCATCCGCCCCGCAATATTGCGCAAGCTAGAGGTCAGCCGAGCGCTATCCAGGCCGTCGCGAAACTGTGGATCCGCCTGGGCGGCAATGCCGGACAGGGCGGCAATCGCGGGGGCAATTGCGTCGACTGACTGCGCCATCATTGCCACGGCGGCGCCAACGGCTTCTGTATCGCGCTGCGGCGTTGGCTGGGCCAGCAGAAAATCAACCCTGATGCGCGCCGCTGCCAGCGCCCGCTCGGTCGATTTTACGTGGGCAATCACCGGCGCCAGCCACGGCGCAGCTTGTGCTTGCAACGCCTGCCGCAGGCTTGCCAGCGCTTGATCGCTCGCGCCCCGTAGCCGCTCTAGCCGAGCAAGTTCTCTGGCGGCGTCGTCAGATTTTTGTCTCAACAGCGTATTGGTCGGACCACGCTCAGCCGTCAGCTTTTCCTCGACCATCAACGCAAGCTGAAAACTCTTGATGGCAGGTATGCTTGTTGTACTGCGTTGATACGCAGACCATTCGCTGCTCACAATTCTGCCGATCAAGGTCAGAAAAAGCAGCATCAGCAAGATGGAAATCAGCCAAAATAAACGATTTAGCGGCATACGGATAGCATGCGTCCAGACTAGGACTAGGATGTGAATGTAATCTATTGTTTACAATAGTTAATGGCTATTGCAATGTAATTTCAATAGCCACATGATCGAATGATCGTATCACAAGCTGCTAAAACGATAACTTATTTGACTGCTCAGATTCCCAGGCTTACGCGCTTTTCCATCTGCCCGTGCATTGCCAGCACATCACGATAGAGCGTGGCATAACTCTCACCCATCACCCTTGCCGTAAACAATTTCTGGTAACGCGCTTGCGCGCGTGTCCCCATCGTCTGCGCCATTTGCGGGTTATCCCATAACTGTTGCATCGCCAGCCTGAAGGCGTCGGCATCGCTGGGAGGGACCACCAAGCCGGTTTCGCCGTGGTTGTTGATATAACTGGTGCCGGTGCCGATCTCGCTGGAAATCATTGGCTTGCCGTACATCGCTCCTTCCAGCAGGGAGATGCCAAACGCTTCCGACCGCAAATGCGATGGGAACACCAGGGCGTAGCACAACTGCAGCAACGCGACTTTGTCTTCATCGCTGACGATGCCGAGGAAGATCACATTGCGCAAACCCTGCTCTTGGGCGCGCTGTTTCAGCTCTTGTTCAATCGGCCCGGCGCCGACAATCACAATCGGGTAATCGGTTCCGCGTGCGGCGTCCAGCAGAATATGCAAACCTTTGTAGTAACGGATGGCGCCGACAAACAAAAAGAACCTCCCGCCAATCCGCTTTTGCCATTCATCCATCCGCGTCGCCGACGGTGCCGGATAGTTGTTCTTGTCGAGACCGATGGGAATCACCTGTGTCTTGTCCCTATATCCGGCCAACACCGAGCTGGTTTGCAGATAATTCGGAGAGGTAGCGACGACCGCATCGACACTGGTGAGAAAGCGATGCATCAGCGGCCGATATAACTGCAACAATGTCTTGTAGCGCACGATGTCGGAGTGATAGGTAACCACGCTCGGCTTGTTCATGCGCGTAACAAAATGAGCGAAATCCATGAACGGCCATGGAAAATGGTAGTGCACGATATCAACCTCGGCCGCGAGTTGCGCAAAACGCCTGAGAGCCGCAAACGAAAATCCGGTCGAAGCGATCTGCAGGTCAAGCTTGACCCGGTGCACTTTATGTCCTTCGTACATCAATTCTGCTGGATCCGGGGCATCGCTCAGAGTCAGCACTTCGCTCTCGATGCCGCTGACGGGCGAACACTTGCACAATTGATAAATGGTTTGTTCGATTCCGCCGTACGATTCCGACTGATAGGTCTTGTAGAAATGAAGAACCCGCATTGCACACTCCTCTCGTAATCTGCCCCATCTTCTGCTGCAACAAGAAGTGAAAGGCTATTTTCTATTTGTGCGAACTGACTGCATCAACGACGCACAGCATCTCTTAACAATTAACCGCCTGCCGGTAAACTTCGGCAGTGATGGCTGCGCACTTCTTCCAGGAAAATTGCACGGATCGCTCCAAACCCGCAATCCGATGCGCCATCCAGGCACGGTCATCTTCCATCAGCCTGCGCATCTGCTCCGTCAGTCCCGCCTCATCCTGCGGATCGACATACGCGGCGGCCGCAGCGGCCACTTCCGGCAGGCTGGCGCTATCGGATGCAATCACCGGCGTGCCGCTGGCCATCGCTTCCAGCACCGGTAAGCCGAAGCCTTCATACAAGGAAGGAAACACCATCATCCTGGCTGCCGCTGTAACGCAAGCCAGGTCCGCCTGATCCAGATAACCTGCCAGGCGCACATGGCCGGAGCTGATCGCTCGCGACAACTCGCCGCTCAGTTCCCCCGCCTGCCATCCCGGCATGCCTACTACCAGCAACGGAAAACGGCTCCGCAAAAGCGGCGGTAAACGCGCATGCGCCCTCAGTGTCAGCGACAGATTTTTCCGCGGTTCCAGAGTCCCGACCGACAGGATAAAACCGCGATAACTCAAACCCAGTTTTTTGAGACGAACCGCCAACTGCTGCTCAAGCCTGGGTTGAAAAACAGCAGAACAGGCCAGCGGCGCCACCACCACTTTTTGGTCGGGCAGGCCGAAGTGCTGCCTGATCTCATGTCCGATAAATTCCGAATCAACCAAGATCCGGCTGACACGCGTCAAGGCCGACGGCAGCCTGCGCTCGATTTCCCTCAGGCGATCTTTAGGCTGTGTTTGCGGATAATGGATATGCGTCAAATCGTGCACAGTCATCACCGTCGGCCCCGCGAAATCGAGCGGCCACAAACTGGGCTCGTGATACACATCCGGACGCAGCTCGCGCGCACCGCGGTTAAAATTCTGTTGCTCAAAGATCCGCCGCAAAGCGTAGGCGGCTGGCAGTCGCTTGGCCACGCCGGCCCAGCGCGAATAACCTGGCATCGGCGCGTCAGCGAGCGCATCGCGCCAGCGCGAACCATAAAAAAAATGCATTCCCAGGCCGGGGTCTTGCTGCAAGGCTTGCGCCAGCTCGACAACATAGTTGCCGATGCCGGTGCGCGGCGCGAGCAGGATCTTGCTATTCAGGGCAATGGTCAGTTTCATGACATTCACTTTGCGCATGCTGTTGCGTTTGTACCTGACGTACCACCCGTGCCACCAGTTGGCGAGCCGAATCCTCCCAGTTCAGCCAGGACCAGTCCGCCATATGCCGTGCCGCCGGGAAAATGCCGCTGTCCTCAAACAGCTGGACCTGCCGCGCCAGCGATGCCGGCTGGCTCAAATCGAAATAGCTGACAAATTCGCCGCCGATTTCATGGAACACCGGAATGTCGCTCGCCATCGCCGGCAAGCCGCGCTGCATGGCTTCTACCAGCGGCAAACCGAAGCCTTCTACAAACGACGGAAAAACCAGTGCTCTTGCCAGGCCATAGCAATATTCCAGTTCAACATCGCTGAGATCGTTGAACATGAACAAGCGCCGCTTCAGTTGCGGATGTTTTTCCACGCGTTCGATCAGCCGTTCGTTCTTCCAGCCTATGCGTCCGATAAAACACAGTACGACTTCGCTGCCGTCCTGCCACAGACTTTCAAAGGCATCCAGCAGATAGGCGTGGTTTTTGCGCGGCTCGATGGTGCTGACCATCAGATAGATGGCGCGGCCGGAGGTAAATAATTTTTCCACTGCCGGACGCACCGACTTACTCGGATCAATCTGGTCAAGTTCAGAACCAAGATGAAAGAAATCGAACCAGCGGCTAGCTGCACGCTCATGGCCTAAACGTCGCTGCACCTCCTCGCCCACCTGATCACGAATGGTACCGGATATGGCAATGAATCCATTTGCCGTATTGGCAATCCATTCAAACCAGCGATCGAACACTTGCACCAGCGGACCGTCGCAAAACTGGGGATGCGTCAATGGAATCAAATCGTAGATTACCGAGACGATAGCCACTCCCTGTTGCTGCAATTTCTCAGCCACAGGAAAAAAATCGGCGTGCCATGATGAATCCAGCAGCACCAGGATATCGTCGCTACGACACGCCATTTCAAAAGCACGCGGCTGTTCTTCCGTTTTTTTAAGGATCCACTCGGTAAGATGCAGGGGCAGTACGAACGAGGCGCTCACCAGGCGGCACAGCACATACGTTACGCGCCTTACGTTATGAGAAGATCTCCACGGCCAGAACCGAAGCAGACGCGAGTGAATCAACCAGTAGCGATTGCGTATCTGCACCAATTTCTGCGCCAGTTTCTCCAATGCCTGTTGTAAACGGTCTCGCCAATCGTCCGCATGTTCCGGGATCAGCTGTTTGACTTCAAGTATCTTGCCCTTCTTGAAAATAACCGGAATACAAACAACTTCGTCTTGCACCGATGGCAGATGATTGATGATATTGCGGACGACGCGCTGTATCCCGGAATTCATCTCAGGATGATGGAAAACATAGGTGCATTCGATCAATAGCCTGGTCATGCCGCCACTCCATCCTTACTCGCACCGGCGCTGCCATGCGAGCGCTCTACCGCCATCTCGGCGTCCAGAAATGCGCAACCGACAAAATCGGGATGGCGCGTATTAATCACATGGAAAATTACGCTGTAATCGCGCCACTCGTAGTTGGTATCGAGATGCGAATCCAGCCGCGACAGTGAAATCGCCACCGAATAACTGCCCTTGCCCAGATTCATTGGAAAGCGGCAGCGATACAGCAGATCCTCGCCTGGCAGCAAATCGGTCTGCGGCATATCGAGCCGGTGGCTATTGATGCCGAAGATCGATTGCCCCAGCTTGTCCTTGATCATGTAACCCATGACCAGACGCGCTACCGGGGCATTGACGGCAACCCGGACTTCCAGCGTGACATAGGCGCCGACTTCAACCACCTCCAAGTGCTTGCCTTGGTCATCCAGCAAAGTTACCGAAGCAATGCTGGCTTCGCCGGTGCCGGAAATGGTTCTTAGCCGGCCATCGGCCAGACGTTCTTGCCTGACCGTCTGCTGTTCTCGTTCCGCCAGCATGGCGTTATAAAAATCCATTACTTCCACCGGATCGCCCTGCATCTCCAGCTTGCCGCGATTGAGCAGGATGGCGCGGTCACAAATGGTCTGTATCGCATAACGATCGTGCGAGACGATCAGCAAGGTGGTGCCGGCGCGACGAAATGCGCGGATACGTTCAAAACTTTTATGCTGGAAATACGCATCGCCGACAGACAAGGCCTCATCAACAATCAATACGTCCGGCCGGCTGGCGGTAGCCACGCTGAAGGCCAACCGCATCTGCATGCCGCTGGAATAAGTTCTGACCGGTTGATCCATGTATTCGCCGATTTCGGCGAAGGCTTCGATAGCCGGCATCAGCGCTTCGATTTCAGTACCGCTCAAGCCCTGCAACTGGCCCGCCATGATGGCATTCTGCCTGCCTGTGAAATCCGGATGAAAGCCCATCCCGAGTTCCAGCAATGCCGCCACACGCCCCTGAATCGCGACGTTGCCGGTAGTAGCCTGGGTAGTTCCGGCAATTAATTTCAAGAGAGTGCTTTTGCCGGCGCCGTTGATGCCAACAATACCGACTGCCTCGCCAGCCTCCAGCTCAAAGCCAATGTCTTGCAACACCCAATGCAATTGATGCCGCTGCCTGGCAAACGGCAAGATCCATTCGGCCAGGCGCGCCCACCGCCCGTTGTATGCCTTGTAGGCTTTGCCCAAATTTTTAACGGTTACCTTACCCATCAGAGCTCATCCACCATTTCACCTGCGTGCCGACGGAACAGCAGCATGCCAAAAACGCACAAGGCAACACTCAATAATGTCACTGCCCACAATGCGCTCCACTGCGGCCAGACGCCGCTGACGAAAATCCCCTGATAGGCAACCATCAGCGCCGTCATCGGATTCAATTTAAGCAAGACTTGAACACTCTCAGGCAAGGTCGACACGGTATACACAATCGGCGTAAACCAAAACCAGAATTGCAGCACGATGCCAAACAGCTGGCCGATATCGCGGAAGAACACATTCAACACGCCGAGCACAATCCCAAGACCGATGGAAAACAGCACTTGTATCAGCAGCAGCGGCAGCACGCCAAGGAACACCCAGCCCGGAAAATTACCGGAGATGAGCAAAAAGCCCAGGAACAATCCAAAGATGATGGAAAAATTCAAACCGGCGTTCATTACCGTAATGACCGGCAGGCAAATGCGCGGGAAATTCAGCTTCTTGATCAGGTTGCCGTTTTCCAGAAAGACATTTTGCAAGCGCGATACAGTCTCGGTAAAAAATCCCCAGGTCAGCAAACCCGCGCACAAATAAATACCGTAGCCGAACTGACTACTCGCATTCGGCAAACGCGCGTGCATCAATTGCGAGAAAATCACCGTGTAGACGACAATCATTGCCAGTGGATTCAACACCATCCAGGCCGCACCCAGCATCGAATTGCGATAGCGCGCCTGAAACTCGCGCCTGACGCTGCCGAGCATGAATCCGCGGTAATGCCACAAGGAGCGCAAGATAGTGCGCGTCTTTGTCTGCAGCATTACTTGCACCTGCCGTATTTATCGTCGAACCGCACGCTATCGTCTTCGCCTGAATAAGCGCCGCTTTGCAGTTCGATCATGCTCGGCTTCAACAGGCCTGGATGTTCCAGACGATGCTCGCCGCCAGCCGGGCTATGAGTCGAGTCATTGGCAACCTGTCCATTCGACCCAGTAATCAATACAGTTTTTGTCATCGCGTTTGTCTCCGTTAGTTCTATTTTTTATCGTGCCAGGCCAGAGAGGTTCAGTGTTTCGTGTTCTCCGCCGTTACCCTGGCATCCCAATCCGCCAAGACATTCAGCAAGGTCTGTTGCATGGGAATGTGCGGTGTCCATGCCGTTGCCAGCGTGATTTTCTGGTTGCAGCCCTTTACCCGGTGCACGTCGGAGGACCGCATACGCGCAGGATCTTGGGCAATCACGGCATCTGTTTCGGTCAGGTAAAGCATGCTGGCGATCATGTCGCGGATCAGATATTCCTTGCCCGAACAGACGTTGTAGATCTCGCCATTCCGGCCTTTTTCCAACAGCGCCAGATACGCCGGAATGACATCTTCGACATCAAGAAAATCGCGGCTGACATCGACGTCGCCGACCAATATGCGCGCCTCTTGCAGGCCCAGCCTGATGCGCGCCAATTGCCGCGCAACGCTGGAAATCACAAAATCTTGGCGCTGCCCCGGGCCGATGTGGTTGAACGGGCGCGCCACCATGATCCGCCACGGCACATTGCAGCTCCACTGATAGCACAGCAATTCTGCTGCGGCCTTGCTGACCGCGTAGGGATTCTGCGGACGCGCCGGCTGTTGCTCGGTGATCGGCAAACACTCCGGACTCACCCTGCCATAGACGTCGCCGGAACTGACATATAAAAAAGTGCCGTTAAAGCTGTTGCGTTGCAGCGCTTGCAGCAAATTCAAGGTTCCCTTGAGATTGACATCCAAGGTGTGCGCCGGATCACGAAACGCCTCCGGGATAAACGTCTGACCGGCAAGATGGATCACGGCGTCGGGACGCGCCTGCTGCAATACCCGCGCCAGCGATGCCGGCTCCAGCAAATCATAAGGGCTGTCGGCCAGCACCAGCTCCCAACCTTGGGCAGCGACTGCATGTGCGCCCATGCGCTCAAAAGCCAGCCCGACAAATCCCGACTGCCCAGTAATGAATAATCGTTTCATATGCAGTCAACCCTTCCCTGCCGTTGTTCAGTTAAAAACATGCCGCGTTCTCAGCTAAGGCTTGCGCGCAATAATGACCTGGCTTTTCGGCATGAAATCGTTCAAGGCATTTCTGACATGCTCGCCGTTCGGACTATCCATCAAGATCTCCCAGGTTTTCGCCCAGCTATCCAGCAAAGGATGACGGGGGTTGCTCAGATCGACTTTGCAGACCCAGAAAAACAGCCACCAGACGGACCAGTAAAAACCGTAGTATTCGTGACCTTCGATAACCAGGCCCGCATCCGTCACCATCTTCTCGAATTCATCGCGTTGAATAATCCGGATATGGTTAGGTTTCTCAAAATGCGAAGCCGGCGCCACCTTTTTCTGCAAATGTTCTTGTACCGGATCCGGCACCGAGAGCAGATATTGCGCGCCCTTCTTGCCGACTCTGACCAGCTCACTCAGAAATTGCGCCGGATCGTCGACATGCTCAAGCACTTCCATCGAAATCACCTTGGAAGCAATGCCATCTTCCAGCAACAATGGATTGGCGTCGCTCACCACTGCTTGCACTAACCGCGCCTGAGTTCCCGCCAGACGCAGCCTGGTGGACTCTACCTTGTGCGCGTCGATATCGGCAACGATCACATGGGCGCCGCGGTTCGCGCAAAATAGTGAATTGCCGCCATCGCCACAGCCGACATCAAGCACAACATCTTCGGAGCTGATAGCAAAGCCGCGATAAAGTTCGTCGCTTTGCTGGAGATACCAGCCGCTGGCCAGCGCATCTCGCAAGCCGATATGAAAGGAATCGACAGGTGCGACCGCAACCGACGGCGCTGACGGCGTCACTGGAATAGCGCCCCCTGGAACAGCGACATCTTTTTTGCCGATACCGAGCAAGCCCCTGATAAATTTCCTCATGATTTCTCGCTGTCCGCGGTGATCGATGGCTGGCTGCGGAATCTGGCCAACCATGTCTGCCACCAGTCCTGCCGCAAGCTGAGGCGGTCGGCGAACTTCTTGCCGCGCGCCCGGAAAGGGGTTTCAACAAAACGATAATTCAATTCGCTGAAAATCAGCAGCAGCACGATAGCTGTCAGAGCCAGGCGGATGTTATAGGTTCTGTCGAAAATGGTATCGACGGGCGCTAGCCGGAACCAGATTTCGCGGCTGGCCAGATAAGCCGGTATATGCGTCAGGTAAAGCGCGTAGGAACGGCTGCCGAACCACAGGAAAACTTTCTTCAACGGGTTGTCCGGCATCAGATAATCTTCGTCATACGATGCGATGAATACCAACGCAACCGAGAATAGCGCGACTACGCCAATCCAATAACGGAACTCCTGGAAGCGATAGGATCCGATCCCCCCCATGCCCAGCACCAGAGCCGCCAAAAAAAACCAGCGCAGCCACAGATGATTTTTCAGGAATACCGGCTCGAATCTGCGATAACTCTCTTTTTTGCTCCACATCGCCAGCAGCACGCCGAGCAACAATGCATCGGAGCGCGTTGTCATCAGAAGCAAGCTGATATGGCGATTGGCGGAAAGCTGCAGCAGCACCGCCATCACCAGCACCCACGGCAGCCAGCGGCGGAAAATAATCGCCACAAACGGCAACAACAGATAAAACTGCTCTTCCAGCGACAGACTCCAGTACGGAAAGCTGGCGCCGTATTCAGAGCGGCCGAAAATCTCCCGCAAACGAAAATTTCCATAGTTGAATACGCCGGCCAGCGTAGCGTCAAGATTGGTCTTCAATAAACCGAATACGCCGGATTTATTGAAGGCAACGGTGGCGACCAGGATCAGCAGCAACCACAACCACGCTGACGGCCATAAGCGCGACGCCCGCCGCACCCAAAAACCCAGCATGACAGGGAATGCCTGCCCATTGCTCCGGCTCAAGCGCGGAATCAGATCGCGGGCGATCACGAATCCGGAAATCGCAAAAAACAGATCGACACCGGTCCAGCCGCCGAAATAGGTGTAGAGAAATTCAAGCAGGCGATTTGGCTGTCCGAACAAGTTGAAACGCGTATGTTCGATCAGCACGAAAATCACCGCGATTCCGCGCAATAGTTCGATATCCTTGATACGATGATTCATCTGCGATCAGCTCCGATAGTCTATCGATGGTCTGGATGGTAAGGCTTACGGGCGATGATCGCCTGGCTTTTCGGCATGACGCTATCCAATACCTGCTTGATCCTGGCGCCCTCCGGCAGCGAAATCAATTGATGCCAGGTCTTTGCCCACTCGTCCAGCAAAGGAGGATACGGCGGCTTGATGTTGTCGCGCGTGGCGCCCTGGTCGCCCTCACCGTCCGGTTTGCTGGCCCAATACAGGCACATCCAGAGCGACCAGAAAAAACCTGAAGCCTGCCGCCGTTCGATCTGCAAACCGGCATCGGTCACCAGTGCCGCAAACGCGTCGCGCTCGAAGACATGGATATGGTTGGGTTTTTGAAAATGCGAGGCCGGCGCCAGCTGTTTCTGCAAACCTTCGCCGACCGGATCAGGCACGGTCAGCAGATACAGCGCACCCGGTTGCCCGACGCGCACCAGTTCAGCCAGCACCTGCGCCGGATCGTCGACGTGCTCCAGCATTTCCATGGCGATGATGCGGCTGGCGCAAGCATCCGGCAACGGCAGCGGATTGGTATCGCATACCAGAGCCTGCGAACTGCGTGCCGGGCTGTCTGCTACTTTGGCGGACAGGCGCGCCACCTGCGCGGCATCGGTATCGGAAAAAATCACATGCGCGCCGCAGCGTGCCGCAAACATGGTCGCCCCGCCCTCGCCGCAACCGACATCGAGCACCACATCCGCCGGCGTAATCGCAAAACCTTCCAGCAACTCGCCGCTGTCCTGGCGGAACCAGCCGCTTTGCACGTTATCAACCAAGCCGCAGATGCGTGAATCAACCACGCCAGCCGGCGATACCAGCTGCGGCAGTTCCATCTTCCCGGCGGTTTTTGATTTAGCCGGGCGCAACCAGTCGGCGAGGAATCTGATCATGCGGATACCTTCGCCGCCGCGTGCCGGATGTCGCTTGCGCCCACCCCTGGATGATTGGAAAAGAAAGCCAGCAGACGCTCTTTGACGACAGCTTGTGAACAGTGCCGTTGCAGTTGCCGTACCGCGTGTTCCGCCATTTGCCAATATCGTTCAGGATCTTGTTTGGCGACGCGATAACTTTCCTTGTAGGCGCTAAGCAAAGTGCCCCAGTCGATGCGGTAACGCAAAGTACGATAGGCCTGGCGCGGATCGTGCGGCCAGTGGCTGGGCTCGGTGTTGGAGTCCAGCACAAATGCATTATCGCTATCGATATAGTCGGCCATGGCCGTGTTGACCGGCGCGATGGCGGGTTTGCCGCAAGACATGAATTCCATCAAAGGCAGACACTGGCCTTCGCCATGCGAGGTATTCAAGACATAGGTGGTTGCCGCCACCAGGTTTTCATAGTCGGCGTCGCTCAGGTAACCGTGAATCAGCAGAATCCGGCATTTGAACGGCGTCAGCTTGTAAATATTCTCTAATAAATTATCGATGCCGATGCGTGCATCATTGTGAGTCAGCTTCAGCACCAGCGTGGCGTCTTCGACATCGCGCAAGGCCCAGCAAAAAGCGCTGATCATGTCGTACCAGTTCTTGCGGCCGTCATACGGATTGAAGACCGAGGTATACACCACGCCGCCGATGTGCACCTTGACCGGCTCACGCTGGGCCAGCGCCGGCGGCCGCAGCAGATCCGGCTTGGGATGGCGCCGGCGCGGCGGGCTATATGGAGAAAGGTCGACGCTGCGGCTGTCGATCACGGTGCCGGCTACATTCAGCACGACGCCATCCGGATGATTGGCAATCGAACATTTTTCGCCCAATGCGGAAAACCGGTCCCAGACCGGAGCCGGAATGGCTGCCACCGGAAACTCCGGCGTCATCGCCTGCCGGACCGAATCCGCCGTATATGCGGAATGCGTGATCGCGCAACCAAGCTTGTTGAAGACATAGCGCCAGTCGTGGCGCGGTTCGCCAAGCCAGACCTCGTTGGGCAAGGTGCTGAATTCCCAGGCAAATACCGGAATAGTCGGACAAGCAAGATCGACCGCCGTTTTGTGCGGCGGCGAAAAAGACAGGAATACGCAGGATTCGCCGTGCGCTCTGGCGCTGCGGTAGATGGCGTCGACTTCGCGTGCAGGATCGCTGACGGCGACCACGATGCCAAGTTGCTCCAGCACCGGACGAAACTCTTTCAATACGAAGTAGTAGCTGTATTCCGGCAAGCCCAGATTTGTCTCAATCGAGCCGGCGTTGGTATCGGAGTAAATAATAATGATCATCTGACACCGGGTTTCAGAAAGAAGTCACGCAACTGTTCCTTTACGACAGCCCCTGCGCAATAGGACGCCTGACGCGCCATGGCGTGCTCGCTCATCTCGATATATTTTTCCGGCTCCTGTTTTGCCACCCGATAGCTATCCTTATAGGCGCTACAGATTGATTCCCAGTCAAGCCGGTAGCGCAAGGTGCGAAACAGGTCGCGCGGATCGTGCGGCCAGACATTGTGCTCAAGGCTGGACTTGACGATGAAGGCAGCGCCGTCATCGATATAATCTTCCATCGCTGTATGCAGCGGAACAATCACGGGCTTGCCGCAGCACATGAATTCCATGAGCGGCAAACATAAACCTTCACACAGCGAAGTGTTGACGTAAAAGCTGGTGGCGCCGATCAATTCTTCATAGGTCGCGTCATCCAGGTAGGCATGCAAAGTCACGACCCGGCATTTGAACGGCGCCAACTGCGACAACAAGGTCAGCAAGGTGTTGTGATAGACCGACAAATCGCGCTCGTTCATCTTCAGGACCAGCGTCGCATCTTCCACATCGCGGAAGGTCCAGCAGAATGCCGTCACCATGTCGAACCAGTTCTTGCGGCCGTCCTTGGGACTGAGGATAGAGGTGTAAATCACGCCTTCCAGATTGACCACGGCTTCAGGTTCCTGGGCCGGGATTGCGGCTGGCGTTGGCTCTGGGATTGGCGTTGCCGCCGATGATGGCGGTGATTCTATCGGTATCGGCTGGGGCTTTCTGACTGGATTGCCAGTCAGGGCGCGTCCTAGCGCGTAACCGTTGCGCCCGCCCACCGCCACCATCTTGGCCAGCCACAAAGGCAGCAGATCGCGCAATGCCTCCCGGTACCATGTCAGCAGATGGCGCTTAGTCACAGCCAGTCGATAACGCAGGCTTTTTGCCGGCGACGGCGATGGTGCTGGTGCTGGCGACTCCGGCAATGTTTGCACAACTGTCGGCGGCGCTTCGTGTTCCGTTACGGCTGCCACATCCGGACAGGAAAGATGCGCTATCAAACCGTCTGCAGACAAACCCAATAGATGACTATCGATCACCGTACCGCGCAGTTGAAGCGTGCTTTTCCTGGGCGGCAGGCAACGCCCAAACCGCGCACGGGCATTGGCAAACTGCTCCCACAAAGGCGCCGGCAGGGCCAATACCGGAAATGCCGCCCCCATCGCATTTTTGACCGTACCAGCGGTATAGCTGGACAAGGTAATCGCTCTGCCGTGACGGGCAAACACCACGCGCCAGTCGTTACGGACATCGTCGTCCCATATTTCATCGGGAATATTGCTGTACTCCCAGGCGAAAACCGACAGCGTCGGGCACTTGAGATCGATCAGGGTCTTGTTCGGAGGAGAAAAAGAAAGGAACACGCATTCTTCGCCGCGCTGCAGGCATTCTTCAAACAAGGGGTCGACTTCGGCTTCCGGATGCTGCACCAAGGTGACCGTACCGAGCTCCGCCAAAACGGTGCGAAAAGCTTTCAAGACAAAGTAGTAGCTGTACTCTGGCAAACCAAGGCTTTTATCGATCGTACTTTCGCCAATATCCGAATACAGAATGAAATTCATCAAAATCGTAATTTAATCGAATGTTAATCGTCAAAACGCTTGTCAAAACCAGCTGCAGTTTTGGCATATTGCTTTTTTAGACTTGTCTCAGCCCCGTAGTCGAGGCCATTCTTTGTTATGTAATGAGGAAGTGCGGCAACGGCAGTACGGCGCATCGACCAGAAAGTTTCCTTTCAGACACCCTCCCTATGACTGCCGATAATACCTGATACTGCGCGACGGTAGTACGATGCGCGACGGCTTTAGAGCGGGAACCCTATTGTGTAAAAATGTAGCAATATATGAATATTCGATCCTCCTGTACTTGACAAGAAGCTCTCGGCTTGACGCTCAGTTTGCTTTTTGCTTATAGCGCAGCGGAATTCGGGCCAAATTCAGGCCAAACTCGGCGCCGGCTGGCATTGGGCGGGATTTGCGGGATACTGGCGGCTGCAAGAACGCTGGGCGATTAGCGTTTGCAGCCGGTAAGGTAGGGCGATTGAAGATCAGCCGGTCTGGCTGTCATCGGTGACCAGCCACACCCACGACGAAGACAATTCGTCGGCGCGCGCCGGTTTTGCATTCGCACTCACGGCTGAAGCCATGGCACGTCCATAAATTTTCACGTTAGTCCGCCTGATCGATCTTTCCGTATTCAATCGGGTATGTTCGTCGCCAAGGGTGACAATTGCCCCCAGCATTGCTTGCAGTGCATGATCGTCAGCCAGATTTTCAGACAGGCGCCGCCAGACATCGGCTTTGGTCCAGCGCCGAAACCGCATGTAGCTGGTTCTCCAGCGGCCGAATTGCGGCGGCAAATTGCTCCATGAGCCGAATTTCAGCGCAACCCACAACACCGCCTCCATGAATAGACGATTGTCGCGGCCGCACATCCCGGAATCCCCAGGCCGTCCGACCAATAGAGGTTCCAGTTTCTCCCACTGAACATCGCGAAGAACGCCATCAATTTTCTGCATCTTTTTACTCTTTGATTGTTGAAAATGAATCAAGCGCATCGACTTGCCTTTTGGCAAATCTCTTTTTCTTTTGGAAATCGCTTGTCCAGGTCCAATCGGTTAACCCTGCCGCTATGCATTCACCGGTTTGTTAAATCGGGCGACAGCACGCAAGCAAAGAGTAAAAGCAAGAGGCTTACGAAACCACCTAAAAACTCAATCTTTAACTATGGTTGACAAAAATTAACAATATTTAACTGTTCAATGACGTCAGATAGACACCTATTATTTCCTATGGAAAATTAAATCGATTTAACTATTTCTTTTAGTTAATGTTTATTGTCCGTTGGTTTGGCGCGGATCCGGCAGCAACGCCGCAAGTTCATAGGCGTCAGATTACGGACCGTGAACGCGCCAGCCGCAAACTGGGGCCGTGGGGCTACACGCATTCCAGGAAACAAAACACGTGGTCACAGCGCTATCCGGCTAAATCAGTGCAGGAATCTGCCGCTCTTGGCAACCATGGTCAAATCGACGAACTCCGAGCCGTTGTGATTGCTTGGGCTGAAGGTAACGAAATAGCCGCCGGCGTCATAATGGTTGACGGTTTCCAAGGCCCGGATCAAGCCATCGCGCGACAAATTGCTGCCGGCGCGTTTAAGGCCTTCCACCAAAACCTTGGCAGCAATGAAACCTTCCATGCTGACGTAATCCCATTCTTTCTTGCCGTCTTGCAGATAGTATTTGCGGTACTCCTTGACGATGCCATTCACTTCATCCCAAGGCGCCGGCATCACCTGTGCAATCTGCACCCCGCTGGCATCCTTGCCCAGCGCGTTCACCAGCTGCTGGCTGCCGACGAACGAAATGTTCCAGAACGATGGCGGACTGCCGGCGGCGATCATGGCCTTGATGAAAGCAGCGCTGGAATTGTAGGCCGACACCAGGATCACCGTCTGCGGTTTGCTTTGGCGGATCTTGGCGACCGCATCGCTGACGTCCACGCTATTGCGCTCGACCGTGCCCAAGCCGGCAACCTCGATGCCGCGCTTCTTCAATGCCTGTGTCACTCCCTCCAGGCCAGCCTTGCCATAGGCGTCATTCTGATAGAAGACTGCAATCCGCTTCAATGACAGGGTGGTGATCTGCTGCACGATTTTTTCAGTCTCGGCAAAATAGCTGGCGCGGATGTTGAAGATATTCCGGTTGAAAGGTTCGCGCAGCGATTGAGCGCCGGTAAAGGGCGCGAAAAATGGCATCTTGGCCTTGGTCACTGCTGGAATCGAGGCATTCGAGGTGGGCGTACCGACATACCCGAACAAGGCCAGTACCTCGTCTTGTTCAATGAACTGCTTGGTATTGGCAGCCGCGCGGTCCGGTTCATAACCGTCGTCCAGCGTCTTCAGAATGATTTTTCTGCCGAACACGCCGCCGCTGGCGTTGACCTGATCGAAATACGCCTGGGCACCGTCATGCATGCCCTTACCCAACTCCTTGGCAGGTCCGGTAAACGCGGCCGACTGGCCGAGAGTAATGGTGGTGGCGGTGACACCGGTCTCAGCGCGGCAGAAGGCGCTTGCCAACAGCAGGGATGACAGGAGCAGTAGTTTATGAAGTCGCATGCGAAATCCGATTATTCGTTTAGATAATAAAGTTGAAGAACATTGCAAAATTCGACACAATCGATGTTAGCGCTACCGAAAATCGCCGATGAAATTTGTTGCAGCGCAAAAAATTTCTGCCAAGTTAAACGCAAAGGGGGTAATGCTGTCAAGCAAGTCAACCTTGTTTTGTGCGCTGGCGGGTATAAATAGCCATGAATGTATATAATGAGAATCATTATTGATCATGGCTTTTGTATGAGACTTTGTGATTTGACGCCGTTTACGCCCGCAGTGATTGAGCATGTAGAAGACGTGCTGGAGCAAGACCCGATTGCCAAGCGCCTGCGCGAACTGGGTTTTGTCCACGGCGAAGCCGTCAGCCTGGTGGCGCGCGGCCCGGTCGGCGCCGATCCGCTGATGATACAGATCGGCTTCACCCGTTTTGCCCTGCGTCGCGCCGAGGCGCACCGGGTCCACGTCACCCCTGCTCATCCAGCTGTCTGAATCCCCGCATAATGTCTAGCGCATCCTCCCTCCGCATCGCCCTGGTCGGCAACCCCAACTGCGGCAAGACCGCCCTGTTCAACCAATTGACCGGAAGCCGCCAGAAAGTGGCGAACTATGCCGGCGTCACGGTAGAACGCAAGGAAGGCCGCTTCACCGCACCATCCGGACGCGTGTTCCAATTGCTCGACCTGCCCGGCGCGTATAGCCTGGAAGCAACCAGCCCGGATGAGATGATTACCCGCAAAGTCTGCCTCGGCCAGATGCCCGGCGAAGCGTTGCCGGATCTGGTGGTTTGTGTGGCGGATGCAACCAATCTGCGCCTGCACCTGCGGTTTGTACTGGAAGTCAAACGGCTGGGCCGGCCCGTGGTGCTGGCGTTGAACATGATGGACGCCGCCCGCAAACGCGGCATCACCATCGACCGCGAAGAGCTGGAACGTCGTCTCGGTATTCCCGTAATTGAAACCGTGGCGGTACGCAGCGGCGGCGCGCGCGCGCTGATCCAACACCTGGATCAGGCCGCTGCCCCGGCTCCAACGCCAGCAAGCGGCAGCGCCGACGACGACTTGCACGCAGAAGTGCGCAGCATGCTGGCGGCGGCGGTCAGCATGCCGCGCAACACTTCGGTAATCGACGATGCGGTCGATCGCTGGGTATTGCATCCGGCATTCGGACTGGCGCTGCTGGCAGCCATCATGTTCTTTATTTTCCAGGCGGTTTTTTCCTGGGCGCAGCCGCTGATGCAAGGCATCCAGGCCGGCGTAGGCGCAGTCGGCGCCTGGGTTGCCGCTGCGATGCCGGAAAGCCTGCTACGCAGCCTGATCAGTGATGGCATCTTCGGCGGCTTGGGTACAGTGCTGGTATTTTTGCCGCAAATCCTGATTCTGTTTTTCTTTATCCTGATGCTGGAAGAATCCGGCTATCTGCCGCGCGCCGCCTTCCTGCTCGACCGCATGATGTTCAAGGCCGGCCTCACCGGCCGTTCCTTCATCCCGCTGCTGTCGAGTTTTGCCTGCGCCATTCCTGGCATCATGGCCACCCGCAGCATTCAAGACCCGCGCGATCGCCTCACCACCATCCTGGTGGCGCCGCTGATGACTTGCTCAGCACGGCTGCCGGTATACACACTGCTGATCGCCGCCTTCATTCCGAACCGCAGCGTGTGGAGCCTGTTCAATATGCAAGGCATCGTCCTGTTCGTACTGTACGTGGCCGGGATCGTCAGCGCGCTGGCGGTATCCTGGGTCATCAAGCGCGTGCGCAAGGACAAGAGCGAGCATGCATTGCTGATGGAATTGCCGTCCTACCGCTTGCCCAGCCCTCGCAACATCGCCATCGGCCTGTGGGAACGAGCGCTGATCTTTTTACGCCGGGTCACCACCATCATCCTGGCGCTGACCGTACTGCTGTGGTTCCTATCGACCTTCCCCGGCCCGCCGCCAGGCGCGACTATGCCGGCCATCGATTACAGCCTGGCCGGCAGGATCGGCCATCTGCTGGAATACATCTTTGCCCCTATCGGCTTTAACTGGCAGATCTGCATTGCGCTGGTGCCAGGCATGGCAGCGCGCGAAGTTGCCGTGTCGGCACTGGGAACTGTATATGCCATGTCTGGCGGTGAAGACATGATTGCTTCGCAACTGGGGCCGATGATTGCCCATCAATGGTCGTTGGCGACTGCGCTGGCGCTGCTGGCCTGGTACGTGTTTGCACCGCAATGCATGTCGACACTGGCAGTGATGCGGCGCGAAACCAATTCCTGGAAGATTGTCGCCGTCGCTAGCACCTACCTGTTTGGCCTGGCTTACCTTGCGGCTTTCCTCACCTACCAAATTACGAAGCTCCTGACATGACGCCATTTCTCGTAATCCAAGCCATCGTGATCGGCGTCGCCGTAATCACCAGCCTGCTCTACGCCTGCCGCCGCCTGATGCCAGCCACCAGCCAACGCTGGCAAGCGGCATTGGCGAACGCCCTGAGCGCCGCTTCTCGACCAACTGCGTTGCGCGCGATCGGCAAGCGCCTGCAGCCGGCCGCATCTGCCGGAGGATGCGGCAGCGGTTGCGGCTCGTGCTCCACCGGATGCGGTTCGGCATCCACCGCTACTCAACAACCGTTGCAGTTCCGCGAACGCTCACGCGAATAAAAATCAGGGAAACTGTTTTTAAGCGGCGAGGAGGCCTGCTGGACGATTATCAGACGCCGCCCCCACGCACTACGAGAGCGCCGGCAATTTGAGCACCGTCACCCGGTCGATAAAAAATTCGCCATCGACACACTTCCGATGCGGCACACCGGCAACCTTGAATCCCGGACCGCCCTCTGCCACCCAAATCTTGGCAACCGTATCGAAATCCTCCAGCTCCAGTCCAAGCAGCGGCGCCGACAGCACGAATTGCGCGCCTTCTTTTTGTCTTGCCAAAACTTCTTCAATCGTCTTTGCCATGATTTCAATCTAAATTGCGAGCTTATTCATTATCCGGGTAACGCCAAGAACACAGCGCCTCAAGCATCGCGCAACAATTCACGCGGCAGCTCATAGGTTTCCTTGATCGCCTGCAACACGATATTGGAGCGGATATCTTGCACGCCCGGTATTTTATATAACTTTTCCAACACAAAAGCGGAATAGTGCTTCAGATTGCGCGCCTTCACCCGCAACAGGTAGTTTGCATCGCCGGTGATGATGTAAGAACCCACCACCTCCGGATAATTCTGCAGCGCCTGCATGAAATTCTCATGCCAGCTCTCGACATCGCGCCGCATCGTCACCTGCACGAATACATCCAGCTCCAACCCCAGTTTTTCCGGATTCAGCACGGCGCTGTAGCGGCTGATGACGCCCTCTTCCTCCAGAATCCGCACGCGCCGTAAGCACGACGATGGCGACAGGAAAACCTGTTCCGCCAGATCCTGGTTGCTGATCCGGCCATTCTGCTGCAATAAGGTCAGAATGTTTAAATCGATGGTATCGAGCTGCATTGAAATTATCTTTCAATATCAATTGAATATTCTTAATTTTATTCTAGATAATATGTAAACCATCTATTAATTTCGTAGAAAAATTCCAGCAAGCTCGCCTAAAATAATTCGTCTGATTCAGCATTGGAGAAAGCCATCGCCACCTCAAAACCCATCTGGGACATCAGTCCCGCTCTGTCCGCCCGGATTCCGGTGTGGCCGGGCGACACTGCCTACAGCGCGCAGACCACCTGGGAAATCAGCGACGGCTGCCCAGTGCATGTCAGCCGTATCATGCTGTCCACCCACACCGGAGCACACTGCGATGCACCCAGCCATTACGATGCGCAAGGCCTGACCATCGACCAGGTCGGTCTGGATGCCTATATCGGCCCCTGTCGCGTGATCCATTGCATAGGCGCCGCACCGGTTACACCGCAGGACATTGCCCATGCGTTGGCAAAGCTGCCGCCGCGGGTGCTGCTGCGCACTTACGCCAGCGCGCCGCAAGAACAATGGGACGCGGCGTTTGCGGCGGTAGCGCCAGAAACCATCACGCTGCTGGCGCAACATGGAGTACGCCTGATCGGCATCGATACGCCTTCACTCGATCCGCAGGATTCCAAAACCTTGCTGGCGCACCACGCCGTCAGGCAGCACGGCATGGCCATCCTGGAAGGTATCGTGCTCGATGCGATAGACGCCGGCGACTATGAACTGATTGCCCTGCCTTTACGCCTGGCCGGCATGGACGCCAGTCCGGTGCGCGCCATCTTGCGCTCTCTCTAATCTGCAGGAATACAACTATGACCAACCGCATCAAGACCCGCGCAGACTGCCAGACCCTGGATCAAAACGATCCGCTGGCACCGCTGCGCTGCTTGTTCGATTTGCCGCCAGGCGTGATTTACCTGGATGGCAATTCGCTAGGGGCGCGCCCGCACGCGGCCTTGCAACGCGCACAGCAAGTCATCCAGCAAGAATGGGGCAAGGACCTGATCCGCAGCTGGAACAAGGCCGGCTGGTTTGAGCTGCCGAGCCGGCTCGGCAACAAACTGGCGCCGTTGATCGGCGCCGCCGAAAATGAAGTGGTGGTCACCGACTCCACCTCCATCAATCTGTTCAAGCTGCTGGCCGCCGCCTTGCAGATCCAGGCCGCCAAGCCGGATGCAGCGAGCCGCAAGGTAATCGTCACCGAACGCGACAATTTCCCGACCGATATCTATATGGCGCAAGGCTTGACCGAATGGCTGGATCGCGGCTATCGCATCCACCTGATCGACACGCCGCAAGAACTGAGTACCGCCGTGAATGCCGAAACCGCAATCCTGATGCTGACCCATGTGAATTACCGCAGCGGCCATCTGCATGACATGCAAGCCGTCACCAGAGCCGCGCAAGAACAAGGCGCGCTGGTGCTCTGGGATCTGGCGCATTCGGCAGGCGCAGTGCCGTTGGATCTGCACGCGGCAAATGCCGATTTTGCGGTGGGCTGCACCTACAAATACATCAACGGCGGCCCCGGCGCACCGGCCTTTGCCTGGATCGCGCCGCGCCATCACGCGCAATTCCGGCAGCCGTTGAGCGGCTGGTGGGGCCACCGCGCGCCGTTCACCATGCAGCCGACATTCGCGCCGGCCGAAGGCATACGCCGCGCGCTGTGCGGCACTCAGCCGATCGTCTCGCTGGCGATGGTGGAATGCGGCCTCGATATCTTCGCGCAAACCGATATGCAAGCCGTGCGCCGCAAATCGCTGGCGTTGACCGATCTGTTCATCGCCCTGGTCGAAAGCCGCTGCGCTGGTCTCGGCCTGACGCTGGTCACGCCGCGCCCGCACGAGCAGCGCGGCAGCCACGTCAGCTTTACCCATGCGCACGGCTACGCCGTCATGCGCGAACTGATCGCCCGTGGCGTCATCGGCGATTACCGTGAGCCGCAAGTGATGCGTTTTGGCTTCACGCCGCTGTACACGCAGTTCACCGACGTCTGGGATGCGGTCGATACCCTGCACCGGATTCTGGCGGACCAGGATTACGAAATCAATGCGCCACAAGAAGCGGTAACCTAATTGTTCAGGAGTGACGAAATGGAATGCCCATTCAACCCCAAAGAGTCATGGCACGGCGCCCGGATGGATCTCGGCGACAGCATGAGTTATGGCGATTACCTGGCGCTGGACCAGATCTTGTCGGCGCAACGGCCGCGCTCGCCGAATCACAATGAAATGCTGTTCATCATCCAGCATCAGACCAGCGAGCTGTGGATGAAACTGATGCAGCACGAATTGCACGCGGTGCGCGCGCAGATGCGCAATAACGATTTGGCGCCGGCGTTCAAGATGATGGCCAGGGTGGCGCGCATCATGGACCAGCTGGTGCACGCCTGGGATGTGCTGGCGACCATGACGCCGCCGGAATACACCGCGATCCGCCCTTACCTCGGCCAATCGTCCGGATTCCAGTCGTTTCAGTATCGGGAGATCGAATTCCTGCTGGGGAACAAGAATCCTGCCTTGTTGCAGGTGCATCAGCACTCACCCGAGTCGTATGCACGGCTGCAAGATGCATTGCTGCAACCCTCGATCTACGACGAAGCGGTGATGCTGATGGCGCGTGCCGGCCTGGCGGTCGACCCAGCGCGCTTGAGCCAGGACTGGAGCCACGCCACCGCCGCCGACAGCTCGGTGGAAGCTGCCTGGCTGGCGGTGTACAAAGCACCTGACACGCATTGGGAGCTATACGAACTGGCCGAAAAACTGGTCGATCTCGAAACTTCTTTCCGCTACTGGCGCTTCCGCCACCTGACCACGGTGGAGCGCATCATCGGTTTCAAAAAAGGCACCGGCGGCACCGAGGGCGCCGGCTATTTGAAGATGATGCTGGATGTGGTGTTGTTCCCGGAGTTGTTTTCGTTGCGGACTTCGCTCTGAGGCGGCCGACCCTCACACACCCTGATGACGTTTTGCCACGCGTGCCCGCACATCTTGCACATCGGCCGGTTCGCAACGCAGTTCCAGCAACTGATTGACGGCAATCTCGTCGGCCAGCGAGGTTGCCGTTACCTTGGCGCCGAAAAAATCCGCATCCAGGCTGAGTGCATTGCAGATGCGCTTGCGGCCTTGTTCATCGGCCGGCAGCTGCAGCACCACCGTCAGGTAGTTTGGCGCGGTAGCATTCGGTCCGCTATCCGGCAATGGCTGACGCTGCGCAGCCTGGGCCAGCTCCTGTTGCGGCAGAGCCGGCACAACTTCCAAGGGGGATCGCGCTTGCTGTTCCTGGCTGATTTCATCCATCGACACCAGCACCGAGCTATGCGGCCCGGGCCATTTCTTGACGACGCCGATCACGGCCGGCACGCCGCCGCTGACTTCATATTCGGTTTCGGAAATTTTCTCGTAATGAAACGGCGCCCAAGCCGGATCGCCGTGCTTGCGCATCGCCACCGCCTCCAGCACCTGGCTGGCGGGCGCGCCGTTGCCCAGCATGCCGACCGTGCTTAACCCTGCGTCGGCTGTTGTGTCATCCATCTTGCCCGCCTCATTCATCATTCATTTAAAACGGATTGCTTACCTTGACTACAGGCGCAACGGCCAGAACCTCCGGCAATGTCCTCGATTCAAGTTGTTCCACCACCCGATTGGCCAGGGATTGCAGGGCTTTGGCCTGCTCCAGTCCGCGCTGATCCAGAGTCAGATCGAGATCACCATACAAGCTGACCCGGTCCAGGCGATTCTCAACAGTCAACTTGCCGATGGAGAGCGTTGCACTTTCATCGGCGAACGGAATAAATTCAGACATGTGACTATCCTTTATGTATCAGGTTTGTGACGAAATTGAGCAGCATTTTCAAAACATCGTTGAACAACGTAGACAGCAAATCCGCTTCTATTTTTTTAACCTGCGCGGCCGGCTCCCTTGCTCTTTCAGGCGCACTCCTGGCGCCGTGCTGTCCGGCGCCAGCTCCCGGCAAGGGCATTGCCACATCCTTGACACGCTTCGGCACACCCGGCAGAAAATCGATGCGCAAGGTATTTTCCAGTTGTGTCACCGACAAAGCCTGATAGTGGGAAGTGTCCTCGTTCTTGATGAAATAGGCGGCGGCCTGCTGCCTCCTCGGACTATAGACTACTTTATAAAGATAAGTCGGCACCAGCACATTGCCGATCTTTTGCAGATCCTGGCCGAGAAAAGCCGGTCCGGTAATCACATACAGCTCGCCGTCTTTCACCGCCAGACGCCGCACCGCGCTCTCGATCTCGGCCCAGATATGGCGATTGTTCTGCGGATTCTGCGGAATCATGTTGGCAAGACTAAAACTTTCATACTGCGAAGTGCGGTTCGCCATGTCGCCGTTAGGGCTCATATGGCCGCGATCGAAACCGGAACGCGCATAGTCTTTCAGCTCGGCACGGCCATTGATCAGCAAGGCCGGCTCGGGATGAAAGGAGTTTTCGCGCGACAGCGTGCGGGCAGCCTCGATATTATTCCGCGTCAAGTGTTCCGCCGACCATAAAGGCGTGCGCGTGATTCCTGAATGCATGACGACAAAAGCCTGGTAACACAACTCCTGCGTCTGGCGCGCCAGCTTGTCGTTGAGAATTTGGGGAGCTAGACCGGCGGCGTAATGCGATGGGCAATCTGTAGCAAAAACCGCGGAACTGAGAAAGAAAAGCAGGAAAAAGAGACGTAACTTGTGCAGCATTGCTCACCAAAACTGTATAAATGCACAGTATAAGGTTTTACTTAAATCGCTCCAAGCACTATCCCAGGATTTCTATCGGCGATTTCAATGCGGCGTGCGAAATTCGTTGGCAACCCAAGCGCTTGCGCTACTCTGGCTGAGCTTGAAAGTCGCCGCCACCCGCACCTGCGCCAATTGCTCGCCGTCGGCATTGTGCGCGGTCAGCAAGGCATACGGAAAATCGTCGTCGGGAACAATATCAAGTGTGACATTCAGCGTTGCCTCAGCGTCGCTGACGACAATGCTCTTATGCAGCATCGCATGCAACTGCTGCTCGTGCCGACGCACGAATTCCGACGCCGTCTTGACCAGCGTGATAAAAGCCGAAGCATCCAGCGGCTTCGGATTTTTTTTATCGCGCCCCATGGTCCAAGGCCCTATCAACGCCGGTTCCGGTTCCCCATCCTTGATCATCGCCACCGCCCAGCCGTCATCATCGTCGTTCTTGATAATGCGCGCAGTCCAGCCATCGTCCCGCCACAAGCGCGGTTCCTGGGTTTTCTGATCGCCGCCAGCAGCGTCATCGTGTTCGTCGGGAGTTGGAGCGGAATTATCTGTCATTGCGGGTGCTTCGCTGCTAATAGGGGTACAAGAAAGGACACCGGAAAAAAGCCGGCAAGCCCGAATTGTATAGTACAAAGCGCAGCGGCAAAAAAACAAGGCTGTTGCTTTTGACATTGCAGTTGCTGTTGAAGCTGCCGTTGCCGTTGCTTTTGACTTGCCCCGCATTGGGACGTTGCCAAATGAGAGAGCGGGCAGCCGGGAATTGTGGGGAAACATGTTTGAGCCGAAGGCGAGTTGGTTTCTCCACCCGGCTGACCGCTCTCTCATTTGGGGACCTGACCGAAGGGAAGGCAACGGCTTTGCGGTCGCCTTTTCTTTGCTTACTTTCTTTTGGCGAAGCAAAAGAAAGTGAGTAGCCGCCGGGCTACCCCCGGCATGCATCCACGAAGTAGCAAACGTTTTAAGTAACAGCGACCGATCATCGGATGCAACGGCACGTACTCCGTGGTCCGTTAATCGAGGTCAGAGTAATTTTCGCAAAACCCGCGAAAAAAAACTCTGACCCCGGTTAACTATTACCGTAGCCATTTTGGCGTAAAGCATAGGTGAAACAACATCCGTGGCGAGTAAAGAATCGTAAAAGAAATAAGTGGCATACTACCCAGATCGCAAGACCGGATAAGCTAGATGACAAAACATCAGCAACCAATGAAAGGCAGAAGAAAAATGAAAAACTGGATACGTCTCAACAAGGGATTCCTGCTATTCCTTTTCCTATTCGGCATCTTCCGCACCGCAGTCGCCGACTGGAACCCAATCCCCTCCGGCTCCATGCGCCCCAACCTGCTGGAAGGCGACGTAGTATTCGTAAACCGCCTCGCATTCAATCTCAAAGTCCCGCTCACCAACATCGTCATCAGCCATCTCGGCGAACCCAAACGCGGCGACATCGTCACCTTCTTTTCCCCTCTCGACGACACCAGGCTCATCAAGCGCGTGATTGCGCTACCCGGCGACACAGTCGAAATGCGCAATGAAAAAATAATCATCAACGGCCATCAAGCCAGCTACGCCAAGCTGGGCACAGCCCCCGAGCCGCTCGAACAAGGCGGCGCCCTGGTCGCCCTGCGCCTGAACGAAAAGATGGGCGCCGAACAACACCGAATCCAGCTGCTGCCGCAAGTCAACGCCAACCGCAATTTCGGCCCGATAACGGTACCGCAGGATCACTACCTGATGCTAGGCGACAACCGTGACAACAGCGGCGATTACCGCCATTTCGGATTCGTGCCGCGCGAATTGCTGATCGGACGCGCCGAACGCGTGCTGGTATCGGCCGACATCAAAGGTAACTGGCTGCCAAGAACCGAACGCTTCGGCATGCAGCTGCATTAATTAGTTAATTAGTTAGTTGTATCAACGCTTGCGGCCCACTGCGCGGCTGCCGATGTTATGCAGCCGCTTCTCAATCAATTCCGACATGCCCTGCGCCGCGATAGAAAGAGAACGCTCTTTCTTTTTCACGATCAGGATCGGCCGCACCACTTCCTGCGCCTCGATTGGAATACTCACCAGATTCATGTGCCGGAACTGAAACAAGGTCAGCTCCGGCACGATGCTGACGCCCAGCCCGGATTCAATCAAACCCGCCACCGTGGCCAGATGCTCCACCTCCAGACCGGAATTCATCACCGGAATACCGCGCAGCAGCAGCTCGACATGCTGGCGCACGCTGGTGCTGCGCGCCAGATGTATCAGCTCGCAGCCGCTTAAATCAGATAGCCGGATGCGACGCTTGCCAGCCAGTGCATGGTCCTGGCGGCACACCAGATAAAACGGGTCGCTGCATAGCGTCTTGGTATCGAACTCGGTCAGGCCGGAACCCGGCGCAGTCAAGGCAATATCTACCTTGCCCTGGCGCAGCATGGCCAGGCACTGGTCCGACAAGGCGTCGAACAACTGCACGCTAATCCCTGGATAAATCCGCTTGTATTCGGCAATCACCGCCGGCAAGCCGTTCGCCGCCAGCGACGGCAAGGCGGCGATCGCCACCCGCCCCTTGCGCCGGGCCACATAGTCGCTCATGTCCGCAAACGCCGCCTCGATATCGCTGACCAGCGAGCGCGCCACTTCGGCAAACAATTCGCCCTCGGCGGTCAGCGTGACGTTACGCGTGTCGCGCTCGAACAGTTTG
>NZ_JAGQEG010000029.1 GCF_018305005.1 Collimonas silvisoli
TCGACAACCCCTACGGCCTGGACGCCCTGTGGAAAGGCGGCGACTTCGTAGCCCGCGGCACCCTGATCATCCTGGTGCTGATGTCGATGGGCAGCTGGTACATCATCATCACCAAGCTGATCGAGCAGGTGAAACTGATGGGCCAGGCGACCAACGCCAAGAAGACCTTCTGGAAAGCCGCGACGGTCGAAGCCGGCATCGCCGGCCTCAAGCCGAACAGCGCTTACCGTTTCATCGCCCAAAACGGCAGCACCTCGACGCTGCACCATGACGGCGCGCTGCTGGAACAGATCGACCTCAACACCTGGGTCACCATGTCGATCCAGCGTTCGGTAGAAAAAGTCCAGAGCCGCCTGCAAGACGGCCTGGCGTTCCTGGCCACGGTCGGTTCGACCGCCCCGTTCGTCGGCTTGTTCGGTACCGTCTGGGGTATTTACCACGCGCTGACCGCGATCGGTATCGCCGGCCAGGCGTCGATCGACAAAGTCGCCGGCCCGGTCGGTGAAGCGCTGATCATGACCGCCATCGGTCTGGCAGTCGCGGTGCCTGCGGTGCTCGGTTACAACTGGCTGGTGCGCCGTAACAAGAGCGCGATGGAAGAAATCCGCTCGTTCAGCGCCGACCTGCACTCGGTCCTGCTGAGCGGCGTGATGTCGTCGAGCCAGGCCGGCCAAGTCGCTAACATCAAGAAGAAGGTTGGCTAATCATGGCGATGTCACTCGGCTCTCCCGATGGGGATGAAGACGAAGTGATCGGCACGATCAACACGACGCCGCTGGTGGACGTCATGTTGGTGTTGCTGATCATCTTCCTGATCACGATTCCGGTGGTGACGCATACGATCCCGGTGAAGCTGCCGAACGAATTCGACGAACCTTATAAGACCAAGCCGGAGAACATCAACCTGGCGGTGAATAAGCAAGGCGACATGTTCTGGAACGAGCAACTGGTGCCGAACACCGCTGCCTTGCTGTCGAAGTTGAAAGAGGTGGCCGTGCAGGTGCCGCAACCGGAACTGCATATCCGCGGCGATCAGCAAACCAAGTATGAATATATCGGCAAGGTGATTTTGACTGCACAGCGGGCAGGCATAGCCAAGATCGGTTTCATCACCGAACCGCCTGCGCGTAACTAACCCGCATTTCAACCACGTCGTCATTCCCGCGTACGCGGGAATCCATGTTGCAACATGAGCGATAACATGATGCAGGAATTTGGATCCCCGCGTTCGCGGGGAGGACGTTGGTGGTGTATGAAGGGCTTGAAGAGGAGTATCACATGGGTATGAATGTAGGTTCTTCCGGCGGCAACGCCAATGATCCGGAACCGATGATGGAAATGAACATGACACCGTTGATCGACGTCATGCTGGTGCTGATCATCATGCTGATCATCACGATTCCGATCCAGAATCATGCGATCAAGCTGAACATGCCGACCGGTAATCCGCCGCCGCCGTTGGCATTGCCGGTGGTGGACACGGTGGACATCGATCCGACCGGCACGGTGATGTGGAACGGTACGCCGATGGCCAGCCGTACCGAACTGGAAGATCGCTTGAAGGGCGTTGTTGCCGGCGGCAATATCGATGAAGTGCACCTGCGTCCGAACAAGGCGGTGGAGTACAAGTCGGTGGCGGCGGTGATGGCGTCGGCGCAGCGGCTGGGCGTGACCAAGATCGGCATTGTCGGCAATGAGCAGTTCATGGATAGGTAAGTAGTATTTGTTTTCTGTACCAGAGGATAGGCAGGGTTAGGACGGGTTAAAGTCCTTACACCTGCCTATTTTCGTTTTCGATTGAAAGAATAACTATGTCCAAATTACGATTTGCACCAATTTTCATCTTGTTGGCAGCGGTGGGCGTGACCACCACGCTTCCGCTGGCTGGTATTGTTCCGTTGGTCCATGCCGCGGATGACAGCGCTAAAGCCGAGACCGTGCGTCCGGAAATAGGTGTGCCGCTGCAAGCAGCGCAGGCTCTCCTCAAAGAAGAAAAATACAAAGAGGCGCTGGCCAAGATCGCTGAAACCGACGCTGTCGGCAATAAGACAGCTTTTGAGAGCTATACCGTTGACCGGCTGCGCGGCGCTGCCGCAGCGCGCGCCGGCGATATCAAGCTGGCCGGAAGCTCGTTTGAAGCGGTGATTGCTTCCGGGCGTCTTACTGCAGACGAGCAAGCCAAAATTGTGCACGCGCTAGGCAGCCTGTACTACGATGCAGAAGATTATCCCAAGGCGATTATATGGTTCACGCGTTCACTGAAAGAGGGCGGTAGCGACCCGCAAACGCGGACACTGCTGATCCAGTCCTACTACTTGAGCAATGATATTCCACGCGCCACCAGCGAGCTGCAAAAAGACATCGCGGCTGACGAGAGCGCTGGCCGGGCGCCGTCCGAGCAAACCTTGAAATTGCTGGTCAGCTGCGCGCTCAAGGCCAACGATAAACCCGCATATCTGAGCTCGCTGGAAAAGCTCAACACCTACTATCCAAAGAAAGAATATTGGCTCGACATCCTTAGCCGGGTCCAGAACAAACCAGGTTTCTCTGATCACCTGACCCTGGACCTGTATCGACTGAAAGCCGCTGCCGTGCAGCTGCAGACCAGCGGCGAATTCACCGATGTGGCCCAGCTGGCGTTGCTGGCGGGATTCCCGGCCGAAGCGAAGAAGATACTCGACCAAGGTTATCAGTCGGGCGTATTGGGTAGCGGCCCGGACGCAGCCAAGCAAAAGCGTCTGCGCGACCAGGCTAACAAAGGGATAGCTGATGATCAGCGGACCATGGCGCAAAGCGAAGCTTCGGTATCCAGCACCAAAGAGGGCACCGGCCAACTCAATCTCGGTTATGCATTGGTCACTGCGGGGCAGTTCGACAAAGGCCTGGCGCTGATGGAGAGCGGTTTGAAAAAAGGCGGCCTCAAGCGTCCTGAAGACGCCAAGCTGCACCTTGGCATCGCGTATCAGATGGCGGGACAAAAGGATAAGGCGATTCAAATCTTCAAGACCGTTCAAGGTACCGACGGAGTGGCAGACCTGGCGCGTCTATGGCTGATACAAGTCAATCATCCTTTGAATTGATTTGATCGGACAGTTGCTAAACGCAAAAACAGAGTTGTTTGCAGGCGATCTGCAACGACTCTGTTTTTTTATGGGAAAACCACGTGAAAGCTTGCTGCTTGCTTCGACTCAGTTCCTAGGCCCTCTGGGCGCTACGGGTGGAATCATGTCAGAGACTTGCTCAGGTGAGAGCGTTTGCATATTGGACTTCTTGGTTTGCTTGGACGGCAGGTTGCTACCGGTGGTGTAGACGTTCTCCTGATTGCTCGATGCGATGTCTTGATCGGCTGTTGCTACCGCACATGCCGACAGTAGCGGCAGAATAAATGCGCAAACAAATAATGTTTTCATAGGCTGCTTCTGGTCTCTTGAAGTTGGAAATCGCAGCGCTGTCCAGCGAAGAGCGCCGCGCGCTACACGATGTTGCATTTTGGAAATGCACGATAGCATATCTGCTTTTGGAAATGCAAATTAAGCACTATGTTGACCTGCCTGTCATACCAGATTGGCATTGTGCCGGATCGACGCTAATGTGTTCGTCTTACGCCGCAGCCACCAACCTTATCCGCCATGCTATGAGTGACGCGCTACACCCCAATGAGCGTCTTTGGCTCCAAATACGATTCCAGACCAAGTACGCCGTATTCGCGGCCGACCCCCGACTGTTTAAAGCCACCGAACGGCGCCAAAGGATCGTGCTGTAGCGTGTTGATCATCACTCGCCCGGCCTGCAGCCTTGTCGCTACAGCCTTTGCCCGCGCAGGGTTCGATGACATGACGTAGGCGTGCAGACCGAACACCGTTTCGTTAGCCAGCTCGATCGCTTCCTCGTCGTCGCCATATGTCAGGATGGACAGAACTGGGCCGAAGATCTCCTCCCGTGCGATGGTCATCTCACTGCGCACATTGGCAAATACCGTCGGCTTGACGAAATAGCCCTGCTCCAGCCCGGCCGGATGCCCCTCGCCGCCCGCGATAAGCGTAGCGCCTTCAGCGAGACCGAGTCTGATGTAGTTCTGTATGCGTTGGTACTGATTGTGATTAGCCAAGGGGCCAATGACGGTAGTTGGGTCGGCCGGGTCACCCACCTTCATCTGCGCCACCGCCTCTTTCACTGCCTCGATGACTTCCGCCAAGCGCCGCTTAGGCACCAGCAAGCGGCTCCCCGAGATACATGCCTGCCCGTTATTCATGAACGCCGCATTGAGCGCGAGAGGAACGGACTTTGTCAGGTCGGCATCGTCTAGAAGGATGGTCGGGGATTTTCCGCCTAAGGCCAAGTGGACACGTTTCATGGATTCGGTCGCCGCGCGCTGGATGATCTTGCCCACCGCCGTGGAGCCGGTGAACGAAATCTTGGCAACATCCGGGTGCGTGCTCAATTCTGCACCCACGACGTCACCGCGCCCGGCGACGATATTGACGACGCCCGCCGGCAAGCCTGCCGCATGGATCGCTTCCGTCACGATCCTGTTCTGTATCGGGCTCAGTTCGCTCGGTTTGATCACAGTCGTGCAGCCTGCGGCGATGGCCATCGCCAATTTGCTGCAGATCGAACCAGCGGTGCTGTTCCATGGAGTGATTAGGGCAGCAATACCAATAGGTTCCATCACTACAGTTGAGGTGCCCATGATACGTGTGAAGTCATAGGCTTCGAGCGTCGATGCGGCGTCAAGAAACGATTGCGCCGCGAAGTGGGAGATCCACGTAGCCCGTGAAACAGGTGCGCCATATTCTTCAATCGTCGCATCGCGCAGCGCATCGCTGCATGCCCGGACGGCAGCATGCAGCCGCTTCAGCATGGCGACGCGATCGGCGACTGTTGTTTGCGCAAATGACGATAGTGCTTTCTTGGCCGCTGCGATGGCGCGACGCGTATCCTCGGCATTGGCGAGTGTGGCGCGTGCGAGGGGCCTTTCGGTGCTCGGGTTGATGATTTCGATGGTCTCGGTGCCGTGCGGTGTGACGAAGGCGCCGTCGATATAGATCTGATGGATGGTTTGCATGATCGCTCCTAAGTTTGCCCGGACTATCCGAAGCCATGCATGCAGTGTACGTTCGCCTAATTGATCTGATAAGATAGATAAAAGTTGATGTTTTATTTCGAAAATCAGGACAATGCAGAAATCCGGTTTAGTCGGCCTAGAGGCCGCACTCGCTGTCGCCCGATGTCACAGCTTTCGGCGTGCAGCGAATGAACTAGGTATCTCGACGACGGCGCTGAGCAACGCTGTCGCGGGACTGGAGGCGCGGCTCGGCGTTCGCCTGTTTCATCGGACCACGCGCAGTGTCTCGCTGACCGAGGCTGGCGAGCACTTCGTTGCCCGAATCACGCCGGCCTTGTCGGAGATTCGCGGCGCCATGGAGGAAACCACCCTCCATCGCCTATCACCTATTGGCACACTTCGCATCAATGCTTCGCTGGGCGCTGTCCGCATGGTGTTTGCGCCGATCGTACTGGCGTACCTGAGCCGCTACCCCGATATGAAGGTGGAGATCGTGACCGAGGGGCGGATGGTCGATATCGTGGCCGAAGGGTTTGATGCCGGGATTCGCCTTAGCGACATGGTGCCGCAAGACATGGTCCGCATACCGATCGGCGGTGATCTCCAGGTGGCTGTGGTGGGATCGCCTGCGCACTTTTCACGGTTTCCAATCCCGGCTTCGCCCGCCGATCTTGCCGGCCACCCCTGTGTCCGGGCCCGGTTTCCCAGCGGTGCGCCGTCGCGCTGGGAGTTCTCCCATCACGGCGAACCATTGAATGTCGAGGTAAGCGGGCCGCTTACGCTCGATGATCCGGGTCTTATGCGCGAAGCCACCTTGGCCGGTACCGGTCTAGCCTATCTGGCCGAGTGGTATGTGCGTGACGATCTGGCGTCAGGACGATTGGTGCGCGTGTTGCAGGATTGGACGCCCAGCTATCGTGGTCTGGCGCTTTACTATCCTCCTGGCAGGCAGCTACCTGCTGGACTGCGCGCTTTCGTTGACCTCATTCATGAACTTCGCGAACGGCACTCACTTTTGTAAAAACCGCCTTGCAACGTATTTGCTTGGCGCCTGGCTCAACAGAGCTTTGTGCAAGATGAAAGTATGACTTTGCGTAAGGCATCGGATTTCCTCGATGGCAGCTAAGAGGGTATCGCAGCCGGAAACCACGAGATTCTGCAACGTCCACTTTGGTACCAGTGACTCGTCGTTCGGTGCAGATATGCAGTCTACGACAGGCCGGATTTTACGATGCTTTTTCCTCATTGAGCATATCGTGATATTCGTGTTTCAGACCCATATAGCATTCGCAAGACCGCGCTTCCAGGCCGTGCCTGTCCAGCACCGTCAGATGCCCGCGCGCATATTGGATCAATCCTTCATCTTGCAGTTTGCCGGCGGCTTCGGCGATGGATTCGCGCCGCACGCCAAGCATCGCCGCTATCGAACTTTGCGTGACGCTGATTTCGTTGCCAGGCAAGCGGTCCAGTGTCTGCAGCAGGCAGCGGCATAATTGTTGCGGAACGCTGTGATGCCGATTGCACACGGCGGTTTGCGACATTTGCGCAAGCAGTGCCTGCGTATAGCGCAGCAACAGTTGTTGCAAGGCGCCGCCGCGCGCAAATTCTTCTGCCAGAACGCTGGCCTTAAGCCGGAATCCATAACCCGCGCTTTTCACCATTGCCCGGTTCAGGCTCTTGCCGCCGCCCATGTACAGAGCCACACCCAGCACGCCTTCATTACCGACAACCGCTGTTTCCGCAGAGCTGCCGTCTTGCATATCGTGCAGCAGGGAAACGATGCTGCTGGTCAAAAAATAGATATGCCGCATCTGGCTATCTGCTTCACATACAGTCATGCCGAACGGCATCGCGACAAATTCCAGATGCGGCAGAAGACGCCTGAAATCCTCTGCCGGCAGGGCGCCGAGTATGTGATTTTGCAAGGGATTGTGACCGTACAGTCCGGCAATGCGGAGCGAGGTGAGGTTTTGCGTGCCGGGTTGTATCAGACCGGCGGCGCTTTTCCTTTGGACAACTGATAGCACTGCCGCGTTGTTTTTCGTACTCTTTTTCAAGTTGCTGCAAGCGTTCAATACGTAAGGCATCGCCATCTCCTTTGAGGATGTGGTGGTACTTCTGTGTATTGATCATTGCACCGGTACGGGGTTTTCGAAATCAGCGTTTGTCTTCTTCTGTTGTAGGAATGCGCTGACACGGACCACGGAGACTAAAAATGAAACCGTGGGCTGCGCAATTGCTCGCCGATCAACAGGACCGGCTGTGCATTACGCTCCGGGAGAACGAACGCGGCTGCCGTTCTGCGCCAACCGCGTCGGCTTTCCTAGTAGCTGCCGCTGCCGGAAGCGCTGGCGCCCGAAGCTGCCGGGGTGGCGGCAGGGGCCGATGGCTCAGCAGCTGGAGCAGGGGCGGGGGCAGGCGGAGCCATTGCCGGTGCAGCTTGTTGTGCTGGCGGAGGGGTTGCTGCTGAAGGGGCATTGGCCTCATCCGCTTTTTTACACCCGCTGACCGCGATCATGGCAATTGCTGCAACGACAAGTGTTTGCTTGAGTAACATATTCTCTCCATTGGAAGGGCGCAGCATGTCAAACCGCTACCATAGAAAATCAAAAATGAACCGCTGACGCATATATCTTTGTGCAAAAAACAGCGAATGTAAAGTTTGAATCTGCAGTTTCAGGTAGCTCAAAGCGGTCAGGGTAACTTTTGTAATCGGCTGAAAAGCCAGGCGCGGCAGGCGATGGCAACAGATCCGCTGCCGAAATAAAAATTCGAACCGGCGTCTATCAGCGACGCCGGTTCGAACCTTAATCCACGGCTAGTCGGGTGCCGCAGAAATTAGCGCAGAAATTAGATGCAGCGACAGACCTCATGTCGCTGCCAGCGCCCAGTCCGCCGCCTTGCGCGCGTGAATGCTGGTGGTATCAAACAGCGGCACCGCAGAATCCTCGGCGCCGATCAATAGCGAGATCTCGGTGCAGCCAAGAATGATCGCTTGCGCCCCTTGCGCGATCAGATCCGCGATCACTCTGCGGTAGTCGGCTCGCGATGTATCGATCACCTTACCCAGGCACAGCTCTTCGTAGATGATGCGATGAATTACCTCGCGGTCTTCCGGCGCTGGCGTCAAGATCTGCAGGCCGTGGCGGTCATGCAGACGATCTTTGTAAAACGCTTGTTCCATGGTGAAGCGGGTGCCGAGCAAACCTATCGTCGACAAGCCCGCCTTCTTGATCTCCTCGGCCGTGGGGTCGGCGATGTGGAACAAGGGAATCTCAACCGCTGCTTCGATCGCAGGCGCAACCTTGTGCATGGTGTTGGTGCACAGAACCAGGAAATCCGCGCCGGCCCGCTCCAGCGCCTGCGCCGTTTCAGCCATTCTGGCGCCGGCGGCTTGCCAGTCGCCGGCGTGCTGCAAGCGTTCAATCTCGTGGAAGTCGACGCTGTAGAGAATGATTTTTGCAGAGTGCAGCCCGCCCAGCCGCTGCTTGACCGCCTCGTTGATTTGACGGTAGTAGGGCAAGGTCGACTCCCAGCTCATGCCGCCGATAAGACCGATGATCTTCAAATAAACTCCCTGATGGTGAAGGTTGACCCACATATTCATGGCGCCGTACTAGCGCAAAGCGACGCTTGACATTACTATGCCGGCATCACAAAGGAATAGCTTATGCCGCATCCCACCTCACTGTCCAGTTTTGCCGCCGGCGCTCGCGATACCATGCCGATGCTGGTTGGCGCGGCGCCGTTCGGCGTGATTTTCGGTGCGCTGGCGGCCGCCGGCCCGCTGGCGCCGTGGCAAGGCCAGCTGATGTCGCTAGGCGTGTTTGCCGGCTCCAGCCAATTCATTGCGGTCGGCCTGGCGGCAGGGCAGGTTGGTCTGCTGGTGATCTGGATGGCTACCTTCATCGTCAATCTGCGCCACATGCTGTATGCGGCGACCCTGCTGCCGCATGTCAGCCATTTGCCGGCGCGCTGGCGCTTCTTGCTAGGATTTTTGCTGACAGACGAAACCTTCGCCGTGATGAACGCCTACTACCTGAAGCACCCCCATGTACCGCAAGGCCATTGGTATTTCCTGGGATCGGGCTTGTCCATGTACGGCAACTGGCAGTTGTGGACACTGGTCGGCTTACTGTTCGGCACGGCGTTTCCGCAATTGCAAACGCTGGGGCTGGATTTTGCGATGGTGGCGACTTTCATCGCGATTGTAGTGCCGCAGCTGTTTCGCTTGCCGCAACTGGCTGCCGCGTTCGCCGCCGGCGTGTGCGCCTGGTTCTTGCGCGACCTGCCCTACAAACTGGGTTTGCTGGCAGCGATCATGGCGGGCGTCAGCGTCGGTCTGGCGCTATCGCACTGGCAAGCGCTGAAACGTTTTGCGAGGAGAAAAGCATGATGTACACCCTGATGATAATCGGCATGGCGCTGATCACTGTATTCATCAAGGCGGCGATTTTCATGCTCGGCGAGCGCGCCGCGTTTCCGATCTGGCTGAAGGAAGGGCTGGCCTTCGTGCCGGTCACCGTGCTGACGGCGATTATCGTGCCGATGGTGCTGGCGCCGCATGGTCAGGGCATCGAGCTGAGCTGGCGCAATCCGCAATTGATGGCTGCCATCGCCACGGTTCTGGTATGCGCCGGGACGCGCCGGCAATTGCTGACCATCATGGTCGGACTGGTGGTGTTTTTTGCCTGGCAGTTCGGAGTGCTGGGGCGCTAGAGCGTTTGCCGCGATTTGATCAGGCATGCAGGTAAGCGTCTTCACCATGCAATTCTTCATCCATGCGATCTTGCGTCTCGGCGCCGACCTTGACCGGGGTGAACAGATTGATCAGCCACAGCATGCCGTAGGTAAAGGCAAACGCCCAGATGCCGGACAAGATTACCGCGCCGCATTGGGCCAAGAAGAAAGAGCTATTCCCCAGCAATAAGCCATCGGCGCCATTGGCGTTCCATGCTTTCGATGCAAACACGCCGAGCAGGATGGTGCCGGCCATGCCGCCAACGCCATGGACACCCCAGACATCCAGCGCATCGTCCCAGCCCAGCCGGTTTTTGAGTGCAACGGCATAGAAACAAATCAAGCCGGCGCAAATGCCGATCACTGCCGCCGTGCCGAGAGAGACATAACCGGCGGCCGGTGTGATGGTCGCCAGGCCAGCCACGCCGCCTGTCAGCAGGCCGACGAATTTCGGCTTCTTATGATAGAACCACTCGATAAACAGCCAGGTGATAGCGCCGAAGGATGCCGCGATGTCGGTATTCAGGAAAGCCGAAGCGGTGACGGCATCGACACGGAATTCGGAGCCGGCGTTAAACCCATACCAGCCGAACCACAGCAAGCCCGAACCCAATGCGATCAATGGCACGTTATGCGGCTTGAGTTCCACCTTCTGGCGACGGCCGACGTACAGTACCGATGCAAGGGCGGCAAAGCCGGCGGTGTTATGCACCACAATCCCGCCCGCATAATCGAGCACGCCCCATTTGGCAAACAGGCCATCGGGGCTCCACACCATGTGCACAAACGGGAAGTACACAAAGATCAGCCAGCCGGTCAGGAACAGGAAATAGGCCTTGAAGGTGACGCGGTTGGCAAAGGCGCCGGTAATCAGCGCCGGCGTAATGATGGCGAACATCATCTGGTAGGCCACGTGCACGATCAGCGGAATGCCGGCGTCGTTGCCGGTGTACATGCTCTCCAGGGTGACGCCTTGCAGGAAAGCGTAGTAGGTCGGATCGCCGATGACGCCATGCCAGGACGGACCGAAGCACATCGAGTAGCCGAAGGCGAACCACAGCACGGTGGTCCAGCCTAGCGAGATGAAACTCTGCATCATGATGGCCAGCACATTCTTGCGTCCGACCAGGCCGCCATAGAAGAATGCGAGTCCGGGCGTCATCAGCATTACCAGGCTCGAACAAAGCAGCATGAATGCGGTATTGCCGATATTGATCGGCATGATTGAAGGTGTCATGGATAACTTCGTCTAATTGTTTTAATGGAAATAAGGGGCAGGCTTAAACGATTCCGGCATCGGCATGGCATACCCGACCCAGGAGACATGACATGCTATAGATAAGGAAGTCCTTATAGAAGACGACAAAAAATCCGCTTATCCGGTATCTGAAGTATTGAATCCTGCGCGGCTTGGAATTTTGTCGCTGGATTCGACATCACCGCCAGCTCAGGCCGCTCAGCTGCGCAGCCAAACTCATCGGTTCTCACCATCCGGTTCTAACCGTCCTCCTCGTGACAAAACGGTCACGGAATCTTCATACCCCTGAAATATTTCACCGCAATACTTCGCTACATCCAAAAGATGCATGGCGGTAACACATGGCTGAAATCAAACCAGTCCTGGCCGCCCCTCCGAAGTAAATCCCTTCATCACGCGACGCCTACTCTCATAAGGAAAACAGGATCATCATGACCAAGAAAAACCGACGCCATTTCTTGCGCACCGCCGGCACTGCGCTCGCCGCCACCGCCTATTCGGCCACTGCCGGCGCGGCCATCCCGGAGGCCATCCGCAGGGCGCTGGCGATTCCCGCCAATAACAAGACCGGCACTATCCGCGACGTCGAGCACGTCGTCATCCTGATGCAGGAAAACCGCTCCTTCGATCATTATTTCGGCACGCTCAACGGCGTGCGCGGCTTTGGCGATCGCTTCCCGATCCCGCTGGCAGGCAAGCGCAATGTGCTGCAACAGACTTACACCGACAAGACCACCAAACAATCGCGCGTGATCCTGCCTTACCATCTCGACAGCAAGATCGGCAACGCCCAGCGGGTCCACGGCACCGGCCACTTCTACGACAACGCGCAGGACGCCTGGGACTTGGGGCGCATGAGCAACTGGCCGACCTACAAGCAGACGCAATCGATGGGTTATTACACCTCGGCCGAGCTGGATTTCCAGTTCGCGCTGGCGAATGCCTTCACCGTGTGCGACGCCTACCATTGCTCGTTCCACGGCGGCACCAATCCTAACCGGATATTCCACTGGACAGGAAGCAATGACCCCACGGGAAAAAATGGCGGCCCGGTCATCGATAACAGCCAGGACCACCTGGAGCCCTCTACCGACGCCACCAGCTACAGCTGGAAAACTTACCCCGAGCGTCTGCAAAAAGAAGGCGTGTCGTGGAAGGTCTACCAGAACATGCCGGACAATTTCACCGACAATCCGCTGGCCGGCTTCGTCGCCTATCGCCAGTCCAATGAACAGCGCGGCAATGCGGTCGACGGCTCTCCTTTTCCGCCTTATCAGCCTAGCGACGACAGCAGCAATCCATTGTTCAAAGGAGTCGGCAACACGATGCCGGATGGCGGCTTCCTGGCGGCCTTGCGGGAAGACATCGGCGCCGGCACGCTGCCGCAGGTGTCCTGGATCGTGGCGCCCGCGGATTACAGCGAACACCCGGGACCGTCCAGCCCGGTGCAGGGCGCCTGGTACATCCAGGAAGTGTTGAATGCATTGACCGCTAACCCGGCGGTGTGGAGCAAGACGGTGCTGCTGGTTAATTTCGATGAGAACGATGGTTTCTTCGATCACGTGCCGCCGCCTTGCGCTCCGGCTTTTGATGGCGATCAGTTGGCCGGCCATTCCAGCATCGCCACCGATGGCGAATACTATTCAAAAGCGGCAGCGGCTGCTTACGAAAAACATCCTTACGGCCCTGGTCCGCGAGTACCGATGTATGTGATATCGCCATGGAGCCGTGGCGGCTGGGTCAATTCGCAAGTGTTCGATCACACCTCGGTACTGCGCTTTCTCGAAGCACGCTTCCATGTCAAGGAAGAAAACATCACGCCTTATCGCCGCGCCGTCTGCGGCGATTTGCTGTCAGCCTTCAACTTCGTCAATCCGAATCACGAAGTCTTGCCGACGCTGCCGAAACGCACACGGGCAGAAGCTGACGCTGTGCGCGCTCAGCAAGAAAAATTGCAGCAGGTTGCGTTGCCGGCTGAAGGCACTCAGGTGTTTCCGATGCAGGCGGCCGGCGTCAGGCCTTCGCGTGCTTTGCCCTACGAGCTGCACGCCAGCGCCCGGGTCGATGTCAGGAACACCAAGATCAACCTGGGTTTCCGCAATACCGGCAGAGCTGCAGCGGTGTTCCATGTTTACGATCGGCTGCACCTGGATCGGGTGCCGCGTCGTTATGCGCTGGAAGCCGGCAAGGAATGGCAAGACAGCTGGGATCTGAATGCGGACCGCGGCGCTTACGATTTGTGGGTGCTGGGGCCGAACGGGTTTCATCGAGCGTTCCAGGGCAATCTGGCCGCGCTGTCTGCCGCGGAGTCGGCTGAACCTGAAGTGCGGCTTAGCTACGATATCTTCAGCAAGCGGATTGCTCTGACGATGGCGAACCGGGGCGAGAAAGCTTGTATCGTCACGGTCAAGCCGAATGCTTATCGCAAGGCGGGACCGTGGACTTTCCAGGTTCCGGCGGGCATGCAGCTGGATCAGCATTGGCCGGTTGGGGCGCAGGGCAACTGGTATGATTTTACGGCGACGGTGGCGCTGGGGGGATTCAGCCGGCGCTTTGCCGGGCGTATGGAGACGGGCGCGCATGGGGTTAGTGATCCGGCGATGGCGGCTACCTGAAGCGCAAGGCGCAGGCGTGTGTACTCCGTAGTCCGCTAAGCGGGGTCAGAGTGAAGTTCCGGCGTGAGGCTTGCCGAAAATTCACTCTGACCCCGGTTAGCTGCAACCTTGAATTTTTAGCGTACCGATAATTGGTACGTTGTGGTTTGGCGGTATAGCTGGCCGGGGCGCAGGATGACGGCTTCGGCGTCGGGGCTGTTGATCTGGTTCGGGTAGGCTTGCGCTTCCAGGCAGAAGCCGTCGTGTATCGCATAGGGCTGGGCGGCGCGGCCGTGTATGCCGGCTAGAAAATTTCCGCTGTAGAACTGCAGGCCGTTTTCAGTGGTTGAGACCGACAGGTGGCGGCCGGAGCCGGGATCGTAGACGGTCGCCACTTCTCTTAATGGCTGCACGTTGCGGCTTTGGCCTGCAACATGGGTATCTTGATTTTGCGGACGCAGGCAATAGCAATGGTCGAAGCCGCCTGCCAGTTTTAGCTGGGTGTCGGGCCAGGCCAGGCGTGGGCCGATCGGCGCCGGCTGGCGGAAATCGAAGGCGCTGCCGGCGACATCGGCCAGCCCGGTCGGGATCAGCTGGCGGTCGATTTGCAGATATGCATCGGCGTCGATCGACAGGATGTGATCGTAGATATCGCTGCCGCCGCCGCTCAGGTTGAAATAGCCGTGCGAGGTCAGGTTGAGCGGGGTCGGCGCATCGCTGCCGGCGCTGTAGTCTATGCTCAGGCGGCCGTCGTCGTCGAGACTGTACAAGACCGAAACCTGTACGGTGCCGGGAAAGCCGCCGTCGCCGTCGGGCGATTCCAGCGTCAGCCGCAATCCATCCCGGCCCGGTTCGGCCCGCCATTGCGCCAGATGAAAACCGGCGTCGCCGCCGTGCAGATGATTGTCGCCATCGTTGCGGTCGACCAGGTACTCGGCGCCATCCACGCTGAAGCGCCCCTTGGCGATGCGGTTGCCCCAGCGTCCGACCAGGCTGCCGAAATACGGCGGGTTCTTTTGATAACCCTGGTGGTCCGGATAACCAAGCAGGATATCGGCAACCCGGCCATAACGGTCCGGCGCCCACCATGAGATCAGGGTGGCGCCACGGTCGCTGATCAAGACCCGCATGTCATGTGCATTGCGTAGCGTATACAGAGTGACGCCGGGTCCGGCAGGCGTGCTGGTGATAGGGATCTGTGTCATCGTCGTCGGTTTCGGTTAGTTAAGTGACAGCGGGTTGGTGGCAGTGCTGGCGGCCGGCTGTTGCGGCAGTTCAGTCGACGCTGATCGGTCCTGGTATTCACGCGGGGTGCAGCCGAGCTCGCGCTTGAACACCGCATGCATGTATTGCACCGAGGTGAAACCGCAACTGACAGCAATCTCGGCAATGCCGCGCGGCGCGTGTTGCTCGTGCTCTTGGCGTTGCAGCATGTCCTTCGCCACATCCAGCTTGAAGCGCAGGATTTCGTCATGTACGCTGCGTCCCAGTTCGCGGCGGAAATACCACTCCAGCGAAGAGCGCGAAACGCCGACATAGTCCGCCACCTGTTCGGTCTTGATGCCCTGGCAGGCGTACTGTCGGATGAAATGCATGGCTTGCATCACATGCGGATGATTGAGTGCTTCGTGGCGGCTGGACGCCAGCACATTGATGCCGGCCGGCGGTACCAGGATGCGCGCGCCGGCGAGGCGCGCGCCATGCAGCATCTGATGCAGCAGGTGGGCGGCGGTGCGGCCCATTTCACGCGTGCCCTGGATCACAGAACTGAGCGGAACCCGGGTCAGGATGCGCGCCAGCGGATCGTTGTCGATGCCGATCAGCGCCACTTGTTCCGGCACCGCGATGCCGGCGCACAGGCAAGCCTGCAATAGCTGGCGGGCGCGGGCGTCGCTGACGGCGATGATGCCGATCGGTTTGGGCAGGGTGCGCAGCCAGGCGATCTGTTGTTCCACCGCGGTATCCCAGGACGGCGCGCTGGTGCCAACGCCGCGATAGATTTCACCTTGCATGCCGTCGCGTTGCATCAGATTTTCAAACGCCTTCTCGCGCTCCTGGGCCCAGCGGTTCACCGCCGCTTGCGGCAGGCTGAAACAGGCAAAGCGCTGCAGGCCGGCTTCGATCAAATGATCGTAGGCCAGTTTGACCAGTTTGAAATTATCGGTCGCGACATAGGGGATGTCGTCGGGGTAGCCACCTTCATCGGCATATGATCCGCCCACCGCCACCACCGGCAGACTGACTCGCGCCAACGCTTCGCAAGCGGCCGGATCGTCGAAGTCGGCGATGATGCCATGGCCTTGCCAGCGTTCTATGCCTTGCAGGCGGCAACGAAAGTCTTCCTCCAAAAACAAATCCCAGGAGGCGCGCGTGCTGCTCAGGTATTCACCGATGCCGGCGATGATGTCGCGGTCGAAAATCTTGTTGCCGTTGAATAGCAAGGCGATGCGATGCACGGTTGGTATTTTTGTCATTCTGCTGTCTCCTGGAGCGCCACACAGCTTGCCGGCCTTCTTTTGTCAATTTATCACTGCCGCCGACCTGTTTCGGTCCGTTCGCCACGATTGTAGCGAAGCGCGCCGTTTTGTGCGCTTGCAATAGAAAGAATCGCTAGTGCACCTGGTGGATTTCGTAATTGTGAAGCGCCGTCCGCGGTTGCTAGTATTGCCCACATCAATGGCCCGCATCGACAACAAGCCGCCACCAGACAGGAGAGCCGCAATGAGTTATTTCCCTTCCGTTACACCGATCCGCTTCGAGGGCAGGCAGGCGCAAACGCCGTTGGCGTTTCGTCATTACGATGCTGACAAGCTGGTGCTGGGCAAACCAATGCGCGAGCACCTGCGCATGGCGGCATGCTATTGGCACAGCTTCGTCTGGCCCGGCTCCGACGTGTTCGGCGCGGGCACCTTCCGCCGCCCCTGGCAGGAAGGCGGCGACGCCATGCAATTGGCGCACAAGAAGGCCGACGCCGCTTTCGAATTCTTCAGCAAGCTGGGCGTCGACTATTACACTTTCCATGACACGGATGTCGCGCCGGAAGGCGGCAGCCTGGCCGAATACCGCAACAACTTCGCGCAGATGCTGGATGTGCTGGAGCGCAAGCAGGAGCAAACAGGAGTACGCCTGCTGTGGGGCACCGCCAACTGCTTCAGCCATCCGCGTTTTGCCTCCGGCGCCGCCAGCAATCCCAATCCGGAATTGTTTGCCTACGCTGCCGCACAGGTATGCACGGCCATGAATGCCACTCAGCGTCTGGGCGGCGCCAATTATGTGTTGTGGGGTGGCCGCGAAGGTTATGAAACCTTGCTCAATACCGATCTCAAGCGCGAGCGCGAGCAGCTTGGCCGCTTCATGCGGCTGGTGGTGGAGCACAAACACAAGATCGGTTTCAAGGGCACGCTGCTGATCGAGCCGAAACCGCAGGAACCGACCAAACATCAATACGATTACGACAGCGCCACCGTCTACGGCTTTCTCAAGGATTATGGCCTGGAACGCGAGATCAAGGTGAATATCGAAGCCAACCACGCGACCTTGGCCGGGCATAGTTTTCATCATGAAATCGCTACTGCCGCCGCGCTGGGAATCCTGGGCAGCATCGACGCCAATCGCGGCGATCCGCAAAACGGCTGGGATACCGATCAGTTCCCCAACAGCGTCGAGGAAATGACGCTGGCCACCTACGAAATCCTGAAAGCGGGCGGCTTTACCAGCGGCGGCTACAACTTCGATTCCAAGGTAAGGCGCCAGAGCCTGGATGAGGTCGATCTATTCCATGGCCACGTTGGCGCGATGGACGTGCTGGCTCTGTCGCTGGAGCGCGCCGCCGGCATGATCGAAAACGATCTGCTGGCAAAGTTCAAGGCCGAGCGTTACGCCGGATGGGATAGTGTTTTCGGGCAGGATGTGCTGGCCGGCAAGCTGAGTCTGAGCGACATCGCCGAACATGCTTTTGCCCGCCAGCTCAATCCGCAGGCGATCAGCGGCCGTCAGGAAATGCTGGAGAACCTGGTCAATCGGGTCATCTTCGGTTGATGTGAAATGGTGTTGCAGTCGAAGTTGATACGACGAAGTTAATACGCTGATGCGATGAGCTTTAAATCAAAACCAATGACAGGAGACGCAGCAATGAACAAGATCATGAGAAAGAGCATATTGGCAGTGATGTCGATAGCCGTATTTGCACTGGGTAGCACAGCCGCCATGGCCGACTCCAAGAATCCCAAGATCGGTTTTTCGATCGACGATCTGCGGGTGGAACGCTGGGCCAGGGATCGTGATTTTTTTATTGCCGCGGCCGATAAACTGGGCGCCAAGGTATTCGTACAATCGGCCGACGCTAGCGAGCAGCGGCAGATTGCCCAGATCGAAAACCTGATTTCACGCGGTGTCGACGTCATCGTGATCGTGCCGTTCAACGCCACCGTGCTGAGCAATACCGTCAAGGAAGCCAAGAAGGCCGGCATCAAAGTGGTGTCTTATGACCGCCTGATTCTCAACGCCGATATCGATGCCTATATTTCGTTCGACAATGAAAAAGTCGGCGAGATGCAAGCTGAGGGCGTGCTCAAGGCTCAGCCCAAGGGCAATTATTATTTACTGGGAGGTTCGCCCACCGACAACAACGCCAAGATGCTGCGCGAAGGCCAGTTGAAAGTGCTCAAGCCGTCCATCGACAAGGGCGATATCAAGATCGTCGGCCAGCAATGGGTGAAGGACTGGAGCGCTACCGAAGCCCTGTCCATCGTCGAGAACGCATTGACCGCCAACAATAACAAGATCGACGCCATTGTCGCTTCCAATGACGGCACCGCCGGCGGCGCGATCCAGGCGCTGGCGTCGCAAAAGATGGCTGGCAAAGTGCCGGTCTCGGGGCAGGACGCCGACCTGGCCGCGGTCAAACGGGTGATCGCCGGCACCCAATCGATGACGGTCTATAAGCCGCTCAAGCTGATCGCATCCGAGGCAGCCAAGCTGTCGGTGCAACTGGCGCGCAATGAAAAACCATCCTATAACGCCCAGTATGAAAACGGCGCCAAGAAAGTCGACACTATCCTGCTGAAACCGACGCCGCTGACCAGCGCCAACGTCAAGCTGCTGGTGGACGACGGCTTCTATACCGAGGCCCAGATCAGCAGCAAATAAGCCCGGACGCATGAACTGAGACGACGGCTGGCGCTGCGGACTTTGGTTCGCGCGCCGGCCGGCTGTTGTCCACTCAATTACTGCGAGAGCAAACATGTCCGACTATTTGCTGGAAATGCGCGGCATCGTCAAGGAATTCGGCGCTGTCCGCGCGCTCGATGGCATAGGCATCAAGGTCAAGAGTGGCGAGTGCCTCGGCTTGTGCGGCGAAAACGGCGCCGGCAAATCGACTTTGATGAAAGTGCTTTCCGGCGTCTATCCGCATGGCAGCTGGCAGGGCGAAATCCTGTGGCAAGGGCAGCCGTTGAAGTCGCAATCCATGCGCGATACGGAGGCTGCAGGCATCATCATCATTCATCAAGAGCTGATGCTGGTGCAGGAATTGTCGGTGGCGGAAAACATTTTCATGGGACACGAGCTGACCTTGCCCGGCGGCCGCATGAATTATCCCGCCATGTACCGGCGCGCGGCAGAACTCATGCGTGAACTCAAAATGCCGGACATCAATGTGGCGCTGCCGGTGATGCACTACGGCGGCGGCCATCAGCAATTGGTGGAAATTGCCAAGGCGCTCAACAAACAGGCCAGGCTGCTGATCCTGGATGAGCCGTCTTCATCGCTGACAGCGTCTGAGATTGCGATATTGCTGGACATCATTCGCGATTTGAAGGCCAAGGGCGTGGCCTGCGTCTACATCTCGCACAAGCTGGACGAAGTGGCGGCGGTATGCGACACCGTGGCCGTGATCCGCGACGGCAAGCACATCGCCACCACGCCCATGCAGGAAATGAATGTCGAGCAGATCATCACGCAAATGGTGGGCCGTGAGATCAGCGCCATGTATCCGGACCGGGAACACGAGATCGGCGAGGTGATGTTCGAAGCGCGGCATGTCACTTGCCATGACGTCGATAATCCGCAGCGCAAGCGGGTCGACGATATTTCCTTTTCCTTGCGGCGCGGCGAGATCCTTGGCGTCGCCGGATTGGTGGGCGCCGGCCGCACCGAGCTGGTGTCGGCCTTGTTCGGCGCCTATCCCGGGCGCAGCCAGGCCGAGGTCTGGCTGGAAGGCGTCAAGGTCGATACCAGCACGCCGCTGAAGGCGATCCGGCTCGGGCTGTGCATGGTGCCGGAGGATCGCAAGCAGCACGGCATCGTGCCGGATCTCAGTGTCGGCCAGAACATTACCTTGACCGTGCTCAAGAATTTTTCACGCCGTACCCGCGTCGACGCCGAAGCCGAACTGAAAACCGTGCAAGCCGAAATCAGCCGCCTCCAGCTCAAGACCGCCAGCCCGTTCTTGCCCATCACCAGCCTCTCCGGCGGCAACCAGCAAAAGGCGGTGCTGGCAAAGATGCTGCTGGCGCAGCCCAAGGTCCTGATCCTGGACGAGCCGACGCGTGGCGTCGATGTCGGCGCCAAGGCCGAGATCTACCGGCTGATGGCGGATCTGGCGCGGCAGGGCGTGGCGATCATCATGGTGTCCTCCGAACTGGCGGAGGTGCTGGGCGTGTCCGACCGCGTGCTGGTCATCGGCGAAGGCAAGTTGCGCGGCAATTTCATCAATCGCGATTTGAGTCAGGAAACCGTGCTGGCGGCAGCTATCGACCAGTCGTCGCAGTATCTGGCCTCACAGCAACCCGCTGCAACGGCGTCTGCAATCATCGGGAATTACTTCGGAAACTAATATGCGCACGATCAACATCAAACAGCTATTCCGGCAATACAAGATCATGGCCCTGCTGATTGCGATTGCCATCATCTGGGCGGTCTTCAGCTGGAAAACCGAAGGCGGCTTCGTGACGCCGCGCAACCTCTCCAATCTGCTGCGCCAGATGTCGATCACCGGCATCCTGGCCTGCGGCATGGTGCTGGTGATTATCGGCGGCGAAATCGATCTCTCGGTCGGCTCCATGCTGGGCTTGCTGGGCGGCGTCGCCGCGGTGCTGAACGTCACCCATCACTTGCCTTTGCCGCTGAACCTGTGTCTGATACCGTTGCTGGGACTGGCGCTGGGTTTGTTCAACGGTTATCTGACGGCGTATATGCGGATTCCATCGTTCATCGTCGGCCTCGGCGGCATGCTGGCGTTTCGCGGGATTCTGCTGGGCGTCACCGGCGGCCTGACCATCGCCCCTGTATCCAGCGACCTGGTGTATCTGGGGCAGGGTTATCTGTCGCCGCATTTCGGCATCGCGCTCGGTTTCGGCTTGTTTGCATTGGCGCTGGTGCTGAGCTGGCGCCAGCGCCGCAACCGCCTGTTGCATGCGCTGCCGGTGCCGCCGCTGTGGCGCGATGCGTTGCGCGTGCTGCTGATCGGCCTGATCTTGCTGGCGTTCGTATCCACCCTCAACACTTACGACGGGATTCCGGTGCCGGTGCTGTTGCTGCTGGCTTTGCTGGGCGTATTCAGCTACATCACTACCCAGACCGTATTCGGCCGCCGCATTTATTCGGTCGGCAGCAATATGGAAGCCACCCGTCTGTCCGGCGTCAATGTGCAAGCGGTGAAGCTGGGGATTTTTGGCATCATGGGAGTGATGTGCGCGCTGGCGGGCCTGGTCAATACCGCGCGCCTGGCCGCAGGTTCGCCTTCGGCCGGCAACATGGGTGAGCTGGATGCGATTGCCGCCTGTTTCATCGGCGGCGCCTCCATGCGCGGCGGTTCGGGCACGGTATATGGCGCGCTGATCGGCGCGCTGGTGATGGCCAGCCTGGACAACGGCATGTCGATGCTGGATGTTGACACCTACTGGCAAATGATCGTCAAGGGCAGCATCCTGATGCTGGCGGTGTGGGTCGATGTCAGTACGCGTTCCGGTCGTTAGAGAGAAAGCGGCGGGCGTTCGCGTGTGTAAATCGAGCGGTTGGATATATGGATTCCCGGAATTGCTCCGGCATGAGAATGAGATCATTGCCATCCCGGTTTGCCTAATTGTAATCGTTTGTAAGAGCGGTCAACAGTACCCGCACGGCGCTCGTTTATTGCTCAAGCCCTCGGGAATTTCCTGAGGTAACCAAGACAACATATAGGTGCACAAATGAATAAATTACTCGCAACTCTGATCGCCGGCCTGTTCGCTACTTCCGTTTTCGCTCAAGCTTCTGCTCCTGCCGCACCGGCAACACCTGCGGCACCAAGCGCAACTGCTGCCCAAGCTGTAAAAACGGATGCGAAAGCGGCCAAGGTTGAGACCAAAGCTGTCGCCAAGACTGAAGCCAAGGCAGCAACTACCGAAACCAAGGCTAAGGTCAAGAAAGCAAAGGTCCACCACACGGCAGCCAAGGCTGAAGTCCAGCCGGCCGCAGTCAAGGCAGACGTCAAGGAAGCCGCGCCTAAGTAATCACGGCGGCGCACATCGCAAGAGACAGGCTCATCCTGTCTCTTGTATTTTCAAGCGTCATTTTTCTGAGTAAGTTTTAAAGGAATAAATCATGGGTATTCTGGAAGAAGTCATTGGTGCGGTAGTAGCGGTCGAAGGCGTTAAGAAACTGGATCCGGATGCATCCATATTGACCGAGGGCATAGCTGCGATTGCCGGTTACAAGGGTGTGGAAATGGTAACCGAACATCTGGAAAACAAAGAAGACGACAGCAAAGAGGGCGATAGCCCTCAGCAGCCTGCTTAAGGCTTTAAGGCTACCTCTACAAATTCTGTCATCCCCGCGAACGCGGGGATCCATGTTACTGCATCACATTGCAACGAAGATGGATTCCCGCGTTCGCGGGAATGACGCAACGGGAGTTATTCGGGGCCGCCTTAAGTAAGTCAGAATATGAGGAATCTTCTTTCACGAGAAGATTCCTCTTTTGCATTTCAATTCCCTGCCCGCCAGCGTTTTTCGTAACGAACATAAAAGACAAATCCCGGAAAATATGGCACTGTAAGCCCAGTCCTGATTGCGTATCGGGAAGCAGCCATGATTTTGCGACGCTGTCGCGGAACTGACAACGATTCGATTCGAATCGAAGCGGGGAGAAATGATGAAGATGACTTACTGGATTGCCGAAAATTTAAAAGGCGACAAGGCCGACGCAATCATTGCAAGAACAAAGCACGATTGCGAACAAAAAGTCATTGCTTACGCCAGTCCTTCGGAGTACCGCCAGCCGGTAAAGAAATCGTTCCTCTACGGCGACGCATTCGATTTGTTTGAAATGGCCACGGCCAAAGACGGCGGGCGCGGAATGGGGTAGGGCGGGGTAGAGCAGCATCCGCGCAGTATTTTGCACGATCGCTCCCGCTACGCGATTCGGTCTGCGACATTCACGCCAAAACATGTCTGTTTCGGCCAATCAGGATGGCGGCTTTTGACAAGGTCAGCTATTCATCCCCCGTTTTTTTCTTGCGCGCCCGCCGAAATCATTTTCGGCCTTCAATTTCTCTGCGGCGCACATCTTCCCGAGCCGGCGAAGCGCATATCGTAAGCGGCGCTTGCGCGGTTTGCCAGCGGTTCGCCCGCAGTTCGCCATACCGGCTTGAACTCTAGTTGTTCTGTCCTGCCCTCTCCTAGTAGTTTTGTCCTGCCCATCCCGGTTTAAAAGAGATAGTCGGTCCTACTCAAATAGGGACTGATCGGTCATATGCGTTTTTTTTTGCCTGCCTATACTCATTTCACGGACGCGAGCATTGCGGTCCAATCGAAACAAACCGAGTCGAGGCATGAAAAACCACTACGGAGAAGAGCATGCGATTAACCGACGACCCATCGCATGCCCTCATGTGTTTCTTCAAGGATGAGGACGGTGCGTCGCTTATAGAGTTCGCGCTCATTGGCGCGCTAGTTGTTGTGGTCTGCACGCTTGTGCTGCTCGCTCTGGTGAAGACCGCATGAGAAGCCGTCTTGGATGCAAGCCGCAGCGCATTGCCGATCACGCTTCAATTGAATGACTACAGGGATAGATCATGCAGGCATTTTATTCACTACTTGAACTTCTCGGGATGCTCGTCACGGATCCGCGCACGGGTGTCTTGATCGCGTTGCTGATTGTTGCGTCAGTGTGCGATTTCCGGGTCTACAAGATTCCGAACTGGCTGACTGCAAGCGGCACGGCTTTCGGCCTGATTTACAACACCGCGGCTCCCATTTCGCCGCACGCCGGTTTTCCATGGGCGTTCGAAGGCATGTTGCTTGGCTTGCTCATGATGCTGCCGCTGTATGCGCTCAAGGTCATGGGTGCAGGCGACGTAAAACTGATGGCGATGGTCGGCGCATTCCTGGGCGTCCCCGCTATCTTGTATGCGGTCTTATGCACTTTTATTGTCGGCGGCATCGCGGCCTTGGGATTCGCGCTGTTTAACAGAGCGCTGGGGCGGATGCTAGGCAATGTTAAGAATATCGTGCAGATCATGGTGCTGTCGGCCATTGGCGGCATCAGGCCAGACGCCCATATGGAAGCAAGCAAGTCGGTGGGGAAATTGCCGTATGGCGTCAGCATCGGCATAGGCGCCACCGGCTATATGGTGGCGCGGCAACTAGGGTATTTGTAGCTTGCAAAACAAACCTGACTAGGATCGAAAATGAAAAACGTCAAAGCAATCGGATTGCTCATGCTGGCCTCGGTGATCGGTCTGGGAGCCGCTGTATATGCGGCTGGGTGGGTATCGCAGCAAGGCAGCATCGCGTCCAACAAGGTTGTGGTGGCCGCGTCCGATATCGAACTGGGGAGCAAGATCAATGCACAAATGCTGTCGATCATTGACTGGCCCAGCGGATCGGTGCCTGCAGGCGCTTTCAAGGAACTCAAGGACTTGCAGGACCGGGTGGTGAGAGTCGGCGTGCTGCGCGGCGAAGCGATTCTCGATGGCAAGCTGGCGCCGGTCGGCACGCAGGGCGGGCTTTCCGCCGTGATTGCCGAAGGCAAGCGAGCCATGACGGTCAGAGTCAACGATGTGGTCGGGGTGGCTGGATTCGCGCTTCCCGGCAACTATGTAGACGTCATGGTGAATGCGCAGCAGGACAAAAACAAGGGTGAAGAAGGCAAGCAGATCAGCAAGACCGTGCTGGAGCATGTACTGGTGCTGGCGGTGGCGCAAGAGGCCGGCCGCGACGATACCAAGCCCAAGGTAGTCAGCGCGGTGACGCTGGAGCTGACGCTGGAGGATTCGGAAAAGCTGGATCTGGCACGCAGTGTCGGCACCCTATCGCTGGTGCTGCGCAACCAGGTAGACAAGAACACGGTAGCAACCGCAGGCATTACCAAGAACCAGCTGTTTGGCGAGCGTGCAGAACCGGAAGCATTACCGGTCAAGGTCGCGGTTGCCAAGCCCAGGGTAGCGCGCAGCAAACCGATGGTGGCGTCAGCCTCGCAATGCGTCGAGGTAGTTCAGAACGGCAGCCGGACGCTCAACTGTTTTTAATTAAAACAATCTAGGGAGCAGTTCAAGTGAATAACAACTACAGAAGCGTGATTTTCTTCGCTGCGCTGGCCTTGTCTGATGGAGCATTTGCGGCAAGCGCACCTTTCTCCAATCAAACTCCAGGCTCTTCCGGCCTGAGGCCTTGCGGATCCGTGACGGTTGACCCTGTTACTTACGTCACGCTCGGCAAGTCGAGTGTTATCCGGCTGGATGTTCCCGCTGCGCGCATGCTGGTCGGCGGCCAGTCGTCGAGCCGGGCGGGCCGGCCAGCTGCACCATCGAATGACAAGACCGCGCCGCCGGGGCCGGCGAATGCACCTCCAGCTCCGGCGCAAGCGGCTTCGGATGGCGTGGCAGATGTGGAAATCACGCTGCTCAGCCCTACCGAACTGTTCTTTCTAGGGAGGAAGGCTGGATCGATGAATGTGGTCCTGCAGAGTTCGGATGGACGCTGCGTCATCAAGGACATCATCGTTACCGTCGATCCGGGCACCTTGCAAGCCAAGCTAAGCGAATTGATGCCTGAAGAAACCGGGATCAAGGTGCGCGGCGCGGAAAATGCACTGGTGCTGACCGGCAAAGTCAGCGATGGCGTCAAGCTCGATGAAGCGATGAGCCTGGCCACTGCTTACGGCGACGGCAAAAAGGTGGTCAACATGCTGCGCATCATGACCCCGCAGCAGGTCATGCTGGAAGTGAAAATCGCCGAAGTCAGCAAGACCCTGCTCGACAAACTCGGATCGAGCGTCGCCCTGGCCCGCTCCAGTCATGGCGGTGGGAATACCTATTCCCTGCTGTCCAATTTCTTGAGCGGCGGCAATGCCTTGTTACAGGCGCTGAAGATCGGCAGGACCGCGGTAAACGTCGACGGACAAAAGGACGACGGCCTGGTGCGGGTACTGGCTGAACCGAACATCATGGCCATCAGCGGTCAACAGGCCAGTTTCCTGTCGGGCGGCAAGATTTTCATTCCAGTATCGCAAACCAACAATGCCGGCGTGCCCACCATCACGCTGGAAGAAAAGGAATTCGGCATCGGCGTGAAATTCACGCCCACCGTGCTGGACGGCACCCGGGTCAACCTGAAGATGGTGTCCGAAGTATCCGATCTGTCGCAGGTCGGCTCGCCGTTCACCACCGTCGGCGGCGTCACGGCGGTCCTGCCATCGCTGACGGTGCGGCGGGCGGACACCACCGTCCAGCTCAACGATGGACAAAGCTTCGCGATTGCCGGCCTGATCAAGAACAACGTCACCGAAACCATGAAGCGCTTCCCCGGCTTGGGCGAGGTGCCGGTGCTGGGTGCGCTGTTCAGGAGTTCCGAGTTCCAGACCGATCAGACGGAACTGCTGTTCGTGATTACGCCGCACCTGGTGAAGCCGCTGGCGGAAGTGCCGACGCTGCCGACGGACAATCATATTGTTCCTAGCCGTGGCGAAGTTTATTTCAACGGCAGCCTGGAAGGATCCGCTCCGGCTCCGGCTCAAGCACAGGCTCAAGTTCCAGCTCCAGCTCCAGCTCCAGCTCCAGCTCCAGCCATGGCGCCAGCAGCTAGTTCTGAAGATGCCGCCGCCACTCCTGAAATCAAATAAAAGGAAAGTCCATGAACAAGCTCGCAATCGCACTGTTGCTCGTCCTGACGGCGGGCTGCTCGACAGTCACCCCCAACTACGACACCAAGTTCGGCGACGCCGTGCGCGCGGCCAAACTGAAGATGACCATCAATCCTGACGCCGGCAAGAATCCCGATCAGGTGGCAGGCATGGATGGCAAGGCGGCCAGGGAGGCCATCAATCTCTATCAAGGAAGTTTCAAGGCGCCGCCGCCAGCGGTCAACGTTATCAATATCGGCGGCAGCCTTGGCGTCACCCAGTAACGTCAGAATGATGCATCGAGGATCGTATTGATTAAGGCAGAAGAATAAGCTGCCAGTGGAAAAAGGGAGTCATATTTTTGTGGTTTTGTAGTAGAAGCAGGTGGTAACCAAGCAGCACCAGAGCAGTAAATTTTGATTAACAACTATCTTCAAGAGGTGAAAAAAATGAACAAATTTTTGAACGCAGTTGAACATTCCATCCATTCTTTTGCGAAAGACGAGGACGGCGCTCAAGTTGTTGAGTATGCGTTGATCATCGCTGTAGTTTCGATTGGATTGGTTGTGGCCTTAGGCGTGGGGGCAAGTAGTCTCAAATCTTCTTTTGCTACGCTCATCACCCGGGTGACGACTTGCTTCACAGCTGGCAGCACCTGCTCCTAAGAGCAGGCAATGCAGCGTGCTGCGATATTTCTATTTGGAGAATGTCTTATGAACGCCGTTGCTGAGAATCTAGCCCGGTTCATACAGGATGAAAGCGGTTCCCAGGTTGTTGAGTACGCGTTAATTATCGCTGTAGTCTCGATTGGACTCGTCGTTGCCTTGGGTGACGCCACGATAGGGCTTAAAAGTTCGTTTGCTACGCTAGTCACCCGTATTACCACTTGTTTCACCGTGGGTAGCACATGCAGCTAATAGGTTGTAGTGGTTGTGTCAATGAGAGGTAACTCTTACCTCTCATTGTTTTCCAAAAAAAGGAAGTTAACATGGACAACAACAAGCAGAAAGGTTCGCAGGCCGTGGAATTTGCGCTGGTCCTTCCGTTCCTGATCTTGATTATCTTTGCTGTCCTGGATTTCGGCATCCTCGCCTACGACAAGGCGATCATCACCAACGCCAGCAGGGAGGCGGTACGGCAAGGGATAGTCTTGAGTACTGCGACATGGGATCCTGCAACGATCAAACAGGTAGCCTGCAATTATGCCAAGAGCGCGCTCATCACCGTAAGCAGTGGCACCCGCAATGCTACTTGTACTGGTACGGCAGATCCGGTTATCACCATGACGCCCACTGCTACCCCGGCTTTCAATACACCTGTCACAGTCACCGTATCCTACGCTGTACATGGATTTTCCTTGGGATCATGGTGGTCGCTGGGGACTGGCGCCAGCACAGTCGGGAGCGCAATTACCTTGGTTTCCACCACCGAGATGAATCATGAATAAGGTCAACATCATGTCTAAGTTCAATGTCATGTCGCCACAAAAAAAAGGGTCGGTTCTGGTATTCGTGGCTGGCATACTTTTGGTCTTAACCGGCTTTGCAGTAGCTGCAATTGACGTAGGAAGAGTATTCATCGTCCGCAATGAAATGCAAAATGTGGCGGACGCAGCCGCACTAGCCGGCGCTAATTGCCTGGACCGACAATCGCTTTCCGGATCAACGACGGATTGCACAAGCGCCACATCGGCGACATTGAACTGGAACAGGGCCAGCGCCAAAGCCACGAATGAGCTGGGCAGAAATACCGCCGACAATAAAGCGATTTCCACCACGGATTCAGGGCACCAGATCGATGTGGGGTATTGGAATTTGCTAACGAAGAGCCCGTCAGGCGGAACAATGTCTACCACCTTTACCCCGCTTACAAACGATGACAGGCCGGCGGTGAGAGTCACCATCACGAAGGACGTCGGCAAGAATAACGGGCCCATCACGATGCTGACCCGATGGATGTTTGGGGGATCCGATGTACCGATGACTGCCAAGGCAGTCGCCGTTATCTCTTCGCCGGGCAGCGTGGTGCCGGGAGCCCTGATTCCGGTTGCCATCAACCAGTGCATGTTTACAAAATATTGGGATAGCACTAAAGGGCAACCCCTTCTCTTCAAAGCGACGGATACCGATCCCTATGGCATATCGACAGTAGGTCAGCCATGGGAAGTCAGGATAGGTTCCTCCTATCACTATCCCAGTTGCGAGTCAGGTCAGTGGACTACTTTCCAGCAGAATGCGAATGACGTGCCCACTGTGCGGAATTTGATCGCCAACGGCAATCCGACGCCACTGAACATAGGAGATAACACGTGGATTCAACCGGGCACCAAGACTTCACTCTATAACTCCCTGTCTAGCCAGTATCCGACGCCGCCCGGCGCAGACGTCACGGTGGTCGTCGTCAACCAGCCTTCGGGCTGGAGCACGGCTACACAAGCGCCGGTCGTCGGGTTCGCAGGCTTTCACATTGACGATATACAAGGGGGGAGCAGCAAATACATTCAGGGCCATTTTATTCAAGGCGCCACCAGCAGCGGCGCCAGCGGGGTCGGACCTTATTACGGTACCTATACGCCGCCGCGCTTAGCCCAATGACATCGTCACAATCAACGCCAAGAGGGATCAAATGAAGATCGCGATAATTTCTCCCAATATGAATAATCTACAAGAGATGGGTAGAATCATCGGCGCATGCTCGCATTCAGTTGCCCTCATTGAAGGCGGTAAAAGCAGGATGCGTATCGTTGCTGAACAAGAGCAGCCGGACCTGATGCTGGTCGAGGGGATGTGCTGCGATCCGGCCGAACTTGCCCAGGTCGAATATGTCACTACCCGTCATCCTGGCATCGCTGTCATTCTGCTCTGCGCGACTCACACTCCGGAATTCCTGATCAACTCGATGCGCGCCGGCGTGCGGGAGGTACTGCCGTCGCCGGTGACCGCTGGCGCGTTGGAAGCCGCGGTAAGCCGCATAGCAGCCAAGCGTCTCGGCGTCCATGCCCAACCGGTCGGCAAGATACTGGCCTTCATGCCATGCAAAGGCGGCAGCGGCGCTACTTTCCTGGCAACCAACCTCGGCTACCAGCTGGCGGACACCAAGTCCGTGCTGCTGATTGATCTGAACCTGCAATTTGGTGATGCGCTGTCGTTCGTGCATGACGGCAAGCCGATCTCCACGCTGGCAGACGTTGCCCGGGACATTCACCGGCTGGATGTTACGTTGCTGGCGGCCAGCGCGGTCAAGATTTCACCGAGCTACAGCATACTGGCCGCGCCGGAAGATCCTTCGCAAGCCATGGAAATCAGGCCGGAATATATCGAGCTCATCCTCAGCCTGGCGGTCACCCACTATGACTTTGTATTGCTGGACGTAGGCAGAACGCTGGATACGTTTGCCATCAAGGCGCTGGATCGGGCTCATCGGATTTTTCCAGTATTGCAAGCAGGGCTGCCATACATTCGAAATGCGAAAAAATTGCTCGCAATATTCAAATCGCTTGGCTATCAGGAAGAAAAGATCGAGTTGATTGTCAACCGCGTCGAGAAGAGCGGGGAAATAGGTATCGATGATATACGGCACTCCTTGGGTGCCGCTACTCTACACACTGTCCCTAACTCATATAAACAGGTAAATGCGTCGATCAACCACGGTGATCCAATGATCGAAACGGCACGTTCCAATGCCGTGACTAAGAACTTGGCTGCGTTCGCGTTATCGCTGAGTCCCAAGGAAGAAGAAAGTCGCAGTCTGTTGGGGCGTCTGTTCAGGCGAGCATAAGCAGTACCGTCAGAGCGGCGCAAATTTGTAAGGCGATCCAAGCGTGAAAAAGCAGGCTTAACCGGAGCATATCAAAATGTCTTTTCGAGAAAAATTAAACGCCGCCAGGATAGAGCCATTTGCATCGGAGCAACCACAGATTCAGGTGGCAAGTGATGCGTATAAGCTGTTGAAGGGACGGATGCATCTCAAGCTGCTGGATAAGTTCGATTTGGCCGTGCTGGAGAGCTTGGCCCCCGAAATGCTGCGGCAAGAAATCGCTGCGATGGTTGAGCGCCTGCTGCATGAAGAGCAAGCGGTGATCAATGATGTCGAACGACGCTCGCTGATCCGCGACATTCAACATGAAATGCTGGGGTTCGGCCCGCTTGAATTGCTGATGGCTGATCCGACAGTATCCGATATCCTGGTCAATTCCTACGAGCAGATCTATGTGGAGCGCAGGGGACGGCTTGAGCTTACCAATGTCACCTTTACCGATGAGAAGCACCTGCTACGCATTATTGACAAGATCGTGTCCCTGGTCGGCCGGCGGATAGATGAATCCAGCCCTATGGTGGACGCCAGGCTACCTGACGGCTCTCGGGTCAATGCAGTCATTCCACCAGTGGCGTTGGATGGGCCCATGATGTCGATTCGGCGATTCGCGCATATTCCTCTCAAAATGGACAATCTGGCTAACGAGTACAAGAGTTTGACGATGGAAATGGCGTTCATGCTGGAAGGTTTGAGCAAGGCCAAAGTCAACATGATTATCTCCGGCGGCACCGGCGCCGGCAAGACGACATTGCTGAACATCCTGTCCAGTTATATTCCAGTATCGGAGCGGATTGTCACTATCGAAGATGCGGCCGAGCTGCAGATGCAGCAGCCGCACGTGGTGCGGATGGAAACGCGGCCAATGAATATCGAGGGCAAGGGCGAGATTACCCAGCGTGCCTTGGTGCGCAACGCGCTGCGGATGCGGCCTGACCGGATCGTGATTGGCGAAGTACGCGGCGCGGAGGCGGCCGATATGCTGCAAGCGATGAACACCGGCCATGAGGGATCGCTCACTACCATCCATGCCAATACGCCGCGAGATGCACTGTCCAGGCTTGAAAACATGATTGGAATGGCAAATTTGAATCTTCCGCATAAAGCAGCGCGACAGCAAATTGCTTCAGCCATCACGGTAGTGATCCAAGCCATCAGATTGATCGATGGCAAGCGGAAAATCACCAGCATTCAAGAGATCACCGGAATGGAGGGCGATATTATTACCATGCAAGAGATATTCGCCTTCAAGCAAACCGGCATTGGTGTCGACGGCGAGGTCCAAGGCTATTTTCATGCGACAGGCGTGAGGCCGAAGTTTACCGAACGCTTGCGCTCGTTTGGCGTGACCATGCCGGACGCCATGTTCGATCCCACTAAGCACTATCAATGATAGGAGGGTAAATCATGTTGCAATCGATCGGCGGTAACGCCTTCCTGATCATAACGGTGCTTGTCTTCGTCGCGGTAGTTTTACTTCTGGAGGGCCTTTATATGATGTGGCAATCATATAGGGGACCGGAGGCCAGGAAGATTGCGAATCGGCTCCGTGGACTTTCAGCTTCTCTAGATAAAACCCGTCAATCGCAACTATTGAAACAGCGCATGCTGAGCGAAATTCCGGGATTCGAGCGGCTGTTGTTGAGCCTTCCCAGGGTGCAAAGACTGGATAAATTCATTCTCCAGGCAGGTCTCGACTGGACTGTATCCAAGCTCCTGTTATCGTGCGCGGCATTGGGATTCATAACTTGCACAATCATAACTTTGCTGCTTTATCAATCGATTCTGATGGGATTGATGATTGGTGTTGCCGCGGCAGCTCTGCCTTTACTGTATGTACAAAAAAAGCGGAACCGCCGTTTGACCAAGGTTGAGCAGCAATTACCTGAAGCGCTTGATCTGGTGACTCGGGCCTTGCGTTCTGGCCATGCTTTTTCATCCGGACTGCAAATGATTGGTGAAGAAATGGCGGAACCTATTGCCAGTGAATTTCGTATCGTGCACGACGAGGTCAATTTTGGTGTGTCGCTACAGCAGGCATTGACGAACCTGTGCGAACGCGTGCCGATTACCGATATGCGTTACTTCGTGGTCGCCGTTCTCATTCAACGCGATTCAGGCGGAGATTTGACCGAGGTGCTCATTAATTTGAGCCGCTTGATTCGGGAACGCTTGAAGTTGCTTTCTAAGATAAGGGTGTTGTCATCCGAGGGACGGTTATCGGCCTGGATTTTAGGCGTCATGCCTTTCGCCCTAGGAGCAGCCATGTTTCTTTTGAATCCGGATTTTATGGGCCCCTTGTGGAAGGATCCCATCGGCATTGCAATCATGAAATACACGCTCATCTTGATGGCCATCGGCATTTTGATTCTCAGAAAAATGATCAAAATCCGAGTATAGAGGAGAAGCAAAATGCTAATACTTCCCGTACTGATTTTCTTCGCTGTCACGTTGGGAGTGATAGGACTGTTTGTCTGGCTGGCGCCTACCAAAACAGCGCAGCGACTGCAAGCAATGTCTAACCCGGCAGAGAAGCCGCAGTGGACAGAAACCATGGTGAATATCGTTGGCCCGTTCGCCAAGTTATCTTCACCAACCGGTAATTGGGAAACGTCGCCGTTAAGAATCAAATTTCTCAATGCGGGAATCCGCCATATCGATGCGCGTCTCATCTATTTTGGCATCAAGACATTGCTGCCCCTTGCCTTTGCGGCGATGGCATTCCTGGGGCTTAGAACATTGACTAGCGTTGAGGGCACGCCGCTCCTGCTGTTTGTAGTCTTATCAGCCATGATCGGTTGCTACCTGCCCAACATCCTTCTGCACTGGAAGATAAGAAACCGTAGGCGAGAAATCTTCGAGAATTTTCCTGATGCGGCTGATTTGATGCTGATTTGCGTAGAAGCAGGTTTGGGATTGGATGCCGGACTCGCTAAAGTGGTCGATGAAATCAAGATGAAAAGTGTCGCGTTGGCGGAAGAGCTGCACTTGACCAACCTGGAAATGAGGGCGGGCGGTACGCGTGAAAAATCTTTGCGCAATCTTGCGCTACGCACCGGTGTTGATGAAATCGGTACATTCGCCGCCATGTTGACCCAGGCAGACAAGTTTGGGACAAGCATTGGCGAGTCCCTGCGGGTATTCTCTGACGATTTGCGATATAAGAGACATGTGCGTGCAGAGGAAATGGCTGCTAAGGTCCCTACAAAAATGCTGTTTCCGCTGATAACCTGTATTTTCCCGGCGATTATCATGGTCATCATGGGGCCAGCGGCAATTCAAATTATTCGAACCGTACTTCCGCTGATAAGCGGAGTCCATTAAGAGCCTGAGGCAATGCCAAAGGTAGCGGACAAGGCGGGGCGGGGAGCAAATCCGGCTAATTAGTTTGTCCGGATTCGCTGCCTGGTCCATTGAACCTTCAATCAGGATTGGGGATTCCCCAGCTGGTGCTTGATTGCATACACATATAGCTCAAGCCGATTGCTCACGTCCAGCTTGTGGTAGATGGATGTCAAATGGTTGCACAAGGTGTGTTCGGATATGAACAGCTGCTGCGCAAGCGCTTTGTTCGAGGCGCCGCTTCCCTCGATAATCGTGTGAATGATTTTTTGCTCCTTGGCGGTCAGGGTCGCTTTCTTTTTCGTTTCGGAGTCTGGCTTGGGCGTCCCGGGCGGAACCATGAGTTCACCGAATACCCTGCCCAGCGTTTCACGGTCGAGCCATAGCTCGCCCTGATGGGTTTTTTCTATCGCCTTCAGCACTTGCTCCGCCGATGCGTCCTTGCGCAACACCCCGCGGGCGCCGCGCATAACCGCTATATCCAGCGTCGCCTGCTTGCGTTCGCCGGTCAAGATCAAGACGCGCGACACCAGATTCGACAACAGGGCTGGGAGAATATCGAGGGCGTTTTTTCCATCCAGATCAAGGTCCAGCAAGATGACATCCGGAATCAGCTGGTCGATTTTCGCAAGCGCTTCTTCGCAGCTTCTTGCGGTCCCGACCACCTCCATCTTTGGTTTCTCGCCATCGATCAATTTACCCAGTCCCCACAACATCGTCTGGTGATCGTCGATGAGCATTACGCGAATGGTTTCTTCCGCCGGCTTCATGGTCTCACCTTTTCAAACGGGTATTTCGATCAATACGGCAGTGCTGCCGCCAGCCCCTTGCTTTACCTGGGTGTTGCCGCCCAGCGCGCTAGCCCGCTCGGTAATCGAGCGTGGCGTGAAATCGACAGCCTGAGTGCCGATACCTTCATTTTCAATTTGAATCTTGAGCCAGCCGTCTGCGCAGTGGAGTTTGACCAATCCGCGTTGCGCATCGGTGTGCTTGCAGATGTTGCTCAATCCTTCGCGCACGACCTGCAATACCTCCGCAGTCAAGCGGTCGCTCACGTTAAGTTCGCCTTCCATGCTGACTGCGATATCGATTCCGTAGAATTCCCGGACTTGCGCTGCCTGCTGGCGCAGAGTAGCTAGAAATATAGGTTCAGTCTGCCCCGATTCGCTTTTAAACGTCCCGGCATAGCGGCGCAAATCGCCAATGACCTGTGCTGCCATGCTTGTCAATTTATCGAGATCGTCGATGAGAGGATTGCCGGGAGCAGCTTTATGCCGGAGGGCGCTCAAGCCCATTTTCAAGCCGATGTATGGCTGGATGGCAGTATCGTGAATATCCAATGCAATCTTTTTCCGTTCCTGCGAAACAGCCTCCGAGGCCATCCGATCGAGAAGTTCGATGTTCTCGATAACAGGAAATGCTTGTTCAGCGATATGACTCAAAAACAGGGCGTCCGCTTTGCTGAATCTGTCTCTCCGCGAGACCACATAAATACGGCCTTCTCCCTTCCTCAATGACAAAGGAACACTGATAAAGGAATCTGCCTCCAGAAGCTCGGCCATGTTCTGGCTTGTTTGCTCTTCGCGTTTGATCCATCTGCCGCTCGCACTTTCATACAACAGAGATCCTCCGAGGATAGACATGACTGGTCCAAGCGGGCGGGTGTATGCAACGACATGGTCTTGGGAAAAAGCCATGAGCCGTGATGCCGCTTCTGCACGAACTTGCACGGCATTGATTGATTGCTCTGTATCGCCTTCTTTTATCGTCCGCAATGAATAGATCGCGGAATCCTTGTCCCGGATCACCAAGATGCAGCTGCTGCCTCGGAAAAACGCCAATGTCTTTTTCAGGACAGAGGTAATGGTGTGATCGACCCCAAACCGCGGATTTGATAGCCGGCTGACATCGCGAAGCAGGGCAATCCGGCGCTTCAGTTCTATTTTTGATTCTCCCCAGCGCGCACTCATGTAGCCGAACGTCAGCAAGAAGGTGGTACGCAACAATAACCGAGGAAGATCTTGCTCTGTGCCTAACGTCATGCCGCATGCGGCGAGCAATGCCGCTGAAGCGATGGTAATGCGCGCACCCTCTTCGAAACCCCAGCGAAAAGACGAAGTGAGAATGGCGAAAAAAAAGAACAGGAAAAAAAAGCTGCTGACGCCGCCTGTGAACAAGACAATCAGCGCATACCAGCAGATATCCATCCAGTGAATCAGCTTGCTCTGTGAGAATGGCTTGTTAAGAAGTGCAAAAATGTAAAGGGCGGTGCAGTGAAAGACATACCCGGAAAAGACGAGCCAGGTAGAACGGTCAACGCCGCTCAAGCCTGAGGGGTCGATAAAAATCGCTAAGAGGCCAGACACAGCCAGAACTAGCCGCATCCTGCTAACCATTTGCGCGTCAGCGGCGTCCGTGACCAGACTCGATGCAATTTCGTTTTTTTTGTCTAGCCTGTGGACGGCCATAGTGTTCTCGCGCCAAGACATTGAGCGTGATCCTCCCTTTGTTTCCTGCGCGTTATTTGCCCGTTATTTACCTTATGGGGACGCGCTGATATCTGGAAACCGCCAAACTAAATCGCTGCTTTTTTAATAATTTTTATAAGTTTTTTCGACAGAAACGTTCTTAATTGTTAATTTTATTTGTGCATTGATTGTTAATTTGTATATTGCCCCTCGGGTATAGCGATGTCAATGCTGGAGCGAGTACATCTGTGGTAAAGGCGTCAGTTGCCAGCCGATAAAATGACAGCAATCCCGTATCCCTATTCTGAACAAAGGGGTTGAAGACCGGCGCTAAAGCCGATGCAAACATGTGAAATTACATCTGGTTACTGCAAAAACATTTTGTATTGTCGGCGCGATGACGCGAGCTGGCGTTTATGAAGGGCAGCAGCAGTTAATCTGGCATTCAAAACCACATACGTTAAAGGGGGATACATCGTGTTCAAGCTCAATCGCTCAGGAAAAGCAATCGTTCTTACCGCTCTGGTCGCTGTTTTTGCCAGCGCTGCCGGCAGTGCAATGGCCGACACCACATGGCAAAAAAATCACCCGCGCCGCGAGCAAGTCAACAATCGCCTGAAAAACCAGAACCGGCGCATCAAGAATGAAGTTAAAGAAGGTGAAATGAGCAAGGCGCAAGCCAAGACCTTGCACAAGGAAGACCATGCTATCCGCCAGGAAGAACGCGATATGGCCAGACAGAACGGCGGTCACATCACCAAGTCGGAACAAGCGGTATTGAATCAGCAGGAAAATGGCGTCAGCAAACAGATCGGCAAGTAAATCGATAAGTAAGCAATAAGTAAGCAGGGAGTTGTTACAGGGTGTAATGGCAGTCAACGTTCCTCTCATACTGCTCGTTTATAGCTCAAGCCCTCAGGAAACTCCTGAGTTAATCAAGATAACGTTAAGGTGCGCAAATGAATAAATTACTTGCTACTCTGATCGCTGGTTTGTTCGCAACTTCTGTTTTCGCTCAAGCGCCGGCAGCCCCGGCTAAACCTGCAGCAGCGCCAGCCGCTGTCGCTGCCCCAGCTGCAAAAGCCGATGCGAAAGAAGCGAAAACCGACGCCAAGGCGGATGCAAAAGCAGCGGACGCTAAAAGCGACGCCATGGAAACCAAAGCGAAGGCTCATCATAAAGCTGTAAAAGCCAAAACCAAAGCGAAGGCGGCTGCTAAAGAAACCAAGGACGATGCGAAAGCAGCGGCTCCTGCAGCGAAGTAATCAAGTCGCTCAGCAAAAAAAGACAGGCGCGTCCTGTCTTTTTTTTGTCCGTATCAATGTGCCGATTTCACGGCTGACTGCAGTGCAAGAGTTTAATGAGATTGCTATCTCGCAGGGCGATGACTATTATGAAACAACGCCAGATTGATGGGCGACATCGATCTTCAACCGGCAAGTAATAGCAACGAATAGCAACGGGTGACGCCGGCTAAGGCACTTCCGCAGGTGGCAAGCCCGGCCAGGAGTTACCACTGACATGACAGCGGGGTGGTTGCGATGAAGCACGTATTTCTGTTTGCAGCGTTGTTCTTGGTGGCAATGACAGCGTTTGCCGAGAACCCGACGTTTCTGAACCCGCAAGATATGAAATGGGGAGCAGCGCCACCGTCAGTCCCGAAGGGGGCGAAGCTTGCGGTGTTGTATGGCGACCCATCCAAAGAAGGCGCATATGCGTTTCGCGCCAAGCTCCCTGCGGGGTATGTCCTGCCCCCGCACTTTCACACGAAGGACGAGAATTTGACCGTACTGTCAGGCGCCCTCTATCTGGGGATGAGCGATACCTTGGACAAGAAGTCGGCGCATGTACTGAAGAGCGGCGGATTTCATCACCTGCCGGGCAAAGTCCACCATTATGCATACACGAAAACCGCAACGCTCATACAGGTTAGCGGCGACGGTCCGTTCGACATCAACTATCTGAATCCGGCAGACGATCCCCAGGCCAAAAAGTAGCGCAAGGGCTGTGATCTTTCCTCTGTGGCATGGGCGCTGTGCCACCACGCTATCGCCACAACTGTTCAGGCTGATCAGGAATCCATTACGCCCATCAGGTTCCGCCTTGTCATCGGGGCATGAACCAGCATCCAGGAAATAGAATACGCCGCTTATTCCCTCGAATCACGCCAATATGTGCAAGGGAGGTTTTATGATCATTCGCCAATTGTTTGAGCCGTTGTCCAGCACCTACACCTACCTCCTTGGCTGCGAGGAAACCGGCCAGGCGGTGTTGATCGACCCTGTGGTTAATGCGATGGAGCGTGACTTGGCAGAGGTTAAACGGCTTGGCCTTGCTCTTGCCTATAGTCTCGACACTCACGTTCATGCAGACCACATTACCGCAGCGCTGCACCTGAAGACAGCGGTAGGAAGCAAAATTGCCGCACCGGCCTATGACCGGCTGCCGTGCACCGACATCGGCATCGAAGAAGGCAAGCCATTTCAGGTTGGCAGTATTTCGCTTGCTCCCTTGTACACACCTGGCCACACCGACGGCCATTTTGCCTATCTGTCCGGGGACAGGGTATTTACCGGCGATGCCCTCCTTATTGAGGGTTGCGGCCGGACGGATTTCCAGAATGGCGATGCAGAAGCTCTATACAAAAGCGTTCGAGAGAAGTTGTTTACTTTGCCGGATGACGTCCTGGTATACCCGGCGCACGACTATCAGGGCCGGCGCGTTTCTTCGATAGCGCAGGAAAAGAAGCGTAACCCTCGGCTTGGGGCGGAGCGCACTCTGGAGGAATTCAAGCACATCATGGCAAATCTGAAGCTGCCCTATCCGAAGTTCATCGATTACGCCGTGCCAGGAAATAAGCAATGCGGCGTTTGTCCGACCGGTCTGCCAGAGGAACTTGAAAGGTATTGCCGGCATATGACCGTAAGCCCGCAGGGTTAGAGACCTTCCTAAGCAATCTACCTTTGTGCAGGCCATCGGCACCAATTGAAAGGATCGCCAATCATGTCCAAACTCCGCGGTCACGCCTTCTCCATCTCTCTTGACGGCTACGGTGCCGGCCCCAGCCAGAATCTCGACAATCCGCTCGGCGTCGGCGGCATGGCGTTGCACGAATGGGCCTTCGCCACTCGGACGTTTCAACGGATGTTTGGAAATGATGGCGGCGCGACTGGCGTAGATGACAGCTTTGCGGCGCGCGGATTCAGCAACATTGGGGCGTGGATCATAGGGCGCAATATGTTCGGACCCGTCAGAGGCGCCTGGCCAGACGATACATGGAAGGGATGGTGGGGCGACAATCCTCCGTATCACACTCAAGTCTTCGTGCTGACCCACTACGCCCGGCCATCGATCACGATGGATGGCGGCACCGTGTTCCACTTCGTTACCGATGACATCCATGTTGCACTTCAGCGCGCCAGCGACGCTGCCGACGGCCGAGATATCCGGCTTGGCGGCGGCGTCGCCACGGTACGGCAATACCTTTGCGCGGGGCTCGTGGATGAGCTGCACATTGCCATCGCCCCGGTCCTGCTTGGTTCCGGAGAACACCTTCTAGCCGGTATCGACTTGCCAAAACTCGGCTATCAGTGCACTGAATACGTGCCCACGGCGCATGCGGTTCACGTCGTCCTGACGAAGACTCATTGACGACGAGATGTAAATGAAAGAGGGGTCGCTTAGTCGCTCAACGCGCTTCTTATTTATATCGGAGATAATGGACGCCCCCAATTCGCATGTGAAGGAAAGAGAAAATGTCTGGTCGTGGTCCATCGCTACCCAAAGGTCGATACAGTGCACTCCTTTTCGATATGGACGGAACCATTCTCAACTCTATAGCCGCGGCCGAACGTATTTGGGGTGTATGGGCGACGCGGCATGGTCTCGATGTCGCCTCCTTCCTGCCGACCATCCACGGCGCTCGCGCCGTTGACACCGTCACTCGATTGGCGCTTCCTGGAATCGATCCGGAAATGGAGGCATTGGGGATTACCGAAGCGGAAATTGTTGACGTAGACGGCATTGTCGAAGTGCCTGGCGCAGCGAATTTCTTAAGGTCTTTGCCAGCGGCCAGTTGGGCCGTTGTGACCTCCGCTCCCAAGGCTCTAGCGATTCAGCGCATGAAAGCAGCGGGTATTCCTGTTCCGGCTGTTCTTGTGACGTCCGAGGATGTCGCCGCCGGAAAGCCGAATCCTGATTGCTATCTGCTTGCGGCCCGGAAGCTCGGGGTCGATGCAAGCCACTGTCTGATATTTGAAGATGCGCCTGTCGGCATTGCTGCTGGCGAGGCCGCAGGTGCAAAAGTGATGGTCGTTACCGCCACTCATGTCCATCCGATGGAGACCCATCACGCATCGATCGGGAGTTACGAAACGATATTTGCCAAGGTTGACGAGGGCGGGTTCATCCAGCTTGAACAACGGGCCGCTTAGTCAACGGTTTGAAATCCGGTGTTCAGGGGCAATGCGTCAGATTGGGAGTTCGGAGCGCGAAGGCGCGATTTCCACGCAACCGTCCGACTACCTCATCCGCTGCATTTTCGACGTAGCCAGCATAAAGCACTGACTGCCTCGTGCTGAATTGTCGCGTTGTTATCGATTTTTCCTGCCAATCCGACCAATCTGGCGATGCGCCAACTGTCCTGACGCAGGGCCAGCATCTTCCGTCGATTTTCTACTCGCACAAACCACCACGCAACTGCGGCCTCATTCTCAAATTCAGTAAAAATCACTCATTTCGATTGTAATGCGATTAAATGAATTGTATTGCGATTTTTATGGTCATATACTTTTTTCGCAGGAACGGGTTTTTTAGCCGATTCGCGCTAAAACCGGTGTTCCATCGAGGAACTGGACATGAATGGCGTCGTGACGTTAATCGCAGCTCTACAGGCCGAACTCGGATCCGATGCGGTCTTGACCGCCCAGTCCGATCTCGACGGCTTTACCGAAGACTGGCGTGGCCGCTACAAAGCGCCCGCCACCTGCGTTGTCCAGCCCTCGAACACGGCACAGGTATCTGCTGCCGTGCGTCTGTGCGCTGCACACGGCGTCCCGATCCTGCCGCAAGGCGGCAACACGAGTCTGTGCGGCGGCGCAGTGCCTGCTAACAAAGGCATACCGCCTGTCATCGTCAATTTGTCACGGATGCGGCGCATCCGCTATGTCGATGCCGCCAACAACTCGATGGAAGTCGAAGCCGGCTGCGTGCTGAAAGCCGTGCAGGATGCGGCTGCCGCAGAACAACGGCTGTACGCAGTGAGCCTAGGCGCCGAGGGATCGTGCCAGATTGGCGGCAATCTGGCGACCAACGCCGGCGGCACCGCCGTCCTGCGTTATGGAAATACACGCGATAACGTGCTGGGTCTCGAAGTGGTCCTTGCCGACGGCTCGGTCTGGAACGGCTTGCGTGCCTTGCGTAAAGACAACACGGGGCTCGATCTGAAGCATCTGTTCATCGGCAGCGAAGGCACGTTGGGCATCATCACGGCGGCCACGCTGAAGCTGCATCCGCTGCCGACACATCATGCGCTCGCGTGGTTCGCTCCCGCCGATCTCGCCGCCACGCTGCGGATTCTCGGCCTTTTTCAAGCTGCTTGCGGATCGCGGCTGGCAGCTTTCGAGATGATTAATCGCCGTCAACTTGAACTCGTTGTCGAGCATGTTCCCAACCGCCGCAATCCGCTCGGCCAGCTGCATGAATGGCACGTGCTGGTGGAGCTGGCGGACACGGGCGGCGGCGACCAGATGGAAGCGCTGCTGCAGCAAACGCTCGAACAGGCGGCTGCCGATGGCCTGATTCTCGACGCCGTTCTCGCCGCCAACGACACGCAGCGCGCCACGCTCTGGGAGATACGCCACAGCGTTTCCGAAGCCAACAAGAAAGCCGGCGTCGGATTGACCACCGACTGCGCGGTGCCGGTATCGGCGGTGCAAGCGTTCATTGAGCAGGCCACGCGCGCCGTGCGCGCCATCGTTCCAGGACTCGACATCGTCGTCGTCGCGCATCTCGGAGACGGCAACGTGCACTTCATTCCCTTCTTCACCTTCGACGCCTGGCGCGCACTGGCCGACTCCGACGCTACAGGCGCCGCCCTGCGCCGTTGCGTGAACGACGTTGCGTACACGTTGTACGGCAGCTTCAGCGCGGAGCACGGTGTCGGTCAAACCGGGCTGGCGGAGATGGCGCACTACAAATCTCCCACCGAACTTGCGTTGATGCACGCCGTCAAGCAGGCGCTCGATCCGCGCAACCTGTTGAATCCTGGCCGTTTGCTGCCCAGGCATTCACTTCCAGATCCAGGCCTCGACTAAGCCGGGACCTTCGCACTATCGGCCTTTCCGTTTTCAAATTTCACCCTTTGGAGCAGATATGAAAAAGCAGCCCGCACGCGATCACACTCAACAAGCAATTGAGCAACCTGGCCGCCGCACGGCCATCAAGGCAGCTGTCGCCGGCGCTGCTGCTGTCGCGTTCCCGTTCGTCTGGACGCCGGCGAGGGCGGCGAGCAAGCGCATTGTCGTCCGGGACGACGGCGGGATTTACGCCAAGGCGTATGGTGCGGTGTTCTACCGGCCGTTCACGGAGAAGACGGGTATCGAGGTGGTCGGCGTGCAAGCCAATGCCGAGCCGACCGCGCAGATCAAGAGCATGGTCGAGACCGGCAGCTATACCTGGGACATGGCGAAGATCAGCCAGCCGGCAATACTGCTGCTCACCGGCGGCGGCAAGGAATATCTGGAGAAGCATGGCCTCGAATCCGATCCGACAATCGCCAGGATTCCGGCGCAATACATGTCGCCGTACGGCGTCGGCACCAACGTCTATACGACGGTGCTGGCGTATAGAACCGATGCCTTCAAGGGCCGCAAGGCGCCTGCATCCTGGGCGGATATGTGGAATGTGAAGGATTTCCCGGGCCGTCGCGGTTTGCGCAAGTACCCGTTCGACACAATCGAAGAAGCCTTGATGGCCGACGGCGTGCCGGCCTCTCAGGTATATCCCTGCAATTTCGATAAGAGTTTCGCCAGTCTGGACAAGATCGCCAAGCACGTCGACGTCTGGTGGACTACGGGTGCGCAGGTCGAACAGATGCTCATCTCGGGCGAAGTGGACATGATCAGCACCTGGGTATCGCGGGCGCAATCCGCGATTGCCAGCGGCGCACCGGTGGCGATTGCCTGGCACCAGAACATCTGGGGCTGCGATAACTGGTCGATCATCAAAGGCACGCCGAACGCAAACGCTTGCCGCGAGTTCATCAAATTCGCCTCCGATCCGAAACGCCAGGCCGCGCTCGTTGAATACTTTCCGGCTGGCGTCACGCAACCGGAGGCCTTCAATTTCATCAAGCCGGAAATCGCGAAAAATTGTCCTACCTTTGTCGAGAACATCAAGAGCGGCCTGCATATCGATCCCAAATTCTGGCAGGAAAAGCAAAGCGTCGCGCTTGAGCGATTCAACCGCTGGGTCCTGACCTGATCTTCCTTATCACACTGACGGATACCGATACCCATGCCTGCCTCGAACCTTCAAATCTCAGGACTGTGCAAGCGCTACGCCGATTTCGTCGCGCTGGCGCCGACCGATCTCGACGTCGCCCAAGGCGAATTTCTGACACTGCTCGGGCCGAGCGGCTCGGGTAAAACCACGCTGCTCAGCCTGATCGCCGGATTGACGCAACCGGACGATGGCCAGGTCTGCATCAACGGCGTCGATGTGACGTACGGTGCACCGTATGAACGGGATATCGGCATGGTGTTTCAGAACTACGCGCTGTTCCCCCACATGACGGTGGCGGAGAACATTGCGTTTCCGCTGCAGATGCGCAAGACCGACGCCAAAGCCGCTCGCGACAAGGTGATGCAGGCGCTGGACATGGTGCACCTGCCGCATGTGGCGGGGCGCTATCCGCGCGAATTGTCCGGCGGCCAGCAGCAACGGATCGCGCTGGCGCGCTGCATGGTCTATCGGCCATCCATCATCCTGATGGACGAACCGCTCGGCGCACTCGACAAGAAATTGCGCGACCACATGCAGCTCGAAATCAAGCGCATTCATCGCGAATTGGGAACGACGATCGTCTACGTCACGCACGATCAGGAAGAGGCGATGACCATGTCCGACCGCATCTGCCTGATGAACGCCGGCTCGATCGCGCAGCTCGGCACGCCGGCCGACCTGTATTTCCGGCCGAAGAGCGTATTCGTCGCGGATTTTCTGGGCGAGTCGAATCTGCTCGATGCGGTCGTCACCGGCCGCGCCGGCGACCAGGTGCAGATCAGCGTGCAAGGCGTCGCCAAAGGGGAGGCGATGGCGTACGACAAGGCGATCGGCAATGGCAAGCCGGTGAAACTGATGCTGCGGCCGCAAAATCTTCAGGTGCACGACGATGCCGCTTCAGAGTCGGTAGGCGGCATGCTGTCGGCGAAACTGACTGACATCATGGTCACCGGCAGCATGACCAAGCTGTATCTGCAATCGCATGCAGCGGACGGCGCGCCGCTGGTCGCTGCGTTTCCTACCAACCGGCGCAACAGCCAGTACCAGATCGGACAGACGCTCGGGCTCTCGTGGCTGGCGGCCGATGCCGTCGCCATCGCGGGATAAGCCATGAATCTCTCCACCCTGAGCACCCAGAACTTATCTCAAGCGCCGGCGCCGCGGCGTCCGCAATGGCGCTTTTGGCTGCGGTCATGGCTGCGTCCCGGCGCGATGGCCGCGCCGATCGTGCTGCTGTTGCTGGTGATGCTGGTCTATCCGGTCGGTCAGTTGCTGCTGCTGAGCGTGCATAACGATAACGGCTTCACGCTGATCGAATACAAGCGGCTGTTTGCTTCGCCGGTGTATGTGGACGTGCTGCTGATCACCCTGAAGGTCTCGTTGTGGACGACTTTCTTCTCGGTGCTCACAGGCTATCCCATCGCCTACCTGATCTCGTCGCTGTCGCGCGAGCGCAAGAACCGGCTGCTGTTCTGGGTGCTGCTATCTTTCTGGACCAGCTTTCTTGTCCGCACCTTCGCCTGGGTCGTGCTGCTCGGGCGTACCGGCGTGATCAACCAGACGCTGCTGGCGCTCGGCATCATTGACCGCCCCCTGGGTCTGCTCTACAACTTTCCCAGCGTGATCGTGGGCATGGTCCACGCACTGATGCCGCTGGCGGTGCTGACCATGCTGTCGGTGATGGAGAACATCGACCGCCGCCTGCCGAGTGCTGCAGCAACGCTCGGCGCACGCCCCGGTACGACGTTCTGGAAGGTGTACTTTCCGCTTTCGCTGCCGGGTGTGGCGGCAGGCGCGTTGATGGTGTTTGTCACGGCCATCGGTTTCTTCATCACGCCGGCCCTGCTTGGCGGACGCCATCAGACCATGATCACGCAATTGATCATCGACCAGTTGATGCAGGCCCTGAACTGGGGCTTCGCCGGTGCGATCTCGGTACTGCTGCTGGCGGTAGTGCTGCTAGTGTTCCTGGTCTACGACCGGATGGTCGGATTATCGACCATGGCCGGCGGCAGTCCAGCCGCCAGCGGCCGGCAAAAAAGCGACGGCTGGAGCCGCAAGCTCGGCAATGCCATTCTGACCTTGCTCGGCAACGCTACGGATGCCGTGATCAGCCTCATACCCAAGCGTCGCAAACGCGCCGCCAGTGGCGAGAGTTTGACGCTGCGGGTGGTGGTTATCTTGCTGTTGGTTTTCCTGAGCGCACCAGCGCTGTTGATGATCCCGCTCTCCTTCGATGCCGCGTCCGGCCTGGCGTGGCCACCTCATGGCTGGTCGCTGCAGTGGTATAAACAGATCATCGATTCGCCGCTCTGGATGCACGCCATTACGCGTTCCATGCTGGTCGCTTTCGGTACCGGCATTCTTTCGATGCTGATCGGTACGCCCGCCGCGTTTCTCATTGTGCGCGGCGGCATGCGCGGCAAGGCGGCGATGCTTGCCTTCGTACTGGCGCCGATCGTGGTGCCGCGCATGATCATTGCGGTCGGCGTATTTTATTTCTTCGCCAAAATCGGACTGATCGGCTCGGCGTTCGGACTCGTGCTTGCGCATACCGTCGTCGCCGTACCCTATGTGGTCATCACGATGATGGCCGTGCTGCGCAACTACGACACGCGCCTCGACCTTGCCGCGCACAGTCTCGGCGCGCGCCCATGGCCGACGCTGCGCCGCGTCACTTTCCCGATTCTGGCTGCCGGCCTGATGTCCTCTTTCCTGTTCGCCTTTGCCACCTCGTTCGATGAGCTGAGCATTGCGCTGTTCTCGTCGGGCGGCTTGAGCGCGACCTTGCCCAAGCAATTCTGGGATGAAATCACGATGCAGATATCGCCGGTCATCGCCGCCGTATCGACCTGTCTGTTCGTCTTCATTGCTGCTTTGATCTGGGTTGCGGACCGTTTGCACCGGCGCAGCCTGGCTTCTTAACCTACTTATTCTACGGGACCTTTTCATGCTTTCAGCTCAACAACTGCGCGGCGTCTTGCCAGCCATTCCGACCCCCGTCAATTCCGACGACACCATCAACGCCGAGGCCGCGCGCGCGCTGATGCGTTATCTGCTCAAGCAAGGCGTGGACGGCGTTGTGCCGCTGGGCGGCACCGGCGAGTATGGCGCGCTTTCGCGGACCGAGCGCATCTGCATGGCAGAGATCACCGTCAAGGAAGCGGCAGGAACAATTCCTGTGGTGGCAGGCGTACTCGATCCCGGTTATCACGACGCGATGCAGGCGGGCAAAGATTTCGCCGCCGCCGGCGCTGACGGCTTGCTGGTGCTGACACCTTACTACACGAATCCGACGCAAGACGGCATCCGCGATTACTTCATGCGTTACGCCGACGAATCGCCGTTGCCTATCCTGATCTATGAGATCCCTTACCGCACCCGCATCGCAATCGCGCCCGAAGTGCTGCACGAGTTGTCGAAGCACGAGCGGATTATCGGCATGAAGGCGTGCAACACGGACATGTGGCATTTTCTACGCACGGTGGCCGGCGTCGACGCATCGTTTTCCGTGCTGAGCGGCGAAGATACGCTGTTTCCGCTGCATGTGGCGGCGGGTGCGCGCGGCGGCATTGTCGTCACGGCTACTCTATTGCCGACCGCGTGGCGCGCCATTTATCAACTCGCCGCCGATGGCAAGACGCAGGAAGCGCTGGCCCTGCATCGCTCGTTGATTCCGTTGATGAATCTGGCGTTTGCCGAGACAAATCCCGGGCCGATGAAATCGGTGATGGATTTGATCGGCGTGCATGCGCCCGCCATGCTGGCGCCGCTGCGGCCGGCGGCGCCGGAGTTGTCGGCACGTTTGCGCGTCGAGCTGTCGAAGCAGCTTGAAGCGTTTGGCGCCGGACACTAAAGGTTCAGCGCGAATAGCTTGACAGCCGCGCTTTCGAAATCGAGGTCGCGGCGACCTGCACATGTTGGGCGAGTTCGGCTTCCACCCGTTCCAGCGTCCAGCGCGAGGTAGGCACCGAGATGTTGATTGCCGCCACCGCGACGCCGCTGTGATCGGTGATCGGCGCGGCGACGGAAATGTCGCCAAGCACGGTTTCGTTTTCGATCACTGCGTAACCCCGGCGAGCCACTGCGCGCACGCGCGCCAGCAGCTTGTCGGGATTGGTTTCGGTGTAGTGCGTGATCGGTTCCAGCCGCGTTTGCGCGAGGATTTCGCGCACGCGTTCGTCGGAGAGGCGCGAGAGGATGGCGATGCCCGATGCGGTGAACATGGCCGGCAAGCGTGCGCCGACAACGATGTCGATGTTCACCAGATGCTGCCCTGGAAAGCGGGCGACGAACACGATGTCCTGGCCGTCGAGTTCCAGCAGATTCGTGGTTTCGCCGAGGCGCCGGCTGATGTCCAGGAGATACGGCGAAGCGCGGTCGATGAGTTCGTTGGCGCGCACGTAGTTGTACGAAAACTGCAGCACTTTCGGCGTCAGGCCGTAGTTGCGCGTTTCGGGCACGCGGTAGAGGTAGCCGAGCGCTTCGAGCGTGTGGACCAGGCGCTGCGTGGCGCTGCGGTCGAGCCCGGAGGCGCGTGCAATATCGACCAGCGTCATGTGGCGAATCGGGCCGTCGAAAGCGTGCAGCACCTGGAACGCCTTTTCAGTCGATCCGACAAAAAGCGATGAGCGGGCAACTGCGGAATCGCGTGGTTTCTTGAGGTTGCCTGTGGTGCGGTTGGTCATGATGGTTGTGTGGATTTTGAAATCATCGGATAACGGTTATTTTGATTGTAATGCAATCGAACCGCCAGATTGAAGCAATTTATATACCGTGGAGAGTGCATGTTTTCCTGTGTCGCTGATTACCGGCTTGCCGCCCGTCGACGGCTGCCGCGCCTGGCATTCGACTATCTTGACGGTGGCGCCGAAGACGGCGACGCGTTGCGGCGAAATGGCGCGGCGTATCGGCAATGGCTATTCAAGCCCCGCGTGCTGACCGACGTTTCCAGCTGTTCGACCGCGGCACGTTTCTTTGGATACGAGGCGGCAGCGCCGATGATCGTCGGCCCGACCGGGCTCAACGGCCTCTTCTGGCCGCGCGCCGATGAACTGCTTGCGCAGGCCGCGAGCCAGGCGGGTTTGCCGTTCGTGTTGTCGACCGCTTCGACTTCGCTGCTTGAGGACGTGCGCGCGGCTGCTCCGAAAGGCGAGCTGTGGATGCAACTGTATGTGCAGCAGGAGCGGGGCATCGCGGAGGATTTGATGCGCCGGGCGAGCGCCGCAGCTTATTCAACGCTGGTTCTCACCGTCGATGTCCCGGTTCACGGCAAGCGCGATCACGACAGCCGCAATGGTTTCAAACTGCCGTTGCGGCTATCGCGCAAGCTGATCGCCGATTGCCTGACACATCCGCATTGGTGCTGGCAGATGGCGCGGCATGGCTCGCCGCAGTTGAAGAATATCGCGAAGAGTAGCGGCGAGCGCGCCGATCTGTCGCGGCATGCCGCCATGCTTAGCCGGCAGATGGATTTGACGCTGGGCTGGGCAGACCTTGCGTGGGTGCGGCGGCACTGGAACGGCAAGTTGATCATCAAGGGCGTGCAGGGTGTTGACGATGCGATGCTGGCTGTTGCGCATGGCGCGGATGGAATAGTGGTGTCGAATCATGGCGGACGGCAGCTGGGAAGCACGTTTGCGTCGCTGGAGCTGTTGCCGCAGATTGCTGATGCCGTCGGCGATCAGATGGAGATTTTTATTGATGGCGGGGTGCGGCGAGGCAGCGATGCGTTGAAAGCCGTTGCTCTAGGAGCGCGAGGGGTTTTGCTTGGGCGGGCGCCGCTGTATGGCGTAGCTTCTCGTGGCGGTGCCGGCGCTAGCGAGGTGCTTGCGTTGATGATGGACGAGATGCGCATTGCGATGCGGCTGTTGGGATGTCAGCGGATCGGCGATTTAGGGCCGGTATTTGTCGAGCGCGAGGCGTCGGCGCGCGGGGCTGATGTCTAGCTGGGTACTTGTACATGTTCTTGGCAGGGGTACCGCTTAGGTAAGGAAAGGCTTACCTGCATTTGGGGATTGCCTGATTGGTATTTGCTTTGACATTGTTTAATGTTGCCGCATGGGAATATTTGTATTTATTGTCATTCTGATGAGCACGACGGGCAGCAATACGATCGGCGGCTTGCCCCGAATATGTCGAAAACATGCTTGTACCATAGGGATGGCACGATGAAGAATGAAAAGATGAGGGCAGCGAAAAAGTTCGCAAAGCAAATTCTGCCCATCACCATGTTTTTATCGGCAGCACACGCACAAGCACTGGATTTGACGGTGTCGCCAGGACAAGACATCCAATCCAAAGTCGATCAAGTAGTCAGCTCGGGCGGTGGCAAAGTGACGCTTGCGGCAGGAACCTGGACGTTAACCAAAACCCTGGCTCTAGGAAACAACCTCATTCTCAAAGGACAAGGCGCGTCGATCCTGATTCAAGGCCCGGACACGGTGTACAACTGGCCGCTGATCAACGTCACCACGGCTGACGCCATGCACGACATTACGGTCGATAGCTTAGTGGTGGACGGCCGCATCCCGCGCGGCGTGGTATTCGATCCCAATAACGGCTACCACGATTCGCTGGGTATTTTTTTCTTTGCGACCAACAAAACCGGCAGCCGCATCACCATCTCCAATGTGGAGGTGTGCAATACCTCTGAAGGGCTGCATGTAAAAGGGGTGGACGGGCTGACTGTCAAGAACAGCTAAAGCGTGGCAGGTTCGTGTCTCTCCGTTAGCCGCAATTCGAAAGTGAGCGGCGCATCGGTCCTGTTATCGCACTTTAACGGCAGTAAAGGGCAGCAGTGGTCCTTGCGAACTCCATAACCTCAGTGCGACCTTGCCGGACGGCGCCCGAGGCATCAAATACCAATTACTACACTTAAAAAAGGGATAGACGTGACACACGTATTTCACAAGATGCTGATCGCTGGCGTCACCGCGATGCTGGCCTGTAGCGCCGCTACACAAACCTTCGCTGCCGACTGGCCCAGCGGCTATACGCAATGCGCAACTGAGAGGGCAACCTGTGTTGTCGGAGCAAGCACGCACTCGGTTTCGTACGGGGCCAGCGACAAGTGGGTCACCAAGAGTCTTTCGGGCAATGTGGCGTGCACGAACGCGACCTTTGGCGATCCGATCCCGGGAACAGTAAAGTCCTGTGCGATTGGTCCGTTGGCGCCGACACCGACAAGCGCAGTCGATACCGGCACCACAACGACCGCTTGGGCCTCGGCACGCGCCACAACCAAGCCCGCCACCACGGCCGGCACCTGGGTGGCCGGTGGCCCTTCCCCCGACCGATCCTACTACACTCTGGTCAAGGAATCGGCGCACTTTGCCTTCTATTCCGACGAGGCGATCTCCGATGCCGACCTCACCACAGCGGCGAATACGCTGGAGAACATCGTGTGGCAGAACCTGTTCAATTCCAACTTGTTCATGCCCGAGCCGTTCTTCAACACGGCCAACAAGATCAAGCCCTCGATCCACATCCACTCCACCGACGGCCTGATCGGCGGGGGCTGGGCGGCGGACCGGATTGGCATGTGGATCGGACCGGGAGCCCTGCAAGACCATTGGGGCCTGACCCACGAGTTCACCCACACCTGGCAATACTGGTGGGCATACCACGGGGGGCTGAGCTGCCCGGACTCGGACACCTGCGGAGGGATCGGCGAAACCCACGCCAACTACACGGCGCACCAGCTCCCGGAGTACCAGAACAACGTCCACTGCTCCGAAATGCTGGCTAACGCCCCGCACATGTACCTCGGGTCTACCCGCGACAAATACTGCAACTGGCAGTTCCTGGAGTACCTCAAGGACAAGCAGAGCCCTGCTGCGGTCAACCAGATCTTCACCACCGCCGGTGCCGACCCCTTCGCCAACATCCAGAAATCACGTGGATGGAGCGTTTCCCAGCTCAACGACTTCTTCGGTGACTGGGCCATGCACAACGTGGTGTGGGATTACAAGACCTCGCCCGAAGCCTTTCGCAGTGCCTACGGCAACATCACGCAAACCGACAAGGCCGAGCGCATGCATCGGCTGATGCCCCTGGAGGCTCTTGACTCCAACTGGGCTTCCAACCACCATTTCGTGTCTCCGTACTATGGCGCGCCGCAGCGCTTTGGCTACAACGTGGTCCGCCTTTATCCGGTCAGCGGCGCCACCACGGTCACCGTCAAGTTCCGCGGCGTGAACCAGTCGGGCTCCGACGCCGACTACCGCTGGGGTCTGGTGGCGACCAACTCGCAGTTCACGGCGGCACGCTATAGCAAATTGCAGAAGGGCCAGAACGGCAATTTGACCTTCGCGGTCAACGCCGGCGAGCCGCTGTTCATGGTCGTGACGGCCACGCCTGCGGTTTTCCAGACGATCGTCGCCGAACAGGATTACGCCACAATCTGGCGCTACCCCTACATGATCGAACTGGCGAACGCCTGGCCCCAGGGCTTTCAGAACGGACAGCTTGACGCCTGTCCCTCTGGCACGGTGCGTCATGCCAATGGCGGCGGCTGCGCTCCGTCCAGCACGCCCGCATCCGTGTACGTCGGGCCGTATGCCACGGTTCTTCCCGGTGGCGCGGCTTCTGGAAAAGCACGAATCGAAGATCAGGCCATCGTCGCAAACGGTTCGGTGACAGGTGGAACAGTGGGGGGGCTCAGCGTCATCGGCGAGACCGGCAGCGACTTTAGCTACAACAACAACGCCTTCACGGTGTCCGGATCCGCCCAAGTGCGCACCACCTTCTATCCGCTGGGTTTCTTTGAGGCGGGCCAGGTCGCATCCAGCACGCTGAACCTCTACGGCGACGTCGAGTATCGCGGGACCGGTCTGAATCTCGGTTCCGGAAACCGGTCCGGATTCGTGGATGTAACGTCAACCGTGGGCTCGGCGACCGACATTAACACGAAGGCCCGGCCGGTCTGGCGGCCGTGATGGCCACGCCGGTTGGTATGAAGCGCAACGATAAGGGGCGCCTTTAAAAATGATTCATGGCGTTTTTGTGGATAAGTAAAGTAGCTGCAAGCGGCCTCCTGACGCTCCGTCGTTCCCGCGAACCTGATGAGTCACACGAGATGGGACTGCAAATGCCATGCGGCGTGCACGCCAAAGCGCGGAAAGGAGGCGATCAATCAAGCCACCTCCGGATTTATCGGAGGTGGCTTAATCAAGCAACATATCCCCGAAACTTCTACTTAATAACTACAAGGACTTTGTCGTGCGAAAATATTTCGTCTGGACCAATTTGTTGTCCATTGGTTTTATTATTCCTTTTTTTGGAGCGCCAGATGCCGTTGCGGCGACGGTCGGAAACGGTTCGATCATCACACTCAAGAATGGGGGGACCGGTGATTGTCTCAGCGTAACCGGTTCGAGCGCGGGCGGTGGCGCCAAGGCGCAGGGTCAAGCGTGCAGTAGTTCCTCTTTCCAGCAATGGAAGGCTGTGGCGGATGCCAATGGCGCCTATCAATTGATCAACGTCGGTAGCGGCTTGTGTCTGGATGACCCCGGGGCATCAACTGCGACGGGTACGGCGATCCAACAGTGGGGGTGTGGTGGCGGGGCATGGCAAAAGTGGCAATTCAAAGATGCGGCGAATGGATACGCCAACATCACTTCAGTGGCGAGCGGGTTGTATCTTGATGAAGATCCGGGCAGCAGTACCGGCGCTGTTCATCAGTGGACAGCCACAGGCAACACAAATCAGCAATGGATGGTGACCAGCGGGAGCGGCAGTACGTCGACGGGTCCGATCGGGTTCGGCGCCGGGACGACCGGAGGCGCGGGAGGCCCCGTGGTAACGGTGACGAAGGCGGCGGATCTTGCATCGGCCCTGTGCGCCACCGCCAGCAATGGCGTGTGCACCGACAGCGCTCCCCGCATCATCCGCATTTCCGGAATCCTCAATTTCCGCAACACGGAAGGTACTAGGACAGAACTGGGTTGCACGTATTCGGCAAATAGCTGCTCGGTCAATGGAAAATCGGAGCAGATCTTGAACTACGCGAACTACTGCTCGGGCAAGTCTACCCATAACATCACCTATGACGCCGCCGGAAAGACACCGCTACTGGTGGGGTCCAACAAGACGGTGATCGGCGTCGGCGTGAACTCGGGAATCATGGGAAAAGGATTGGCTCTCCACGGCGGCGTCTCGAACATCATCATACGCAATCTGTCGCTCACCGATATGAACGACGGCGTTATCTGGGCTGCCGATGCCATCACCATGGATAACGCCAGCCAAGTGTGGATCGACCACAACTACTTCGCCCGCATCGGCCGCCAAATGATCGTGGCGGGCTGGGGTCCCGCGAAAAACGTGGACATTTCAGGCAACTACTTCGATGGAACCTCGGACTACGGGCATTGGTGCAACGGCAGAGCCTACTGGACCATGCTGCTCAATGGGGCGAATCAGACCATCACATTGGCGGGCAATCGATTCCACAACACCTCCGGGCGTGGTCCCGAAACAGGTAAACCGTCATCGGCCGCGAGTACGGGCATCATCCATATAGTGAACAACTATTACGATTCGACGGAATACTTCACAGGCGGACTAAGTAGCACCAATGTTGTGTCTATCCTGGTTGAGGGTAACTACTACGCGCAGGGAGATTATTTCTTCCCCATCATGGACACTACCGCAAACAAAACCGACACGAATTCCAACTGGAATTTCGCTCCAGTCAGCGGCAATATTGCCAGAGCCAACAACACTTGCAATTCAGTGTTGGGGCGTGACTGCGTGGCTAACGTTGACGATAACGGGAAAGCTTCGGACTTCCTCCTCAATCCGACGGTGATGTCGAACATTCAGGGATCCGGTTCAGCCGTCCAGGCGATCAAGTCTGTGATACCCGCGGATCCTTCGACCGTCGCCAATCAGACGTTCGGACCGCAGGCCAACATCGGGCAGTGAATTGCGATAAAGCCTCCCCGTCAGGATGTTTGTCGACGGGGTATTGCAACCCGACTTGCGAAAGGCCGTATGCAAGTTAATCTAGCCGGTGAGTATCCAAGTTTCTGGAAAAGTGTCTGAAGTCCTTTAACTCTGAGCTATTGCTATGGCGATGTCTTATCTATGAACAAAGCAATGAACACTATGATTATCTGCCCTGTGCCAGGAAATTCTTACGTGCATTTCAGAATTATCTGATTGGTGTTTGCTTTGGCATTATTTATTATTTTTGATAGGGGATAAGTGCATTTATTGTCCTTCATAAAGTTAGAAGATGACGGCCAGTGATGCACTCAGCAGCTTACCCAAATAAATATGCCTAAAACAGACTTGCACAATATGAACGCAAAAAGCGGCGAGTCCGCAATGAGTGCAATTCCTCGCAATGACCTTCTGGTGTCGTACACGGCGGCGGTGGCTAAAGTCACCGGCAAGAGGTTCTGTGCGCATCATCAAGGAGAGGTAATGGCGGACGAGGGCAGTTTCGTTTTGCGGAGCAGATCCAAACGGTGGATCTGCTTTCGATGCCAGGGACTCACTCGGTGCCGCCGCTAGCCGGAATTTGCCAATATTTCGGGTAAATACATGGAATCATCAGTAATAACCGCTTGGTCAGATTGCCGCCGGCCCGAAACATCAATAGATTAGGCCGCTTCTCTTGAATCCTTCTGTAGTGCTGCGCTGGATAGTGCGACAGGCTATCGAGGAATGATGGCTGTTAAATGTCACGATGAGGAAGCGATAAATGAGACCAGCGGTAAAGTTCGTCAGACAATTTCTGCCTATAACCGTGCTTTTGCTGGTGGTGTAAAAATTGGGCAACTCAAATCGGAGCCTTTTGCTCAGTCTGAATTTGACCTGACAGTCGCAGGCTTCAAACCGGGTAACTGTCAGATCAGGTCGCGACCACTACATGTAAAGCTCAAGAGTTATTCTCAAAAAAACCATTCATGCTGATGAGCTTGCCCCGATCGTCATACTCGCCATAACTGATCCCGGTGCCGATCGTTATGTTCTCTTGCGTTTTCATTTCCCAGTTGGCGATGCTTTTTTGATGGTGCGACATGAAATAGGTCGTGACGAAATAAGCGCTGGGAATCTGTTGACGCAAATTCTCCATGTAATTGATGAGCTCATCCCATGATGTCGCTCGCACCAGTGGGTCTGTGTAAACGGCGTTATCGGCGAGTACCTCTGAGAATGCCGCCAGCCGATCCGCCCTGTTTGTCATTTTCCAGGCAGAGGTATATTTTTCCCATGTCTTTTCAAGATCTGCGTTCATGTTTGCTGCTCCTGTCGTGATCAATTTATTGGAATGGCATAGTGCATGATCGATTCATTCGAGCTGGGGTTATAGTCCGCGCCATAGAACTCCAGATCGGCCGCATTGGAGTGTCTTCTCCCGCTGCGCGGCAGCCAGGTCGAGTAAATATAGTTGATGGTGCTGTCAATCAAATTGACGGCGCCTTTGTGCGTAAATCTGGCATAGGTGCATGCCGGGTTTTCAATCGCCAGCATGCCGTCCGGGATATCCGTGAGCGCAGTCACTTCAATCGCGCAAAAATATTCCAGTTCATCGCTGTTCTCTGCTATCTGCCTGACGATGCCGTAGCAGGTGCCGCCAACCCTGTTCTTGATCTCGGGCAGCCGTGAAACGAATTGCTGCCATAGCGGCGGGAGCTTTTCGCCGATATTGTTTTTCTCTGAGTCCGTGCCAAAGAAACTTGTTCTTAGCCCCACAAGGTGCATTTCTTTTTGCACATAAATTTCGGGAACGGTATTCATCCTCTTGTTGATGTGTTCAAGGTAGTCTTGATCGAACTTTATCTTTTGGGGGAATGGGCGCCTCTTTCCTGCTTTGCGAAATTCGGCCGGCGTAGTATCAAACGCCGATTTAAACGCTCGCGTAAAGCTCTCCTGACTTTCGAAATCCGCTTCCATTGCGATGTCGATGATTTTTTTGTCGCTGTTCAATAATTGATCGAGCGCTTTCCCGAGTCTTCTTGAGCGGATGTAGTCCTTGACGGTATCGCCTGTCAGTCCTTTAAATATGCGTTGAAAATGCCATCGGCTCAGCCCGGCTCCGCTTGCCACGGCGCTGATGGAAATTGGCTGCTCAAGATTGGCTTCGATATAGTCGACGCCGCGTTGAATTTGATCGAGATAATTCATCAGTTCTCCTTAGTGGACGAATGATAAAAGGATTTAAATCCGGGGTTTTGATATTTTGTGCTCGATTTTGATCAGCATGACAGCCGATGTGTAGTCTTGAATATCGGGGCGGAGCGGAGGCGAACCTGGTAGTTGCGCGCCACGAGATTGACGTCAAGGTGGTCGTGAGGAATTGCAGAATCTCGGGACAAAAGAAAAGGGGCCACATTTGCATGTGGCCCCTTGGAATCTTGGCTCCCCGACCTGGACTCGAACCAGGGACCTGCGGATTAACAGTCCGCAAGAATTTGCGTTTCTTTGTGTTGATTTGCGTTTATATGATTCAAGGTATTTTATTTTTCATAGAGAGATTTCTGATTTTCTCTGATTGTTGTGTTGACCTGTATTGATTGAATATCCGATAATTTGGTTACATGAAGCTTACATGAATTCGTGTAACCAAGTCTAAAGGGAGCAGCGGTGGCAAAGGTCAATTTCACGATAGCACGAATAGAAGGTCATAGTTGTCTAGCTGGAAAATCGCAATCTTTCCTATGGGACGAAAAGACACCTGGCCTGGGCCTGCGCGCGACGGCGGCCGGCGCTAAGGCATACATCTTCCAAGCGAAGATTCACGGCAGTACTGTGCGCGTGACCATTGGTGACCCTAAAAGCTGGCCTATCGATAAAGCGCAAGGGGAAGCACGTCGTTTGCAGCGTATGGTTGATGAGGGAAAAGATCCCAGGGAGGTCCGAGCTGATCAGCGTGTCGCTAGCATAGCTCGGAAAGCAGAAGCACGTCGCCAAGATGTAACTTTTGCTGTTGCCTGGGAAGCCTACTTGAAGGCGCGCAAGCCGCACTGGAGTGACCGTCACTATCAGGATCATGAGAATCTGGCGAGCGAAGGCGGTGTGCCAAAGAAACGTGGCAAGGGGGTGACGATGGCAGGTCCGCTTGCATCCTTACGCCCGTTAAAACTGGCTGACCTTACCAGTGCGTATATCACGGAATGGTTGGAGTCTCACACCGCCGACCGTGCCACGATGGCGGCATTGGCATATCGGTTGCTGCGAGCATTTATCAGGTGGGCAGCAGATACTGACGAGTATCGCAGCACCATTCCTACGGATGTTTACAAGGTTCGTAGTGTTAAAGACGCTGTGCCGAAGGTAAAGCCGAAGGACGGCGACTGCTTGCAACGAGAGCAGTTGCCCGCCTGGTTCGATGCTGTGCGCAAGCTAGACAATCCCGTTATCAGTGCTTACCTGCAAGCTCTGTTGCTCTCCGGCCCGCGTCGAGAGGAGATGGCCGCACTGAAGTGGACTGACGTGGATTTTCAGTGGCGCAGCCTATCGCTGGCCGACAAGATAGAGGATGCTGGTCGGGTCATTCCGCTGACGCCATATCTATCGTCATTGTTGGCTGCGCTCCCGCGTCGCAATGAATGGGTGTTCAGCAGCCTGGGCGCTGAGGATGGGAAGATAGCTGAACCGCGTATAGCGCATAATCAAGCACTTGCCGCCGCTGGCCTGCCTCATTTGACCTTGCACGGCCTGCGCCGCTCATTCGGTACGCTGTCTGAGTGGTGCGAGGTTCCCGTAGGTGTCGTTGCGCAAATTCAAGGGCACAAGCCAAGTGCGATAGCCGAGAAGCACTATCGCCGCCGGCCACTGGATCTCCTGCGTATGTGGCATGACAAGATCGAAATATGGATATTAGAGCAGGCTGGAATTAAATTTGCGCCTATAAATGAAGCGTCTAATTTGAAATTATCTTGTTAGAATCTTTGTTATTTCATATTGACCGAACGAGACAACATTGATTGATGCCGAAACCGAAACCAAGAATTGGTACGAGCCAATACCAGAGGTCAAGTGTCCTCCCATTGGATGGATCGAGTGCACGAGAGCCGTTTTACCACCACTCATCAAAAAATTTGATCCTGAGATATTGCGGCAATTGCATGGCGGCGAAATAACACGTGAGGAAGCCCATCGGCAGATGGATGAGAAGGAAAAGCCGGAAAAGATAGTCGCAGAAGAGCGGCAGTTAAGGATAACTGCAGCCATACAAAAGATGCCCGATCCGGCACATATGCAACTGATGGATGTTTGCGGCTCAGGTGTGCTGCCAAGAGAAATTTCGCTGAACCAAGACGGGTGCATTTTAAATAAGCCGTATTATCGCTTAACAGAGGCCGCCGAATTGACAGGGATTGCAGAGCGGGATTTGTTGCATCACGCAATAGGTGGCGGCTTGATTCTGCTTGTCCCTATTTCTGATGAAGTCAAGATAACTGCATCAATATGCGCCGCTCATGAAATGCAAAATCATGTAGATCAAATATTTGCCACATCTATATATCCTTGGCGCCATGAAGAGTTCGGAAAACGTACGGACCTTTCCACTCCCAATATGCTGATATTGAGCCGACTAAACTGCCAAAAAATCGATGTGCATAAAGAGGTTTTGGAAAATTGTTTCGAGGCCGGCTATCGGATTGATGGTAACAACATTTTTTACGCGAATCCACGCTCATCTAATGAGTACATCAAACAGGTTGCAATTTCTGATTCTTCTCAAAGATTTTTTGTAGAGAAGACAGCTATATGGAAAACAGGAGCGCAGAACGCCCAAACCGGATTGAAATATGGCGAAGAAAAAATCAGAATAAAGTTTGATGATTTATTCGTGATGGGTTTTAACTTAAAAGCGTTGATAGATAGCTTGCCTGAGACCAAGCTGATCCCTTCAACTGTTGATGAGAAAGCTGGCCCCTGGACTACTCCACAAAAATTTGTACCTATCTCGGCTACGACTAAGGCCAAGAATGGCCAGCCTATTGGTTTGTCGACCCCTGACATTGCAGCGGCATTTGACGGTCTTAGTGGTTGGGATGCAAAAAAATGGAAAAAAAATCTGACAGAGGCGGAATGGACAAAGGAGGCAATTACACACCACGGACGCGCTGGAAATGGAGGTGCCACATTTTG
>NZ_JAGQEG010000002.1 GCF_018305005.1 Collimonas silvisoli
CACCCGCCATTTTTGGCGTGGCGGCAGCATCTTTGGCGTCCTTGTCGGACGGTCGTTTGATGCCGACATTGACAGTGAACGCGAAGACACGCTTGCTATCGCGGCCGGTAACGCCGATATTCGCGGAACGAATTTCAATCAGATCGGGACGTTCCAGCCAAGCCGAGTTATTCCCCAAATTACGCAGCAACTCGGATACCCGCTCATTCGACTGCGCATAACCGTTCAATGCCACCCGCTGCCCTTCCTGCTTGAGTGAATTCAGGTAGACACCCTCCGGCACCTGCTTGACCAGTTCATCCATCAGATACACCGGCTGATTGCGGTCGCTTTGCAAATCCTCAACGGCTTGCTGGCGCGCCTTCAATGCCTCGATTTCCTGCTTGAGCGTGGCGACTTCCTTGATTTCGCCGTCAAGACGGGTGTTTTCCGCCGTGATAAAACGATTGCGCTCGGCCTGGTTAGCAATACTGTTCGCGAAAAATGCGCCGACCAGCAGCACCACGACCAGGCCGATAATTGCAGACAGCACCAACATGGCGAAATAGGCATTCTTGCGCTGCTTACGCTTGGCTTCGCGATGCGGCAGTAAATTAATTTTGATCATCAGCCAAACCTCCGCATGGCCAGCCCGCAAGCAACCAGATAAGACGGCGCATCTATGCGCAATTGTTTTTCCCGCACGTTCGGCCCCAGTTGCATGCCGGTAAACGGACTGACCACCGAGGTGGAAATCTTGGCCCGTCCAGCCACTACTTCAACCAGGCCGGGGATGGTGGCGCAACCGCCAGCCAGGAATAACTGGTCGAGGCGGGTATAGGGAGTCGAGGTAAAGAAAAACTGGATCGCTCGCGTGACTTCCAGTGCGGCGCTCTCCAGGAAGGGAGTGAGGACCTCTTGCTGGTAGCCTTCAGGCAAATCAGTGCCACGTTTTTTGGCGTCTGCCTCCTCATACGAGAGGCCGTAGGCACGCACAATATCCTGGGTCAGCTGGTTGCCGCCAAACGGCTGCTCCCGCTCATAAATCAGCTGGCCATCCAGTAACGCCGATACATGCGTGGTTTGAGTGCCGATCTGGAACAGACCGACAATCTGCCCCTGCCCGGCTTTCGGCAATTGTTCGATGATGCGATTGATCGCCGCGCGCGCCGCGTAGGATTCGATGTCCATCACGGTCGGCTTGAGACCGGCCGCCTCTGCCACCGCCACACGGTCTTCCACCTTTTCCTTGCGTGTCGCCGCCAGCAGCACTTCAACATCCTCCGGCGAATGCTGCGCGGGCCCGATAACGTCAAAATCAAGGCTGACCTCATCCAGCGCAAACGGAATATATTGGCTGGCTTCGGATTCGACCTGCATCTCCAGCTCTTCTTCCAGCATGCCGCTGGCCAGAATGATCTTTTTGGTAATCACCGACGCCGGCGGCATGCCCAGAGCCACCAGCTTGGCGCTCGAGCCGCTTTTTTTCCACAGCCGCCGGACTGCCTCCGTGACTTGCTCGATATTTTCGATATTGCCATCCACTACCGCGCCGCGCGGCAACGGTTCCGAGGCATAGCGGTCCAGACGCAATTGATCCTTGCCCGTCTCCGACAGCTCAACCAGCCTGACGCCAGACGTACTAATATCAATCCCCACCAGAGGCGGGTTCTTCTTACCGATCAGCGATCCAAGATCTAATGCCAAGAGCATTTCTCCCGAGTATGTATTATGTGGGGAACATTCTGCCTGCAAGGCGGTCGCATATGCGGTATACCGTCTCGAAGTTAGGAAAAACCTGTAAAACAGGGCTTACAGCAATGTTAAATTTTATAAGGTGAAATCGTAGCAATAAGAGTGCGGTACTGTAAAGAAATTTTCCACACAGCAATTGTTCAAGTGCTACCAACTTCAGCTCCACAGCCACTCCATTCATGCTAATTTTGATTTTTGCGACGATTTCTGTCTGGATTTCGCAACGCAGTTTGCTGCTCATCAAGAACGCATGATGCAGAGCAAGTTTTGAGCCAAGCCCTGTGCCGCTATAATGCGGGGCATCCATCTTTCATAAAACGCATCGAATGACGCCCCCAGACACAGCCAGCGACACCCAGCCCTCTCTTCCTTCGCGCCGTCGCATGCCGCTGTTGCTGCGGCTGGCGCTTGGCTTTTTTGGCATTGTTATCGGCCTGACAGTTATCGGCTGCCTGACTTTTTTCCTGATGCTGGCGATGGCTTACCCGAATTTGCCGGAACTGGATTCGCTGACCGACTACAAACCCACAATTCCGTTGCGCATTTTTTCGGCCGACGGCGTGCTGATCGGCGAGTTTGGCGAAGAACGGCGCAGCCTGGTGCACATCAGCGAGATTCCCGACGTGATGAAGAAAGCTGTGCTGGCAATTGAAGACGATCGTTTTTACCAGCATGGCGGAGTCGACTACCAAGGCATCCTGCGCGCCAGTTTTTCCAACCTGACCGGCGGCGGCGGCGGCGCCAGCACGATTACGCAGCAGGTCGCCCGCAATTTTTTCCTGACCAGCAACGAGCCGACCTTCTTCCAGAAAGCCTCGCGCAAATTTCTGTATGAGATTCCCTTGGCATGGAAAATCGAACGCAACCTGAGCAAGGACCAGATTCTTGAGGTTTACATGAACCAGATTTATCTGGGCCAGCGTGCCTACGGCTTTGCCTCGGCGGCGCAAATCTATTTTGGCAAGCGGCTGCAGGACATTACCACCGCAGAAGCCGCGATGCTGGCCGGTTTGCCGAAAGCGCCGTCGGCCAACAATCCGGTGGTCAATCCGAAGCGTGCAACGGTACGCCAGCAATATATTTTGCTGCGCATGCTGCAACTCGGCTACATCAACGAAGCGCAGTACGAACAAGCCAAGAACGAAACCCTGCACATCAAGACCGGCGCCAGCGAATTTGGCATCCATGCCGAATTCGTCTCTGAAATGGCGCGCCAGCTGGTGTATGAGCAGTTCAAGGAAAACACTTACACGCGCGGCCTCAATGTCTTCACCACCATTACCAAGGCGGACCAGGATGCGGCGTATATAGCGCTGCGCCGCGGCGTCATGGATTACGAGAAGCGGCGCGGCTATCGCGGCCCCGAAGGTTTTATGGAGATCCCTGACGGCACCAAGGAAGAGGCTGAAGATGCGATCGAAGTAGAACTGGCCGACCATCCCGACAGCGATGAAATCGTCGCGGCGGTGGTGCTGGAGGCAAGCCCGAAACTGGTTCGCGCCGTACTATCGTCGGGCCAGGAGATCAGCGTCAGCGGCGCCGGCCTGAGCATCGCCACCAATCTGCTGAGCGACAAAGCGCCGCCGCAGCGCAAGGTCAAACGCGGCGCCATCATCCGCGTCATGCTGGATGGAAAAAACTGGAGCATCACGCAAATGCCTGCGGTGGAATCGGCTTTTGTCGCGGCCGACACCCAGGACGGAGCGATCCGCGCCCTGATCGGCGGCTTTGATTTCAATCGCAATAAATTCAATCATGTGACCCAGGCGTGGCGCCAGCCGGGTTCGTCGTTCAAGCCCTTCATTTATTCCGCCTCGCTGGAAAAAGGCTTGTCGCCGGCCACGATCATCAACGATGCGCCGCTTACTTACGGCGGCGGCCAGACCGGCGGCCAGATCTGGCAACCCAAGAACTACGGCAATAAATACGAAGGGCCGATGAGCATGCGCCGTGCGCTCACCAAGTCGAAGAACGTGGTCTCGGTACGTATCCTGGACAAGATCGGTGCCAAATACGGGCAGGAATATGTGACGCGTTTTGGCTTCGATGCTGACAAAAATCCGCCATACCTGACGTTGGCCCTGGGCGCCGGCGCAGTGACGCCGCTGCAAATGGTCGGCGGTTACGCGGTATTTGCCAACGGCGGTTATAAAATCAGCCCTTACATCATCAGTAAAATCACCGACGCCGACGGCAACGTGTTGTCGCAAGTGCATCCGGAAACCGCCGGCGACGAAACCAATCGCATCATCGATCCGCGCAATGCCTACTTAATGGATAGCATGATGCGCGACGTGGTGCGCTACGGCACCGCAGTCAAGGCGCTGTCGCTCAACCGCACGGATCTGGCCGGCAAGACCGGCACCACCAACGATTCGCTGGACGCCTGGTTTGCCGGCTACCAGCCGTCGCTGGTAGCCGTCGGCTGGATGGGCTACGACCAGCCGCGCAGCCTGGGCGACAAGGAAACCGGCGGCGGCCTGGCGTTGCCGATCTGGATCAGCTTCATGCAACAGGCGTTGAAAGGCGTGCCGATGGAAGACCGCACGGTGCCGGACGGCCTGGTTCATTCCGGCGGTGAATATTATTACGCGGAATATCCGCCGGGAATCGCAACACAAAGCCTTGGCGGTGGCAGCACGGCGCCGACGGAAGAAGAAAAAGCCCGGGATGAGGTGAAGAACGAATTGTTCTGATCGAACCGAGCAAGCAGTTGGTCAAACAAAAAGGCTTCCCTGATAGATACAGGGAAGCCTTTTTTAATTCGAATACAGATCCAGCAAGCGCCGGGTGTAGATCTCGATATTCTCCGGCAAGCTCACATCCAGCGTACGCAGCAAGGTCTGCGCATTGCGCCGGTAATCCTCCAACTGCGCATCATGCGTGGCAAACGCCTGTAACACCGCCTGGCCGCCGGCATAGGAATCGAACTCCGGATAGTAATACCCGTAACCCTTGATAAATTCCGAGTTGTGGATCAAGGGATAAGCGCCGTACAAGGCCTCGTAGTACAGATAGTTCTGGCCGTTTTCCCAGTGATGCGAAATGATGCAATCGCCATAATTGGCCATGAACTCGTACACCGCAAAGCGCCCTTCAAAAGACGCCAGGCCGTGATTCACGACATCAAGCGAACGCGCGAATTGCGAAAACTTCAAATGCTCTTTCAGATGCAAGGTATTGCACACGCGCAGATGTTGCAGGAATGCCGGTTGCGCGCGATATGCTTCTTCGCAAGCCAGCATCGGCAGCAGTGAGGTTTTCACCATGCAGACATTGGGTTCGAAACTGCATACCCGCCAGCGCGGTTTGCCCGGCTCATAACCATAGCTGAGATGGCTGGGCAAGGTGGCGATGCCTTTTGCAAAAAACAGCGGCGTCCACAAATGCGGCACGATATGCACCGGCGCCCGTGCAGTGAGGCCAAAGTAATCTTTGCAGCTGCGCAGGTACTCCGGCAGGGTCCACACCGCGTCGTAAGGCTTGTCGCTGCATAAACCGCCGTGCGGTTTGTTGAACATGGCGCGCTCGATGTCGATCACATAATCGTTGCCGACCCGCATCCAGGCATAACGCCCGCCGCGCTCGCGGAATCTCCTGACCCAATCTTCGTTCAGCTGGGCGCTCATTTCAATCACCACATCCAGGGTTTCCATGGCCTGATCCAGGCCGATCATATCGATCCCCAGATCGCCCAGCATCATGGCGTCATTGACCTGGTTGGTCTGGCCGTCCAGCACCAGCACGGCACGCTCGACCGCCGGCGACTGGTTGAACAATTGCACCAGGAATGCGCAATTCTGGAAGATGCCGTTTTCCCAGATAGATTGCGGCCCCGGCCGCACATACAGGGTTACGCCGACGCGCAATTTACGTTGTGGCAAAGGGTGGCTCATACCTGCCCCCCCACGGTGTGTTGAAGTCTTTTCACGAATGCATCCACATTGTCAGGGTGTGCCGGATCTAGCCTGCGCAAGTACGCGGCGCCCGCCTTTTTATAGTCGTCCCAGAATTCCGGCTCCTGGCGCCAGGCGTCGAGCAAGGCGTGGCCGCCGGCGCTGGCCTCAAAATCAGGATAATAAATACCGACGCCGCCAGCCTTCAGATATTCCGAATTGTGGATCAGCGGATAACCGCCGTAGAGCGCGTCGTAGTACAGATAATTCAAACCGCATTCCCACTGATGCGAAACCACCGCATCCATCTTTTGCTGCGCCATGCATTCGACAAACGCTACCCGCGGTTCATAAGTGGCCTTGTGATGTTGCGTCAGATCGAGATTGATGGCGAAACGATTGAAGGTTGGATGCTCTTTCATCTGCACCGTATTCATCACCATCATCGTGCTCACCGAGCGCTGATCTAGGCGATATGCCTGCTCGCATACCAGCATCGGAATAAAGCAGCTTTTGACGACAGATATATTCGGTTCGAAAATCGCCGTGCGCCAGCCCGGCCGATCGGCGCCGCTGCTGGCTTGATAGCCGAAATGGTGACCGTCTTTTTCAACCCGCTCGACCTGCCCTTGGATAAACAGCGGCGACCAGATGTGCGGCACCGCAAACACCGGCACCCGCGACACGGTGCGCAACAACGGTCCGCTGCTTTTCATGTGATGCGGCAGCGTCCATATTTCATGCCACGGCGTGCCATTGAAAATCTGGCCGCTAGGGCCGTCGAACATCGGCGCTTCGGCGTTGTCGGCATAAGTGTGGCCGACAAAGAAGGTAATGATCTTGACGCCCAAAGCGCGTACATGACGCAACCATTCCAGCGGCAATTGCGCTCCCATTTCGATCACTATATCAAGCTCGAAAGTGACGTCGTCAGGTTTCACCAGAGGCACATCAAGATCGTCCAGTCCCATTGCTTCGGGCATATGATCAAGGTCGCCGCCGTTCAATAGAAATACGCGGCCGACTTGCGGGCTGTGCCGCAACAGCATTACCAGAAATGCCAGATTCTGATTGAGGCCGTTGGACCAAAGCTGCGCGCCGTGCACTGCAAAGACGGAGATACCTACATTGATTTTTTTCATGGGTTAGGAGAGATTAAAAACCATTCGATCATACAATCGGCTGTTGCAGCAAAGCAGTCAATAACCGCTCATACTCAGCCGTGACTTGCGCACAGCCAGGCAGGTAACGGCTCAGCACTTGCCGCTGGCGCGTCAGATAATCCTGCCAGCTGCCGTCGTGCGTAGTCAGCACTTCAAGCAATCTGCGGCAACCGTCTTGCACATTATTTCCCTCGTAGTAGTAACCAAGATCGCTGCACATATAGGCGTTATGCACCAACGGATAACCCTGCCAGCAAACGTCGAAATAAAAATAGTTCAACGCATTCTCTATCTGGTGGGAAATCACTACATCAGTCATCTGGCTCAGGAACTGCGGCGTGTCGAAACGCCCCAGGAACACCGCCTTGTGCTGACGCACGATATCTAGCTGGTTCATCACCGCAATGAATTCCTTGCTCTCGCGCGCCAGCCGCTCGGCGTTGGTCACCTGCAGAATCTCGATGTCTTGCGGCCGCTGCCGATAGGCTTCTTCTGCAATGAACGCCGGGTACATGCAGAATTTCACAATGTCGTTATTCGGCTCCATCACCGTCAGCCGCTTGGGGCCAGGGCGCGGGCGATATTCACCGTGATGCTCGAAACCCTGGCTGCGCTGATCGACGAAGATCGGATCCCATACAAACGGCACCACCTGCGCCGGCCGGCGACGTAAAGTCTCGAAATAGGACTGGCTGTTGGTAGCAACCTGGGGCACCATCCAGATCGCATCGTAGCGCTGGTTGACGAACAGATCGTAACCCCACAGCGGCCGATTGAATAATACCGATTGCATCACATGCACATACTCAAACCCGCAGCAGTAGGATATCAAACGACATCCTTGCGTCTTCAGGTAAGCGGTCTGGTCTGCATTGATCTGACCGCCAAGTTCGATCAGCACATCCAGGTTGTCCTTGGCTTGCTCGAAGGTCACCGTCGGCCAACGTGTCTGATCCCATGGCAGTGCCGCGGTGATGGCGATTGCGGTGGTATTCACCAGATGCATCGAACCCACGCTCGGACATTGTTTTAACGTCTCGGCCAGGTACACGGCGTTTTGCTTGATGCCGTTATTCCATAGCGATTCGTTTTCCTGATGCAAACCGATGGTGATGCCGATACGCAAAGCGCCGATTGAAGAAGTCATGTCTTGGATTCAAATCTAAAGTAAGGGGGATACACGGTGTATTTCATTTGCGCTTCATTTGCGCGCCGGCGCCGCCATTTTTGTCTGCTCGGTCCAGTTGTACTGCACATAGCGCCGGATGATCAGGCAACCCGGCGGTGAATCCACCAGCGAGACCGAGCCGCCCGGCTCGGCAGGCGATACATATACCGTGAAGGTCGGCAGCAAAGGCGTAGCGCTATATCCTTTCAATTCGGTATCGGCAATGCTCTTGCATGAATACGGTGCGATGGAGATACGCTCGGCGGCAACCGAACACGCGCCGCCATCCTGAGGCACAGCGGTAATGGATACCGCCGCCGAGGCGCCGGCATATTCGATCCCTGTGAGCGAAAAGAACGGTCCGCGATCAGGATGGGCGCGATCCCAATCCACCAGCACATCGTGGGCGCCGGTGCCATTGATGGCCAGCGCCGACAAACGCGTAATAGCCGGCTGGCACTGCTTGACGCCGACGCCGCGCGCCGCTTCTGCCAGCAGGTTTTTCGGTGCTGCCGCAGCCGCCTTGGCGCCGGGTAAATCGGCACGCATCTGGCCATGCGCGGCTGGCGTCAGCCAGAATAAAAGAATCACGCAAAGCAATCCCGGCAGCCATGGTTGCCGGTATGCGCTTGATGCTAGTAAGCCCTTTGAGTCGCTTGGTTCGGTTGTTGCATAAATATGTGGTGCATGCTTCATCAGCTAAATCCGTTTTTAGTAAGTAGTGTGCCGAATCCCGCATCCGAGGTAACAGGTAGCGCAGCCTCCGGTTCCACAGCAGGCTTGGCGTCAGGGACTGCCGGCTCCAGAACAGGCAATTCAGGTGGCAGTGTGGTTGCCGGTTTCGGAGCCGGCAACTCCGGTGCTGGCGTTGCAGCTGCTGGGGCGGGCATCGCGGCGGCGGCTTGCTCGCGCTGCGTCAACGCTACCACGGCCTTTTCACATTCTTCTTCGCTATCGCACGGAATCACGAAGGTTTTGCCCTCCCACCAGCCGCGCAGCACATAAACGCCGTTCTCGGCCTTCCTGCCTTTGCCTTCGTTCAGCATCTCTTGATATTGCGGATGGGCAGGGGGAAACGTCATGATCCCATAGCCCAGCTGGCGGCCGCGATGCCACTCGCCGCTATAGGTCGAGCCGTCGGCAAAGCTGGCCTTGCCCTCGCCTTCCGGCAGGGAGTCGATAAACATGCCGTCAAAGCGATTGCCCGGTTCCTCGACGCCGGTGGTGTGGCCGCGTATTTTTCCCTGCTCCATGTTGCCGGTCAGTTCTGCTACCTGCTTGTTGTTGCTCAACCAGCGCACCGTTCCCGGGCCTTGCGCCAGATCCTTGTCGCAGCGCCCGCTCCAACGCACTGTAATGTCATTGGCAATCGGTTCCGGGCTCCAGATCTTACAGCCGTTGCTGGTATCCGCTGCCCAGTGCCTGGGCGCTTCGGTGGCGCCACCGCTCGTCGGATTGTTCAGGGTAGCCGCGCCGACAACAGCGGGAGTGTTGACGGCCGCTGCCGGTTCGATTGCGGATAGGAATACGCTTGTCAGGAAAAGGCTCTGTATCAAACTCAGACTCAGACTCAACCTCAAACGAAGTCGATAGCCGATTGCCTCGCCGTTAGCCGAGCCGTCACGCCAATCACTTGTGTCTTCCGAACCCCTGATTATTATGTTCATTGGTGGCTATCGATAGTTGAGAAGCGTTGAACAACTCTCCTTGATACCGTTCTTGCGAACATTGAAAACAAGCCCATGATCCAGCCGATATGCAGTCGGTAAGCAAGCGTATCAAAACAATTTACAACGTTACAGGTACGCCACCCTGGGCGCTGACCATCGCCGCCAATGCCGTAAAAAACTCTGAACCGTCACGCGTATTGAGCCAGATACCGCCCTTTTGTTTGTAGTGGAAACCGCCGGATTTGGCGGCAATCCACAATTCCTGCATCGGCGCCTGGCTGTTGACGATAATCTTGCTGCCGTTGTCGATAAACTCGATTTCCAGCACATTGCCGCTACGCTTGCACTCTACGTCCAGATCGGTGCTCTCCGCTGCCTGCTCCAACGCCGCCTCGATCTTGCCCAGCGCAGCTTCCGCTGCGGCCAGGAATTCTGATTCCGTCATGCTACACTCCAATCCGTTTCGTTAAACTGTGATTCTAATCCGTGAAGCCCATTTTTGATTTGTCGCGTATTGCCATGATCCCGGTCACGCTCAGCCTGGCGGCATGCGGCCAAAAAGGCCCGCTGTTCATGCCGGCCAAGCTACCGCCGCCTATCGTCAGAACCGCGCCGGCGCCGGCCAAGCCAAATGTTGCTCCGGCGACACCTGATGGCGCCGCTGCTCCGGCACAGCCGGCAACCGTAGACATTCCAACAACACCCGCTACCAAATAAGCTGCCCCTATGTCGTATTTTTCATACAAGAATGGCGTCCTGCACGCTGAAAACGTCGCGTTAACCGCTATTTCGCAACAATTCGGCAGCCCTACTTACGTCTATTCCAAAGCCGCATTGGTCGCCAATTTTTCAGCTTACGCCAATGCCTGCAAACAACACAGCCCTGAGCCGGATGGCACGCTGATCTGTTATTCGGTCAAATCCAACTCCAATCTGGCGGTGCTGCAATTGCTGAACCAGCTTGGCTCCGGTTTCGATATCGTCTCGGGTGGCGAATTATTACGTGTAATCGCCGCCGGCGGCGATCCCGCCAAAGTAATTTTTTCCGGCGTCGGCAAATCGCGCGAGGAAATGCGCCTGGCCTTGTCGCACGACATTCTTTGCTTCAACGTTGAATCGATTCCGGAACTGCATCGCCTGAATGACGTTGCCGGCAGCATGGGCAAACGCGCGGCCATCTCGTTGCGCGTCAATCCCAACGTCGACGCCAAGACCCATCCTTACATCTCGACCGGCCTCAAGGAAAACAAATTCGGCGTGGCTTATGACGAAGCGCTGTCTTGCTACCGTACCGCTGCCGCGCTGCCGCATATCGATGTAGCCGGGATCGATTGCCATATCGGTTCGCAGCTGCTGGATGACGCGCCCATGCTGGAAGCATTGGACAAGCTGATTGAGCTGGTCGACCAGCTGGCCAGCGAAGGCATCGAGTTGCACCACCTGGATATCGGCGGCGGCATCGGCATTACTTATGACGATGAGCAGCCGGTCGCGATTGGCGACTACCTGGGCCGCTTGTTTGCCCGCATCAATGCCTGGCGCCAGGAAAAATATCAGGGCGTACCGATCAAGGTGATGTTTGAACCCGGCCGTTCGATTGTCGGCAATGCCGGCGTTCTGTTGACCGAGATTCAGTATCTGAAGCATTCGGAAGCCAAGAATTTTGCGGTGGTCGATGCCGCCATGAATGACTTGATGCGGCCGGCATTGTATGAAGCCTGGCATGAGGTGAAGACCGTCAACCAGCGCAGCACAGCCGCGCAAACCTATGACGTGGTCGGCCCGGTATGCGAATCAGGCGACTGGCTGGCGCGTTCCCGTTCGCTGGCGGTCGAAGCCGGCGATTTGCTGGCGCTGATGTCGGCCGGCGCTTACGGCATGACGATGTCTTCCAATTACAACACGCGCGGCCGCGCGGCCGAAGTGATGGTGGACGGTGCGCAGGTGCATCTGATCCGGCAGCGCGAGAATCCGGCTGATCTCTTCGCTCTGGAATCGCTCATATCGCCTTGAGCTAAAGATGAACAGGAAGACCATGCGACGGCTCTTGCCCACTGCCGTATTTTCCTGTTTACTGATCCAGGCGGCGCATGCCAACCATCCACTGGTGACCGATGATACGAGCACTCAGGACAAAGGCAACCATCAGCTTGAACTGAACACCGACTGGCTGCGCCAGAACGACGTGCACACGCATGTCGCCAACTTTACCTACAGCTACGGTTTGCTGAAAAATCTCGATATCTATGTCAATCCGCCGGCAACGCTGTCGCAGCCGTCGGGCATCAACGATATTGCATTGGGGGTGAAGTGGCGGCTGCTGGAACACAATGACTTTAGCCTCGGCGTGAAACCTGAGATAACGTTTCCGAGCGGAGATCCCAACCGCGGCCTGGGACATGGCACCGCCAGCATGTCGCTGACACTGATCAGCAGCTATCAAAGCGGCGACTGGGCTTTCAGCGGCAACCTGGCCGCGTATTACAACCGGTATCGCCTGGCTAGCGATCAGCAAGCCAACCGCACCGTGCAGTGGCGTTTATCGGCCTATGCCTTGTACGAGCTTAATCCCAAGTGGAGCCTGGTCCTGGACGGCGGCATCCTGAATAATACCGAACGCGCCAGTGATACCAGCGGCGACATGCACTCGAGCAGCAATCCCGGCTACATCCTGACCGGCACCGTCTATTCGCCGACGCCGAATCTCGACCTCGACCTGGGGCTGAAATTCGGTATCGGCTGCGGCCCTTGCGCGGCCCAGACCCATCGTCAGGTTGGGGTCGGAGTTACCTGGCGCTTCTGAACGGCAGCACGCGATTTGGCAGCGCCATCGCCGCGATTGCACCAGGCAAACCAGACTCGCACCAGCAATAGCGCAGCGACGATCGCTCCAAACAGAATCGGCTTTTCAAAATTATGCTTGCCGGCGCGCATCCACCAGAAATGCAAGATTCCCAGCATCGCAATCAGATACAAGCTGCGATGCAGCCATTGCCAGCGCTTGCCGCCCAGGCGGCGGATCATGCCGTTGGTGCTGGTCAGCGCCAACGGCAACAGCAAGACGAAAGCGATGAAGCCGACTGTGATGAAAGGGCGTTTGACGACATCCTTGAGCATCTCGCTTATATCGAAGAAATGATCGAACCAGAGGAATGTCGTGAAATGCAGGCTGGCGTAAAAGAAGGCGAACAAACCCAGCATGCGCCGCAATTTGATGAGCCAGTTCCAGTTGCTGACGCGCCGCAACGGCGTTACCGCCAAAGTAATGCAGAGAAAATAAAGAGTCCAGTCGCCGCTACTGCGCGTGATGAATTCGATAGGGTTGGCACCCAGGCGATCGGTAAATCCGAACAGCAGCAGCCGTGCAGCCGGCACCAATGCCAGTACAAACAGAATGATTTTAAGGAACTTGAATTGCTTGGGCGTTGGATTAAACATGCCGGGCGCTCCAGATTCTAGAAATACTTTTTCAAGTCCATGCCTGCATACAACGAGGCAACCTCGTTGTAGCCGTTGAACATCAAGGTCTTGCGCTTCTTGGTGAAGAAGCCGTCTTCGCCGATGCGGCGCTCGGTCGCTTGCGACCAGCGCGGATGATCGACATCCGGATTCACATTGGAATAAAAACCGTACTCGCGTGCTGCTGCGATATTCCATGCCGTTTGCGGCTGATCTTTGAGGAAACGAATTTTGACAATCGACTTGGCGGACTTAAACCCATATTTCCAAGGCAGCACCATGCGCACCGGTGCTCCGCTTTGATTCGGCAACACCTGGCCATACATGCCCACGCTCAGCAGGGCCAGCGGATGCATGGCTTCATCCATGCGCAAGCCTTCGACATACGGCCATTCCAGCACCGGAGCACGCAAACCCGGCATCTGGCGGTTATCGGCCAGGGTCGTGAATTCAAGGTACTTGGCGCTGCCGGTCGGTTCCACTTTCTTGATCAGCGCAGACAAGGAATAGCCGATCCACGGAATCACCATTGACCAGCCCTCGACACAACGCAGGCGGTAGATACGCTCTTCCAGAGGCGCCAGCTTCAGCAAGCTGTCGATATCCAGGGTCATCGGTTTCTTGACTTCGCCTTCAATCGCTACCGTCCAGGGCCGCGTTTTGAGGCTGCCGGCATTTTCGGCAGGATAGGATTTCTCGGTGCCGAACTCGTAGAAATTGTTGTAGGTGGTGGCGTCTTTGTAGGGGGTGGCCTTGTCCATCACGACATAGGCCGGATTGGCCTTGGCGGCCAGTTTCTGGGCGCCGCTGGCCTGGGCCCAGGCATCACTCGTCGACAGCTCCAGCAAGCCACCCGCGCCTGCCGCCCCCACGGCAATTTGCCGCATAAAGCTGCGGCGCGATTCAAATACTTCGCGTGGCGTAATTTCAGAGGGAAACGGCAGATCGATTCCGTTGGGGCGACGATAGAGCGGCATGTGCATCTCCGGTTAGGTTGATCAAGCTTAGTCAAGCGAGTTGACGATTCCTTACAGGAGCGAAAACAAAATCGGCCGAATTGACTTATCCGGCGGCGATATTGATATGTTCGTGCAATTCCGCCAAACGGGAAATCACGGTGGCCTGCTTCGGCAGTTTCGTTTCGACTTGCTCTGGCTGCAATGCGAACACCTGCATGCCGGCCGCCACGCCTGCTTGCACCCCAGGCAGGCTATCTTCAACCACCGCGCAGCGGCAAGGTTCGAAGCCCATTTGCGCGGCGGCGTGCAAAAACAGATCCGGCGCCGGCTTCCAGGAGCCGATCTCGTAGGCGCTAAAGATGCGGCCTTCGAAATACGGCAGCAAGCCGGTCACGCCGAGTGACAATTCGATCTGCTTTAAAGGCCCGTTGGAGGCCATGCAAAACGGCACTTTGAGCGATTTAACCAGTTCAAGAGCGCCTTCGATCGGTTGCAAACACTGATGCAAGGCCAGTGCAATCCGCTCGCGCAGCACTTTGGTGAAATCTGCCGGCAAGGGCTTGCCGCGCATTTGTTCGAGCTCGATCACGCAATCCGCCATCCTGCCGCCTTTGAAGCGGGCCAGAGCGACCTCGGCCGACAGCTGCGTGCCTAACTCGGCCAGATAGGCCACCAGCACATCGGTGGCGACGGTTTCGCTGTCAACCAGCGTGCCATCGCAATCAAAAATAACCAAATCTACAGGCGAAGTTTCCGGTTTTGCCATCGGATCACAGCTCCCCATACGAGTGCAGGCCGGAAAGGAACATGTTCACGCCAAGGAAGGCAAAAGTCGTCACCAGCAAACCGATCAGCGCCCACCATGCCGCAACCTGGCCGCGCAAACCTTTCATCAGACGCATGTGCAGCCACGCTGCGTAATTGAGCCAGACGATCAGCGCCCAGGTTTCCTTCGGATCCCACGACCAGTAGCCGCCCCAGGCTTCGGCAGCCCACAGCGCGCCGAGAATGGTGGCGATGGTGAAGAAGGTGAAGCCAACCGCAATTGCCTTGTACATCACATCGTCCAGCACTTCCAGCGTCGGCAGGCGATCAACCAGGTGGCCATGCGATTTCAACAGATACGCCAGCGCCACCATCGCCGACAGGGCAAACGTGCCGTAACCGATGAAATTGGCCGGCACATGGATCTTCATCCACCAGCTTTGCAGCGCCGGCACCAGCGGCTGGATCTCTGCGGCGTCGCGCGACACCATGTACCACAGCAGGAAGCCGACGGCGGCGGAAATCACCAGCAACACGAAAGCGCCGAGCTGACGGGTACGGTAGTGATGTTCGTAGTACAGGTAAAACAGGGCGGTAATCAGGCTGAACAGAATAAACACTTCATACAGATTGGAAATCGGGATATGACCGATATCGGCGCCGATCAGGTAGGACTCATACCAGCGCACCAGCATGCCGGTGAAACCCATCACCACCGCAGCCCAGCACAGCTTGGAACCTATCGATGCGCCAAAATCGGAGCGCGTGATCAAGCCGCCCCAGAAGAACATGGTCGACAGAAAAAACAGCGTGCTCATCCACAGAATCGCTGACTGGCTGGAGAGCATGTATTTCAGGAAAAACTTCTGGTTGGCCATGTCCAGCACGCCGCCATACATGGCGATGGCCGACAACGACAGCACCGCCAGCAAAGCCATCAGCCAGCGCACCGATTTCCAGTGCCAGCCGAGCCAGGAAAATGTCGGAGCGGCCAGCAGCAGCACGCCTTTTTCGTAGTAGTCCATATGGCTACCGTAGCGATTCAGGGCGAACAGTGAAGCTGCCACCAGCGCGACGGCAAACAGCCAATCGATCACGGACAGGCGCTTGATAAAGCTGCCGGGCGGGGTATACGTTTGTGTCAGGTCCATCATTTTCTCCATATCGTTCCGCTACTGCGCCGAAGGCGCAACGGAACGCTTATCTTGCCTGCCTTGCCCCGCACCTCTGCGGGGCCAACAGCCTATGCTTCCGACTGCTTTAATTGTGTTTTCAACACTTCGAATTCTTTTTCAAAATCCAGCGTCTTGCGCTGCGAACTCATCGCCATCAATGCATACGACTGCCCTGCCGCATTCTGGTCCGGACGAATCCACACCCACAACCTGCGTTCACGCACATACAGCATCGAGAACACGCCCAGCACCAACAGCAGGCAGCCCAGATACACCACTTTTTTGCCTGGCGAGCGGGTGACCTGGAACACCGATGCCTTGATCTCGTCAAAACCGGTCATTTGCAGATATACAGGCGCATTATAGAAGCTTGCGTCAGACAGCGCATTGGTGCTCAATTGCAAGAAGCGGGCGCGCTTGTCGTCCGCCTGCAGTTCTTTCAATCCATCTTTTTCACGTGCAACTTGCCATAGATCCCACATGCTGCCGTTGAGGATCTTCATGAAAATGTCTGCCGCCTTTTCCTGCTCCTGCGGCGGCACTTGTTCCAGGAATTTGGAAATAGCCATGTATCCAGCCCCACCTGCTTGCTTGCCGTCGCCGGCGAACAAGGACAAGCCGCGTGAGGCCGATTGCTCCAGCTGGACACGCAGTGTCTCAATGCCCTCACGGCTTTCAGGAATCGCACGCTGCGCATAACGATGTGCCGCTGCCGCGCGCAATTCCGGATTCATCAGTGCGGCCCGCATGCGCATCCACTCTTGCACCGAGTCATTGTCATCGGCGGGAATGCGCAAATAGCGGAACGGCTCGTCCGGCGCGTCGCGCACCCCAGCCAGGAATACATAGGCGTCATCGACCTTGATCGATTGCATGTAATTGCTGAATTCGCGTGCCTGGCCGGTCTTGTCGCGCAATTTGTATTGCACGCTAGGGCCGACATTTTTCAAATCCTTCTTGCTGGCGCTTTTCGCCGCATTGCCAAGGTGGCTGCTCAAATCATCGCTCAAACGCTGGTTGATGCTCTTGGATTTGGTCACGGCACGCAAATCGTCGCCCGACTGAGCCATATTTTCCACGTTAAACGGGCGGAAACCAGACCATTCAATCGTATAGTCGGTATTACCGTTACCGGCTAACGCCGGGTTGGCCAAGGGCGTCGCACCGTTGACTTCGCCAGTCACCGGGAAGCTGGTTTCGCCGGCGCCGGCCATCGGATAGGCGGTCAGCTTGAGCTTGCTGCCGCCATCCTCAAAACTCGATTGATAGACCGCGATGCCCTTGTAGATCAGGGGCTGGTTGACTTTGATGGTGGCCGGGAAAGTATGGCCGTCAGCATTGTCTCTGATCACGACCTCGCTGGCGAACAGCTTGGGCATGCCAGTGCTATAGAAATCGATAATGAATTTTTTCAGCTGGATCGTGAACGGCAAATCCTGAATCATCACGCCGTCTTTTTGCGGAATGATGGCGGTGCTGCTGGCCGAACCTTCCGGAATCAGGGTGTTGCCGCGGAAGGTAGGATTACCCAGCCCCAAGCGATGCTCCTGCGGGATTTCGGCGATGATGCCGTTGCCGTTGAACGGCGTTTTGCCATACAGCCATTGCTGCGCGCGTATCGGCAAGTCCGAGTCCAGCAAGCCGCCGATGCAGATGATCACGATTGCGCTGTGGGCAAAGATATAACCCCATTTATTGGCGGCGCCTTGCTTGGCGCTGATCAGGGTCGCATTGTCTTTCGCCACCAGCTTGGTCTTGTAGCCCTTGGCGGCTATCCGCGCTACCAGTTGCTGAGTCAGCACGGCGGGCGCCGTAGCCGAAGTCCACTCCGCCTTATGATGAAAATTGCGCAGCGATTGCTCGCGCACATGTTCGCGCCAGCTGCGCACGTCTTTCAGCATCTTCGGCGCGTTACGCGCGATGCACAAGGAGGTCGAGATCACCAGGAAGGTCATGATGAGCAGAAACCACCAGGAAGAATACACCGCGTACAAACCCAGCTTGCTGAAAACTTCAAACCAGAACGGGCCGAATTGATTGACGTAGTTCGGCATCGGCTCGTTTTGCTTGAGCACCGTGCCGATCACCGAGGCGATAGCGATAATCGTCAGCAAGCTGATGGCAAACCGCATGGACGACACCAATTCAACCGCGTCGGCCAGCCAGCGCCGGCTGGTCTTCAGCTGTATTCCTGCCGTAGTAATCTCGTTATCCTTGATTTCGTGCTTACTTGTGCTCATAGACAATTTATCTTTTTCAAAAGAAAAAGGGGTGGCCTAGGCCACCCCTGAATTCGCGAATTATTATTATTGTTATCTCAATCCAGCGATGTAATCGGCGACAGCCTTGATTTCATCATCCGACATGTCCCGCGCAATTGTCGCCATCTGCGGACTATTCTTGCGAATGCGGTCGCGGAAATTATTCAACTCGGTCACGGTGTAATCCTGATGCTGGCCGCCAATGCGCGGGAACAGGGCCGGAATGCCGGCGCCGTTCGGGCTATGGCAACCGGCGCAGGCCGGAATGTTCTTTTCGGCGATGCCGCCGCGATAGATTTTTTTACCCAGCTCCAGCGTGTCCTTGTTCTTGGCGGCGCCCGGCTTGACCGCTTGCGCTTCCAGATAGGCGGCGATGTTTTTCATTTCATCGTCGGTCAACACCTTGGCCAGCGGCGACATGATTGGATTATTCCGGTCGGCGCCTTGGAAATTCGTCAATTGCTTGTGGATATATGCGGCGTGCTGGCCGCCCAGTTTCGGGTTGACGCTGATGGTCGAAGCGCCGGCCGTGCCGTGGCAGGAAACACAGGCGGTAATGTTGCGCGCCGCGTCGCCGTTGGTATACAGTGCTTCGCCCTTGGCTGGATCCGCTTTGGCAGGCCCGGCTTTTGGCGCATCCGCTGCATGGGCAACGGAGGAAAGCGCAAGCACTGCAACGAAGAAAGATGTCACTACTGGAAAAAACGCACGGTTCATTCAAACACCCTGAGACTTGATTTTAGAATTCGGTGGCGACGAAGCTGACCGGCACAGCCACAGCAATTGATGGCCTGGCTCCCAAAGGCTATCGATAGCGTATAAGGCAAAGCTAAGCGGAACAGCAGTACATAACCCCTTATTGTACAATAGCTTTCCGGCATTTTTGCCTCCCCTTACCGCATTTTCTGCTCACCCATGTCCCTACTCTGGCAAGCCCGCTTCTTTACTACGGTCAATCATCTTCGAGACTTGCCAACTTTGCAAGTCCCCGAGATAGCGTTCGCCGGTCGTTCCAACGCCGGCAAATCGACCGCCATCAATCTTTTGTGCAATCAGAAGAAGCTGGCTTTTGCGTCTAAAACACCCGGCCGCACCCAGCATATCAATTATTTTTCCATAGGCGGCGCCCACGTTGCGCAGCATCGCAAGGATGAAACCAAGATCGACGAAATCCGGGCCTTGCTGGTCGACCTGCCCGGCTACGGCTATGCGGAAGTGTCCGGTTCGGCTAAATTGCACTGGCAGCAATTGCTCGGCGATTACGTACGCCGCCGCCAGCAGCTGGCGGCGCTGGTGCTGATTGTCGACTCGCGCCGCCCGTTCACCGAACTGGATGTGCAAATGGTGGAATGGTTTGCGCCTACCGGCAAGCCGATTCATTGCATCTTGAGCAAATCCGACAAGCTCAACCGCAACGATGCTACCAATGCGCTGCGCCAGGCCCGTACATTTTTGGCAAGTTATGTCGATGAAAATAACCAGACGTTGCCGTTCACCGCGCAATTATTTTCAGCGTTGAATCGTAGCGGGCTGGAAGAAGCCAACGACCGCATCCTGGAATTGGCCGGCCTGACAACTGCGGCCGATGACGAGACTGATGCGGAATCTGCGGCAAAGCCGGACAGCGAAGAATAAGCAAGACGTAAAAAAGCCCTGGAGAAAGGGGAATATCTCCAGGGCAGAATGCCTTATCACTAAAAGCGATACGGCCCCGCTCAGGGAGGGAAGCGGGAGGCGAATGATGCACCTATTGCTAGGAGAAGGACTGGCCAGAAAAAGTTCACGACTTTTTTTATTTTCAGCGAAAATATTAGCGAAGCACTACGCTAACTCACTGCCCACCCACCCGATATCTCGGAAACCGACATGCCACATTCTCAGAAAACTGCCCAATTCCCAGCCATCCGCATGCGCCGTATGCGCAAAGATGCATTTTCGCGTGCAATGATGCGGGAAAACACCATCACTGCCGCCGATCTGATTTATCCGGTATTTATTCTGGATGGCAAAAATCAGCGCGAGAAAATCAAGTCAATGCCAGGGGTTGAACGCCTGTCCATTGATTTGCTGTTGAATGTGGCGGAAGAATGTGTGGCTTTGGGAATCCCGGTCATCGCTTTATTTCCCGTCATCAATCCGTCGCTGAAAACCCCGGACGGCATCGAAGCCACCAATCCGGATGGATTGATCCCGCGTGCGGTACGCGAGCTGAAACAGCGTTTTCCCGAACTCGGCATCCTGACCGATGTTGCCCTGGATCCCTACACCAGCCACGGCCAGGATGGCGTGCTGAGCCCGGACGGTTACGTACTGAATGACGAAACCTGCACCATCCTGGTCAAGCAGGCGCTGGTTCAGGCCGACGCCGGAGTGGATATCGTGGCGCCGTCCGACATGATGGATGGCCGTATCGGCGCGATTCGCAATGCACTGGAAGCGCATCATCACATTCACACCCGGATCATGGCTTATTCCGCCAAGTATGCCTCGGCATTTTACGGCCCCTTCCGCGATGCCGTCGGCTCTTCCGCAACGCTTGGCAAGAGCAATAAGAACACCTACCAGATGGACCCCGCCAACAGCAACGAGGCTTTGCATGAAGTCGCGCTGGATCTGGCCGAGGGCGCCGACATGGTGATGGTCAAACCCGGCATGCCTTATCTAGATATCGTGCGCCGCGTGAAAGATGAATTCAAAGTGCCGACCTTTGCCTATCAGGTCAGCGGTGAATACGCGATGATCATGGCCGCCGCGCAAAATGGCTGGCTCGAACACGACAAGACCATGATGGAAGCCATGATGGCGTTCAAGCGTGCCGGAGCAGACGGCGTGCTGACTTATTTTGCGCTGGATATCGCTCGTCACTTAAAAAAAGGCTAGGCAAGCCCAAGTCATACGCGCCGATGACCGCAAATAGGAAAGGTGTTGCAGGCAGTACCTTTCCCATTACTTGACCACAGAAGTACCGATTTTTTGCGCCATGCTAGGCGCAAAAAGCAACGCTTATGAGGTTTTCATCATTTGCGAAACACGCCACTAGACCCTATTCTCTAATCCAAGCACTCCCTCCTGTTCCGCCCAGGCTTTCAGTTACCATGCAAAGCTACAACATCGATCGCCGCCAGGCGACAGGAGACAAATATGCAAGAGAAGGTGATCACCCTGGCGACGCCAGTTTTCTTTTTATTGATATTCATCGAGCTGATCGTCGGCCTGCTGCGACGACGCAATACCTATCGCCTCAACGACGCGATCAATAGCATCAGCCTGGGCGTCCTGAGCCAGGTCTCGGGCGTCTTCTTGCAAGTGCTGCGGATCGGCATCTACGCTTGGCTCGTGAATCACATCGGGCTGTATAAGCTGGCTGCCGACAGCATCTGGGTATGGCTGTCCGGCCTGCTGCTCTACGATTTTTGCTATTACTGGCTGCATCGCTGCGGCCATGAGGTCAATATCTTGTGGGCAGCCCACGTGGTGCACCATCAAAGCGAAGACTACAATCTGTCCACCGCTTTGCGGCAGACCAGCAGCGGCCCGATTCTGGGCTGGATTTTTTATGTGCCGATGGCGGTGCTTGGTTATCCGGTGGAAGTATTCGCCGCGCTGGCGCTGATCGATCTGCTCTATCAATTCTGGGTGCACACCCAGCAGATCGGTAAATTGGGGTGGCTGGACCGGGTGTTCGTCACGCCGTCGAATCATCGCGTGCATCACGGCGTCAACGATATCTATCTGGATAAGAATTACGGCGGCATCCTGATTCTGTGGGACCGCCTGTTCGGCAGCTTCATCGAAGAGCGCGACCAGGACCCGGTAGTCTATGGCACCCGCAGTCCCTTGCGCAGCTGGAATCCGATCTGGGCTAATTTCGAAGTGTATAAAGTGCTCTGGCTGGATGCCTGGCACGCGCGGCGCTTCGGTGACAAATTGCGGGTCTGGCTTGCCGCGCCGGGCTGGCGTCCCGCCGATGTTGCTGCAAAATGGCCGAGCGCGCCTTTCGATATCGCCCGGCCGCTGTATCATCCGCAACTAAGCCGCGCCGCTCAGGTCTATTGCTTGCTGCAATTCGCCATCGTGTTGCTGATCACCACCCATTTCCTGGCGGCCCAGGTCAGCATGCCTTGGCTGGAGGGTCTGGCTTACGCCGGCTGGCTGGTCGCCGCACTGTGGATTATCGGCGGCCTGATGGAGATGCGGCCGCACTATATCGCGCTGGAAGCATTACGGCTGGCGGCAACCAGCGCCGGCGTGGTGATCGGCAAAATCTGGTTTGGCGCGGTATTCTTATCACCGCTGATGCAGGGCGCCGTCATCATCGTATCACTGGTCTCGATGATAGGCCTCTGGTTTATATTTAAACGCTTATCGACAATGCATGGACATCTTTCTCATCAGTGACAATCAGGTTAGCGAAAGCAAGGAAATCCCAGACACCGTACCGGTCAAAGGTTTCCTGTGGATCGACGCCACCCACGAAGAAGTAAGCGCCGATCCGGAAGCCTGGCGCAACGCCATTGCCCGCGCTACCGGCGTCCAGATCTACGATCCGCACATGACGGATACGCAGAATCCGAATCATCCCTCGTATTTCGATTCGACTCAGGATTACGGCATGGTGGTATTTCGCAAGCTGATGCTGAACGGCGCGAGCGGCGGTAATGGAAACGGCAATTCTCATCCAACTGAAAACGGCACACCAGATACCGCCGACAAAAGTGCGGCGCCACCAATAGCTGCCCCCGAAAGCGAAGGCAGCAAGCGCCGGATCCCCGCCGCGTTGAGCAAGCTGGCGACGCAACCGGTGACTTTCCTGATCATGGACCATGCGCTGGTCACGGTCCACGAACGCTACAGCCGCACCATCGAGGCCGCGCGCACGCGCCTGCTCGATCTTTGCAACAAACCGGAAAAAACGCCGCACTCGACGCGTCCGCCAACATCGCCGGAAGATCTGTTGCTGCGCCTGATCAACGCCATGGTCGATCAATATCTGGATCTGCGCCAGCCGCTGACGACGCAGCTGGATCGCTGGCAGCATACGCTGCTCGATCCGCGCCGGCCGTTCAAGGATTGGATGGCGCTGCTGGATGCGCGGATTGAATTGCGCAAACTGGAAAACCTGTGCGAAGAACAGCATGATGCGATACAAGAATTGCGCGATTACTTCGTCGATATCGACGACGGCGTCGAACTCAGCCGCGCCAAGGATCTGCTGCTGGTGCGCATCCATGACGTGATGGAACATATCACGCGCGTGTTGAATCACGCGCGCCGGCTGGAGTCATCGATCGAATCAGCGGTGCAAATCCATTTTTCCGCAGTCGCTCACCGCACCAATGAAATCATGCGCACGCTCACCGTCATCACTGCGCTGTTCATGCCGCTGACGCTGATTACCGGGATTTTCGGCATGAACTTTATCGAGATGCCGCTGCTAAAGAACAATGCCGGATTCTGGATCGCGATGGGCAGCATGGTGGCGATCGTGATCGGCATGCTGGTATTTTTCCAACGGCGCCGTTACCTGGAAAGCCAGGCATTGGATCGACGCTGAGCATCACCTGTTTGCAATAAACAAAAGCCCCGTCATAAAAAAAACGAGGCTTTTTATTCAGAGCTGCCGACTTCGATGCGGCAGCAAAATCAGTCGCGGTTAGGCTGCGGCGTCAAGCGCAGATAAGGACGAATCGCCTTGTAACCCTTGGGAAATTTTTGCTTGAGTACAGCCTCATCCTGCAGCGAAGGAACGATCACGACATCTTCGCCATCCTTCCAATTTCCCGGCGTGGCGACCGAATAATTATCGGTCAGCTGCAAGGAATCGATGACGCGCAGGATTTCGTCGAAATTGCGGCCGGTGCTGGCAGGATAAGTGATGATCAGCCGCACTTTCTTGGCCGGATCGATCACGAACAGCGAGCGCACGGTTGCTGTTGCGCTGGCATTCGGATGGATCAGATCATACAGCTCGGACACTTTGCGATCGGCATCCGCGATGATGGGGAAACCAACCACGGTATTCTGCGTTTCATTGATATCCTTGATCCACTCCTGATGCCTGTCAGCCGGATCCACAGACAGCGCAATCACTTTGACGCCGCGTTGTTCAAACTGCGATTTCAATTTGGAAGTCAAACCAAGTTCGGTGGTGCAGACCGGCGTGAAGTCTGCCGGATGCGAAAACAGCACCACCCAGGAAGCGCCGGCCCAATCATGAAAATTGATCTTGCCGAGCGAAGAGTCCTGCTCAAAATCGGGGGCGACATCGCCAAGGCGTAAAGTCATTTCAGTCTCCTTTAAATTGCACAGGGTTTGCAAAATAGATAGAGCTGAAACTATAGCGTTGCCGCGGCCATAGCCTAAAGAATTTTATCGACTATCGACATAAGCTGCAGTTAGAAGCAAGATCAGGCGGCTGGTTTAGCGATTATTTTTGCATCCAGAACCGATAACGACTGCAGGAATTTATCGGCGTTCTGATAACCGATGACGCGGCCATGCGGCACTTCCTGCCCCTGTCCGTCAAACAATATGATGCCAGGCGGGCCGAATAAATTGAAGCGCTTGAGCATCGCCTTGTCGTCCGCATTGTTGCCGGTGACATCGATTTGCAGCAATATCATTTCACCAAAGCGTGCCTGGATACGCGGGTCGGTAAAAGTGAGCTTTTCCATTTCCTTGCAGGACACGCACCAGTCGGCATAAAAATCCAGCAATGCCGGTTTGCCGTTGGTTTGGGCCAATGCCGCGTCCAGTTCCGCCACTGATTTAACCTTGATGAATTGAGTGCGAATGCTTTCCTGCGCTCCCCCCAGGTGCGCCAGCGGCGCCAGCACATCGCGCCCGCCAGTGATACCGCCGACCAGCTGCACCGCACCGCACACCATGAATACCACGCCGAATGCCCTGGCGAACCAGGCGGACGATTTTCCCCACAGCAGAAATGCGCCATAGCCGATGCCCAAGGCGGCCCAGCCTAGCATCTGTGCCAATGCCGGGATAACCGGCGCCACCATCCACAACGCCACCGCCAGCATCAGCACGCCAAAGAAGCGCTTGACCGATTCCATCCAGACGCCGGCGCGCGGCAACAGGGAGCCGGCAGAAATACCGACCAATATCAACGGCACGCTCATGCCGACTGCCATTGCGAACAACGCGCTGCCGCCAATCACCACGTCACGCGTCTGGCTGATATACACCAGCGCCCCCGCCAACGGCGCCGCCACGCAAGGCCCGACGATCAATGCCGAAATCGCACCCATGACAAACACGCCGACCAGCTTGCCGGCCGATTGCTGACCGGAAGCCTGCGTCAATTTGGTTTGAAATGCCGCTGGCAACTGCAATTCATAGAAGCCGAACATGGACAACGACATCAGCACCATCAACAAGGCAAACGCCGACAACACCCAGGGATTCTGCAGGGTGGCAGCCAGCCCTTCGCCCGCCAGCCCGGCGGCTACGCCAAGCGCGGTGTAGACCAATGCCATCCCCAACGCATAGGTCACGGAGAGCAGGAAACCTCGACGGCGGCTAGTCTTGGCGCCCTCGCCGACAATAATCGACGACAGGATAGGTACCATCGGCAAAACACAGGGAGTAAAGGCGAGGCCCAGGCCGAGCAGCAGGAACAGCGGCATGATCACCAGCAGTTTGCCGCCCTTCAGCGACGATTCGATACGGCCGCTTTCTGTATCTGCCGGGGTGGATAAAATCGCGTTTCCTGACACCTGAGGAGTAACCGCAGCTGCGTTAATGGCAGCCGCAGACCTGGCTCGCGGCGTATCAACGGCAGCAGCGCCGCCTTTGGCAATACCCATCGCGCTCAACAAGCCTCCAGACGTGCTGCCAGCGACCGTAGAGAGGCTGATACGCGAATCCATAGGCGGGTAGCACAAGCCCTTGTCGGCGCAACCCTGACCGGTGGAAATCAGCGTGAAACTGCCGTTCGCTTCGACCGGCAGGCGGATGATGACACTGTGATGATAGGTCTCGACATTCTTGTTGAAGGTCTGGTCGAACTTGACGGTGCCGGCCGGAATCTGCGCTTCGCCCAGCGTCGCGCCTTCGGCCTTGAAGTGGAACCGCTCGCGATACATGTAATAACCATCGGCGATCGCATAGGTCACTTCAGCAGTCTTGGCATCGGCCATGCGTGCCGAAAACTTGAACGCCACTTCCGGCGCCAGGTAATCGTCGTCGTCGGCATGCGCCAGGCAAAACACAAACAGCATGGCAAACAACACAGACAATTGCTTGAGAGACTTAAACATTCACGTCCTTTTGGGTTTCTGCAGTAATCCAGTCAAGATAGGCCGGCAAACCGGCCGCAATCGGTAAAGCAATTATTTCTGGCAATCCATACGGATGGATCGCCTTGATCGCACTTTCCAGCTCCGCGTAGCGGCTGGCGACAGTCTTGATCAGCAAGGTCACCTCGCTGGCCTGCTCCACCACGCCTTGCCAGCGATACACCGACTGTACCGCCGGCAGGATATTGACACAGGCGGCCAGTTTGCGTTCCACCAGTTGCCGCGCCAAAGCCTGCGCGCTGAGCGCGTCAGGCAAGTTGGTGAATATAAGCAAGGCGTCTGACATAGTCGATTCCCGAGAACGATCCTTACAGCAGGCGCCTCCAAGTGACGGCCAGAAGGCCAGGGAATAGCGCCCGGAACGCAAAAAAGCCAGGCTAGGCCTGGCTTTTGATTGTAACGCAGCTTGGCTGGTTAAGCTTAGTCCGCTGTCGGCACTTCAGCAGCGTCGCTGATTTCCGGACGGTCCATCAGCTCGATGTAAGCCATAGGAGCGTTATCGCCAACGCGGAAACCCATTTTCAAGATGCGCAGGTAGCCGCCGTTGCGGTTTGCATAACGTGGACCCAGTTCAGCGAACAGCTTCAAGACCATTTCGCGGTCGCGCAGACGGGCGAATGCCAGGCGCTTGTTTGCCAATGTGTCGGTCTTGCCCAATGTCAGGATAGGTTCGATCACGCGACGCAGCTCTTTTGCCTTTGGCAATGTGGTCTTGATTGCTTCGTGACGCAGCAGCGAAACAGTCATGTTGCGCAACATGGCGAGGCGGTGGGAAGAAGTACGATTTAACTTACGAAGACCGTGACGATGACGCATGGTAATTCCTTTCAGTTTTTGAGTTTACATCCAGCTCTTCGATCGACTTTGGCGTGTCGCCTGGGTCGCGGGCCGGTTGAAATTAGGTACAACAATAAATACAACAAAGGTAGAGCGGCAAAACAAGCTCAGGGGCGAGATTCTATCTCACCCCTGGCCTAACAACAAATATTACTTTTCCAGACCTGCAGGCGGCCAGTTTTCCAGCTTCATACCCAGGGTCAAACCACGCGACGCCAGAACTTCCTTGATTTCATTCAAGGACTTGCGGCCCAGGTTTGGCGTCTTCAGCAGTTCATTTTCGCTACGTTGGATCAGATCGCCAATGTAGTAAATGTTTTCTGCTTTGAGGCAGTTGGCCGAACGTACTGTCAGCTCCAGGTCGTCGACCGGACGCAACAGGATAGGATCGACTTGCGGTGCGCGCGATGGGGCTTCAGCAGCAGCTTCGGTGCCTTCCAGTGCAGCGAACACGTTCAGTTGATCAACCAGCACGCGTGCCGATTGGCGAATCGCTTCTTCCGGAGTGATCACGCCATTGGTTTCAATGTTGATGACCAGCTTGTCCAGGTCGGTACGTTGTTCCACACGCGCCGATTCAACAGCGTAGGAAACACGGCGTACAGGCGAGAACGATGCATCCAAAATGATGCGGCCGATAGTCTTGTTGGCATCTTCCGTCAAACGACGGACGTTGCCCGGCACGTAGCCACGGCCCTTTTCAACCTTGATCTGCATGTCGAGTGCGCCACCGGCGGTCAGGTGGGCAATCACGTGTTCCGGATTCACCAGTTCGACGTCATGCGGCAGATCGATGTCGGAAGCCAGCACTGCGCCTTCACCATCTTTTTTCAAAGTCAGCGTGACTTCGTCACGGTTATGCAATTTGAATACGACGCCCTTCAGGTTCAGAAGAATATCGACTACGTCTTCTTGCACGCCGTCGAGCGACGAGTATTCGTGCACCACACCGGCGATCGTCACTTCAGTCGGCGCGTAGCCAACCATCGACGACAGCAGCACGCGACGCAGCGCATTGCCAAGGGTGTGGCCGTAGCCACGTTCAAACGGTTCCATCACGACTTTAGCGTGGCCGGAACCCAGTGCTTCTACTTCGATAATACGTGGCTTCAACAAGCTGTTTTGCATGAAATGTCCTTTTCAATACCCTCGGCTCGTTACACCGATAAGGCTGATGGCATTAAGGGTGGCGCAGATAATCGTGAAGATTGCCGGCGCCACCCTGATGAAAAAGCCCCGCCTGCGGAAAAAATAACTGCGGGCAGGGCCGGAAAAACTAAAATTAACGCGAGTACAGTTCGACGATCAGCGATTCGTTGACATCGTTAGCGATTTCGTTGCGGTCTGGCAGGGACTTGAAAGTGCCTTCCATTTTCTTCGCATCAACCGAAACCCACGATGGCATGCCGCCTTGTTCTGCCAACGACAGAGCTTCAACGATACGTACTTGCTTCTTGGCTTTTTCACGAACGGCAACAACGTCGCCTGGCTTCACTTGGTAAGACGCGATGTTGACTACGTTGCCGTTGACGGTGAACGCCTTGTGCGAGACCAATTGACGGCCTTCAGCACGGGTCGAACCGAAACCCATACGGTAAACAACGTTGTCCAGACGCGCTTCCAGCAAACGCAACAGCGTTTCACCGGTGTTGCCCTTGCGACGGTCGGCTTCAGCGAAATAACGACGGAACTGACGTTCCAGAATGCCGTACATACGCTTGACCTTTTGCTTTTCGCGCAATTGGTTACCGTAGTCGGAGGTACGTGCACCGGATGTGCGGCCGTGTTGACCTGGCTTGGAATCCAGTTTGCACTTGGAATCCAGCGAGCGGCGTGCGCTCTTCAGGAACAGGTCCGTACCTTCACGGCGGGAAAGTTTTGCTTTAGGTCCGATATAACGTGCCACGATGCTTCCTTTTAAAAATATGACGCCGAGTCGCGACTATCAACCGAAGTTGCAGTGACACGGCGCTAGTCTGATCTGCGTTCAATCAGACGGTGGGCTTAAGAACAAAACCCGCCAAGGTCATTGGCGGGCTACTTGCATACGCTATTGCCAGGCAACAGCGAAATCTGTACAGATTTAGATACGACGACGCTTTGGAGGGCGGCAACCGTTATGCGGCACTGGTGTAACGTCTTGAATCTGGGTAATCTTGATGCCCAGGTTGTTCAAAGCGCGAACCGCGGATTCGCGACCAGGACCTGGGCCCTTGATGCGCACTTCCAGATTCTTGACGCCACATTCCACAGCCACTTTACCGGCGGCTTCGGCGGCAACCTGCGCTGCAAATGGAGTCGACTTGCGGGAGCCTTTAAAGCCAGCGCCACCAGATGTCGCCCACGACAACGCGTTACCTTGACGATCGGTAATCGTGATGATGGTGTTGTTGAAAGACGCGTGGATATGCGCGATACCTTCAGCAACGTTCTTTTTAACTTTTTTACGCACACGTGCTGCTGCGGCGTTATTTGGGGACTTTGCCATAATAATTTCCTTGAATCCGACTACCTAAATGAAACAATCAGTTGCCACGGTGAAATGGCAGCCTAATTATTTCTTCAGCGATTGAGCGGCTTTGCGCGGGCCCTTGCGGGTACGTGCATTGGTGCGAGTACGTTGACCACGGCAAGGCAAGCCTTTGCGATGACGCATACCACGATAGCAACCCAGATCCATCAAACGCTTGATGTTCATCGACAGTTCACGACGCAGGTCACCTTCGACGACGAATTTTGCAATTTCGTCGCGCAGCTTTTCCAGCTCGTTATCGTCGAGATCTTTGATCTTCTTCGTAGTCAAAATACCCGTTGCGTCGCAAATTTCTTGTGCGCGTGGGCGGCCAACACCGTAGATGGCTGTCAAGCCGATGACGGTGTGCTGATGATTGGGGATGTTGACCCCTGCAATACGTGCCATTCGTTATTCCTCGATCAATAACGTTAATTAACCTTGGCGCTGTTTATGGCGCGGTTCTGTACAAATGACGCGAACAACGCCTTTGCGCTTAATGATCTTACAGTTGCGGCAGATCCGCTTGACTGATGCGAGCACTTTCATTTTCGTCTTCTTTCTATACTAAAAGTTACTTGGTACGGAACACAATCCGTGCCCGGCTTAAATCATAAGGTGTCAATTCTACCGTCACCTTATCTCCTGGCAGAATGCGAATATAGTTCATGCGCATCTTGCCAGAAATATGACCGAGGACGATATGTCCGTTTTCCAACTTGACTCTAAATGTTGCATTGGGGAGATTCTCAAGAATCTCGCCTTGCATCTGGATAACGTCGTCTTTTGCCATTCGGTCTACTGGTTCCTTTGGTCGTTCATTTCTACACTTAGCGTGTCGAAACGCCGCCCTTGAAATTAGCCTTGCGCAGCAGCGAATCATATTGCTGCGACATCACGTAATTCTGTACTTGCGCCATGAAATCCATGGTGACCACTACGATAATCAACAGCGATGTACCACCAAAATAAAACGGCACCTTCCAGCGAGCGATCAAGAATTCCGGAACCAGGCACACAACCGTAATATAGACCGCGCCAACCAGAGTCAAACGCATCAAAATCTTGTCGATATAACGTGCCGTCTGCTCACCCGGACGAATTCCTGGTACAAACGCCCCGCTTTTCTTCAGGTTGTCAGCTGTTTCCTTGCTGTTGAACACCAACGCGGTGTAGAAAAAGCAGAAAAACACAATCGCAATCGCATACAGCAAAGCATGAATCGGTTCGCCTGGCGCCAACGAAGCCGCCATGTCCTTCAGGAAGTTGACTACCGGATTGGTTGAATCACCGGAAGTAAACCAACTCGTGATTGTCGCAGGAAACAGGATGATCGAGGAAGCGAAAATTGGTGGAATTACACCAGCCATGTTCAGCTTCAACGGCAAATGACTGCTTTGACCGCCATAAATCTTGTTGCCCACTTGACGCTTGGCATAATTCACCAGAATCTTGCGTTGACCGCGTTCGATAAATACCACCAGGAATGTCACGCCGGCTGCAATCAAACAAATCAGAATCGCCGACAAGGCACTCATGGAACCGGTGCTTACCTGACCGAACAAACCGCCGATCGCATTTGGCAAACCAGCTGCAATACCCGCAAAAATGATGATCGAGATACCATTACCAAGACCACGCTCGGTAATCTGTTCGCCCAACCACATCAAAAACATCGTTCCTGTCACCAGCGTCACAACTGTTGTGAAGCGGAAGGCCAAGCCGGCATCCAACACCAGGCCAGGTTGTGATTCCAGCGCTACCGCGATCCCCAGAGCCTGAAAGGTCGCTAGCAACAGCGTACCGTAACGGGTGTATTGAGTAATCTTGCGGCGACCGGATTCGCCCTCTTTCTTCAACGCTTCCAGCTGAGGCGACACAATCGACATCAATTGCATCACGATCGATGCCGAGATATACGGCATGATCCCCAGCGCGAACACGGTGAACCGCGACAACGCACCACCAGAGAACATGTTGAACATGCCCAAAATACCGCCCTGGTGCTGCTTAAACAATTGCGCCAACTGCGACGGGTCAATTCCCGGTACGGGAATATGTGCACCGATACGATATACAACCAATGCAGCAAGCAAGAACCACAGACGGCCCCATGGGAAGCCGCTCGCAGCACTCTTTGCAAGTTGGGGAGAAGTCGCCACTTATTGCTCCATTGCTACGAGTTAGAACGACAAATCAAGCAACCGATCCGCCGGCAGCTTCAATCGCAGCTTTTGCACCTTTAGTAGCGATCAAACCTTTGAGCGTAACCTTTTTAGTGACTTCGCCCGACAGGATGACGCGTACTACACGTGCCAGCTCGCCGATCACGCCAGCTTGCTTCAACACCAGGATATCCACTTCAGTTACAGGCAGGTTTTCCAGGTCCGACAAGCGAACTTCAGCTTTGTACGGGGTTGCCATCGACTTGAAGCCGCGTTTTGGCAAACGACGTTGCAAAGGCATTTGACCGCCTTCAAAGCCGACTTTGTGGAAACCGCCCGAACGCGATTTTTGACCCTTGTGACCGCGGCCGGCTGTCTTACCCAGGCCCGAGCCGATACCACGACCAACGCGACGCTTGTAATGCTTGGCGCCATCTGCAGGTTGAATAGTATTCAATTCCATAATTTGCTCCGTTCGCAAGCGTAAGCTTACGACACCACTTTCACAAGATAGGACACTTTATTGATCATGCCGCGCACAGCTGGTGTGTCTTGCAATTCGGAAACCGAATTAACGCGACGCAGGCCCAGACCGCGAACTGTCGCACGATGAGTTTCGCGCGTGCCGATCAAACCCTTGATCAATTGTACTTTTACAGTTTTTGTCATTTTGATCACCTTAGCCCAGAATTTCTTCAACGGACTTGCCGCGCTTGGCAGCGATTTCCGATGGAGTGTTCATTTTTGACAAGCCGTTCAAAGTAGCACGAACCATGTTGTACGGATTGGTGGAACCTGTGGACTTGGCCACAACGTTCGTCACACCCAGCACTTCAAAAATTGCGCGCATTGGACCGCCGGCAATAACACCAGTACCGTCTTTAGCTGGCAGCATCAAAACCGATGACGCGCCGTGCTTGCCGGAAATAGCGTGTTGCAGAGTACCGTTCTTGAGCGTTACCTTGATCATCTTGCGACGGGCTTCTTCCATAGCCTTCTGCACAGCAACTGGCACTTCCTTGGATTTGCCCTTGCCCATGCCGATACGGCCATCGCCATCACCAACAACAGCCAATGCTGCGAAACCCATGATACGACCACCCTTGACCACTTTGGTCACACGGTTGACCGCGATCATTTTTTCGCGCATGCCATCATCCGGCTTATCGCTTTGCATTTTCGATTGCATTTTTGCCATGACGATTCTTCCTTAGAACTTCAGACCGGCTTCGCGGGCGGCATCTGCCAGCACCTTGACGCGGCCGTGGTAACGGAAACCGGAGCGATCAAACGCAACTTCGGTAACTCCAGCTTTCAGTGCCTTCTCGGCAACGCGCTTGCCAACCAGAACTGCAGCTGCTGTATTGCCGCCTGCACCGGACTTGCCGGCCAGTTCTGCACGTACTTCAGCTTCCAGTGTGGAGGCCGAAGCCAACACTTTAGCGTCAGGGCCGATGATGCTGGCGTAAATGTGCAAGTTGGTACGATGCACTGCCAGGCGGTTCACCTTTAACTCTGCGATCTTGGCACGCGTTTGGCGTGAACGGCGCAGACGTGATTGTTTCTTATCCATCGTCAACCCCTATTACTTCTTCTTGGTTTCTTTAAGGATTACCACTTCGTCCGAGTAACGAACGCCCTTGCCCTTATAAGGCTCAGGTTCGCGGTAAGCACGAACTTCTGCAGCAACCTGACCAACACGTTGCTTGTCGATACCCTTGATCAGGATCTCGGTTTGCGTCGGGGTTGCCACGGTCACGCCTTGCGGCATTTGGTGAACCACCGGATGCGAGAAACCGAGCGACAGATTCAACTTGTCACCTTGTGCTTGCGCACGAAAACCAACGCCTACCAGGTTCAGCTTCTTTTCGAAGCCCTTGGTAACGCCATTGACCATGTTGTTGACCAGAGCACGCAGGGTGCCTGACATCGCATTGGCTTCACGGCTGTCGTCAGCGGCAGCGAAATTCAGCGTGCCGTTGTTGTTTTCGATTTTTACCAGGCCATTCAAAGCCTGGGAAAGCGAGCCCAGCGGGCCCTTAACTGTGATCTGCGCTGCTGTAATGGTCGCTTCCGCGCCAGTTGGCAGTGCAATCGGCATTTTACCTACACGAGACATGTTGCACTCCTTAGGCGACGTAGCAAATAACTTCGCCACCGACACCGGTTGCGCGCGCTTTGCGGTCCGTCATGACACCAGCAGGTGTCGAAATAATTGCCACACCTAAGCCGTTCATCACGTTAGGGATGTCATCTTTGCCCTTATAGATACGCAGCCCTGGACGGGACACGCGATCAAGACGTTCGATAACAGGACGGCCGGCGTAATACTTCAAACCGATTTTGAGTTCCGCTTTGCCGCCTTCTTCTGCGACAGCGAAATCTTCAATGTAACCCTCGTCCTTGAGGACGTTGGCAATCGCAATCTTGACCTTCGACGATGGCATTGCCACGGTTGTCTTGTGAACTACTTGCGCATTGCGGATACGGGTCAGCATATCGGCGATAGGATCGCTCATACTCATTGCATATTCTCCTATTACCAGCTTGCTTTAGTCATACCCGGAATTTCGCCACGCATGGCGATTTCACGGAGCTTAATACGGCCCAGACCGAACTTGCGGAAAGTGCCACGTGGACGACCAGTCAGGGAGCAACGATTACGTTGACGGGTCGGAGCCGAGTTACGTGGCAGCGCTTGCAATTTCAAGCGAGCTTCGTAGCGCTCTTCTTCCGACTTCGATTGGTCATCAATGATTGCCTTTAACTCGGCACGCTTGCCGGCGTATTTCTTTACCAGGTCAGCGCGCTTTTGTTCACGGTTAATCAGTGCCAGTTTTGCCATGGCAACCTCAGTTTCTGAACGGAAATTTAAATGCGGCGAGAAGCGATTTTGCTTCGTCGTCGGTCTTTGCAGTCGTCGTGATACTGATATTCATACCACGCAACACATCAATCTTGTCGTACTCAATTTCGGGGAAAATGATCTGCTCTTTCACGCCGATATTGTAGTTACCACGACCGTCAAATGCACGACCGGAGACGCCACGGAAGTCACGCACGCGCGGCAGCGCGACAGTGATCAGGCGATCCAGAAACTCGTACATATGAGCGCCACGCAATGTAACCATGCAACCGATTGGATAGCCTTCACGGATTTTGAAACCCGCGATAGCTTTCCGTGCCTTGGTCACGACTGGCTTCTGACCTGCAATCTTGGTCAAATCACCAACAGCGTGTTCAATGATCTTTTTGTCCGCAATCGCTTCCGACAGACCCATGTTCAGGGTGATCTTCAGGATGCGCGGCACTTCCATCACGGACTTGTAAGCGTATTTCGCTGTCAAGTCAGCAACGACTTTTTCTTTATAGAATTCTTGGAGACGGGCCATGATCTCTTAAACCTTAACAACTTCGCCACTGGACTTGAAAACGCGGACTTTCTTGCCGTCCACATCTTTAAAACCAACGCGATCTGCCTTGCCAGTTGCAGCGTTGAACAACGCAACATTTGACACGTGAATTGGCATCAACTTGTCAATGATGCCACCAGTTACACCAGTCATCGGGTTTGGCTTGGTCGCTTTTTTAGCAACGTTGACACCCTCTACGATGACGTGTTCAGCATCAACGCGTTGCTTTACAACACCGCGCTTGCCCTTGTCTTTACCAGCCAGGACGATTACTTCGTCGCTTTTCCGAATCTTATCCATCTCGACTCCTTACAGCACTTCAGGCGCGAGCGACACAATCTTCATGAAGCGCTCAGTGCGCAGTTCACGAGTGACTGGTCCAAAAATACGCGGACCAATTGGCTCAAGCTTCGCGTTCAGCAGCACTGCTGCATTGCCATCGAACTTGACCAACGAACCATCTTGACGACGAACACCTTTAGCGGTCCGTACGACAACGGCGTTATAGATCTCGCCTTTTTTGACGCGACCACGTGGCGCTGCCACTTTGACGGTAACCTTGATCACATCACCAATGCTGGCATAGCGACGCTTGGAACCACCCAGAACTTTGATACACATAACTTCGCGTGCACCAGTGTTGTCGGCTACTTCGAGCCGGCTTTCCGTTTGAATCATAATATTTTCTTTCCCAACTTAACTCGCTGCCGCACGATGCGGATTTACGGTCAGTCTTGGTCCTGTCAGAGCAACTCTGCTGAGCGCACTGCTTAGGTGGACGACTTCCAAAACTTCTTGCTAGTACAAAAATTTACTGCAGGGTGGTGCTATTTTTCTGTATCGCTCTCATCGGAAGCCAACAAGAGCGAAGCCAAGCATTATTACATCAAAATGCTTGGCTCGCAACAAATACTTACAGGACTTGTGCCACTTGTACCACACGTGTCACGCTCCAAGCTTTGGTCTTGGAGATTGGACGTCCTTCTTGGATCTCGACTACGTCGCCTTCCTTGGCCTGATTGGTTTCGTCATGTGCATGGTACTTGTTAGTACGCACGATGATTTTGCCATACAGAGGATGCTTGACGTGGCGTTCGATCAGGACGGTAACAGTCTTGTCCATTTTATCGGACACAACTTTACCAACCAGCGTGCGCTTGAGCGCTTGTTTCACTTGATCGTTCATTACAGGGCGCCCTTCGAATTGATGACGGTCTTGACCCGTGCTATATCGCGACGAACTTTCTTCAATTGCGACGTATTGCTCAATTGCTGAGTTGCGATTTGCATGCGAAGGCTAAACTGCGCCTTCAGCAACTCGTTCAGCTCTTTCGTCAAGGCCGCTTGATCTTTGTCGCGGAGTTCAGATGCTTTCATGATTCACTCCAATTATTGGCCAACTTGACGCACGACGAACGTGGTCAAAAGCGGCAATTTAGCTGCAGCCAAACGGAATGCCTCACGCGCCAGAGCTTCGTCGACGCCATCCATCTCGTACAGCACCTTACCTGGCTGGATTTCAGCCACGTAGTACTCGGGATTACCTTTACCGTTACCCATCCGGACTTCAGCAGGCTTTTGCGAAATTGGCTTATCCGGGAAAATGCGAATCCAGATACGACCACCCCGTTTGATATGACGGGTCATTGCGCGACGAGCTGCTTCAATCTGGCGCGCGGTGATACGACCGCGGCCAATCGCCTTCAAGCCAAATTCGCCGAACGACACGGCAGTGCCGCGCGAATGCGAAATGCCTTTGTTGCGGCCCTTTTGCTCTTTACGATATTTTCTGCGTGCTGGTTGCAGCATGATTATTCTCCTGCTTTCTCAGCCGGCGCAGCAACAGCAGCAACACCTTCAGCAGCGCCATCCGGCTTCTTGGCACGGACTGGACGCGCAGCTGGCGCTCCTGGACCTGCCGTTGTAGTTTTAGCACGTGGACGACCAGCTGGTTTGCCATCATCACGACGTGGACCACGGCGTTTCTTGTCATCGTCGCTAGGTACGTCGATTACCGGCGCTTCGCCGTTAGCCAGACGATCGCCCTTGTAAACCCAGACTTTGATGCCGATAATGCCGTATGTGGTTTCAGCTTCGCCGAAACCGTAGTCGATGTCAGCGCGCAGTGTGTGAAGTGGCACGCGACCTTCGCGGTACCATTCGGTACGTGCGATTTCGATACCGTTCAGACGACCGGACGACATGATCTTGATCCCTTGCGCGCCCAGACGCATTGCGTTCTGCATCGCGCGTTTCATCGCGCGGCGGAACATGATGCGTTTTTCGAGCTGTTGCGCGATCGAATCAGCGATCAGTTGTGCGTCGATTTCAGGTTTACGAATTTCTTCGATATTAACGTGAACCGGCACACCCATCAGCTTGGTCAACGACGACTTCAATACTTCGATGTCTTCGCCTTTTTTACCAATAACAACACCAGGACGCGAGCTGTAAATCGTGATGCGTGCGTTCTTTGCAGGACGCTCGATAACAACGCGGCCGACCGATGCGTTCTTCAGTTTTTTCTTGAGGAAAGCGCGTACTTTCAGATCTTCGCCGAGCATTTGGGCAAAATTGCTATTGCCTGCATACCAGCGGGATCCCCAGTTACGTGTAACCGCAAGGCGAAAACCGGTTGGATGAATCTTCTGTCCCATCGTGACTCCTTAGTTTCCGACAGTCACGTAAATGTGACAGGATTGCTTCGAGATACGATCGCCACGGCCTTTAGCACGCGCTGTGAAGCGCTTGAGGACCGAACCTTTTTCCACGTATATCGTCGTGACTTTCAGCTCGTCGATGTCAGCACCGTCATTGTGTTCGGCATTCGCAATTGCGGATTCCAGAACACGCTTGATGATAGCTGCACCTTTCTTAGGACTGAAAGTCAGGATGTTAAGCGCGTGATCAATTTTTTTGCCGCGAATCAGGTCGGCGACCAGACGGCCCTTTTGGGCCGAAAGGCGCACACCGCGGAGGGTAGCTTTAGTTTCCATCATCGGACCTTATTTCTTAGCCTTTTTATCAGCAGCATGACCCTTGAACGTACGGGTCAGCGCGAATTCGCCGAGCTTGTGACCAACCATGTTCTCGGATACATATACCGGGACGTGTTGTTTGCCGTTATGCACAGCAATCGTCAGACCGATAAAATCCGGCATGATGGTCGAGCGACGGGACCAAGTCTTGATTGGCTTTTTGTCTTTGACTGCTTGCGCGGTTTCGACTTTTTTCACCAGATGGGCGTCGCAGAACGGCCCTTTTTTCAATGAACGTGTCATGTGTTACCCCTTATTTCTTGCCACGGCGCGAGACGATCATGGAAGTAGTACGCTTGTTGCTGCGTGTCTTCTTACCCTTAGTCTGTTGGCCCCATGGCGAAACTGGATGACGACCAGCTGCGGTCTTGCCTTCACCACCACCGTGAGGATGGTCAACCGGGTTCATGACCACACCGCGAACGGTAGGACGAACACCACGCCAACGCATCGCACCCGCTTTACCGATCTTGCGCAGGCTGTGCTCGGCATTGCCGACTTCGCCTACGGTTGCACGGCATTCGATGTGAACGCGGCGAACTTCACCGGAACGCAAACGAATTTGAGCGTAAGTACCTTCACGAGCCATCAACACCACGCCGGCGCCGGCGGTACGGGCCATTTGGGCACCCTTACCTGGCAGCATTTCAACGCAATGCAGAATCGTACCAACCGGAATGTTGCGGATTGGCAGGCAGTTGCCGGATTTGATCGGCGCTTCCGAGCCGCTCATTACCTGGTCGCCTACAGCCATGCCTTTAGTGGCGATGATGTAGTGACGTTCGCCGTCGGCGTAGCACAACAGAGCGATATTCGCGGTGCGGTTTGGATCGTATTCGATACGTTCCACTTTCGCAGGAATGCCATCCTTGGTGCGCTTGAAGTCGATCAGACGGTAATGTTGCTTATGACCACCGCCGATGTGGCGAGTAGTGATATGACCGTTGTTGTTACGACCGGCTGTTTTCGATTTCTTCTCAACCAGGGCAGCGAATGGACGGCCTTTGTACAGGTCGGGATTAACGACCTTGACCATGCCACGGCGGCCCGGCGAGGTTGGTTTAACTTTAACGAGTGCCATTATTTAGCCTCCTCGGTGAAGTTGATCTCTTGACCCGGCTTCAAGCATACGAATGCGCGACGGGTATGGTTGCGGCGGCCCATCGACTTGCCGCTACGCTTTTGCTTACCCAGACGATTGGCAACTTGTACCGACTCAACCTGAACTTTGAAGAGCAGTTCGACAGCAGCCTTGACTTCCAGCTTGGTAGCGTCTGGTGCGATACGGAAAACGACTTGCTCGTTTTTCTCCGCAACCATCGTTGCCTTTTCGGAAATGACCGGCGCCAGCAGCACTTTCATCAAGCGCTCTTCGCTATGTTTAACTAATGCGTTCATGCCAGCATCTCCTCAATCTTAGCCAAAGCTTGCTTGGTGATCAGGATCTTCTTGTAGAACACCAGAGAAACCGGATCAGCGTGACGCGGCTCGACGATCAATACGCCTGGCAGATTGCGCGACGCCAGCAACAGGTTGTCTTCCAGGTTGTCGGTAATTACCAACACGGAATCCAGACCCATGCTCTTCAGCTTTTGCGACAGCAGTTTGGTCTTTGGCGCTTCGACCGAGAAATTCTCGACGACCGACAAACGACCTTCGCGCGCCAACTGAGACAGGATCGAGCAGACACCTGCGCGATACATCTTCTTGTTGACTTTGTGGGTGAAGTTTTCATCAGGCGAGTTCGGGAAAATCCGACCACCGCCGCGCCACAGAGGCGAAGACGACATACCGGCGCGAGCGCGGCCAGTACCCTTTTGGCGCCAAGGCTTTTTAGTCGTGTGATGAACTTCTTCACGGTCTTTTTGCTTACGGTTACCGCTACGAGCGTTAGCCTGATAAGCAACTACGACCTGGTGAATCAGAGCTTCGTTGTAGTCGCGGCCGAAAATGGTATCCGGAGCAGCAACGTTCGAAGCAGCTTGACCTTGGTCATTCAGGAGCTTGAGTTCCATGAATTAGGCTCCCTTCTTAGCTTTGATTTTGATCGCAGGGCTGACCACAACTTGGCCGTTCTTGGCACCTGGAACCGCGCCCTTGACCAGCAGCAGTTGGCGCTCAGCGTCAACACGTGCGATTTCGAGGTTTTGCGTGGTTACAGTAACGTCACCCATGTGACCGGTCATGCGCTTACCAGGGAAAACGCGACCTGGATCCTGCGCCATACCGATGGAACCTGGGACATTGTGCGAACGGGAGTTACCGTGGGTAGCACGACCGGACGAGAAGTTGTGACGCTTGATGGTACCAGCGTAACCCTTACCGATCGAGACACCTTGAACGTCAACCTTTTGACCGACTTCGAACAGGCTTGCAGCGATAACTTCGCCGGCCTTCAGCTCGGAAGCCTTGGTTGAATCAATGCGGAATTCTCTGAGGATGGTACCAGCCTCGACGCCAGCTTTGGCGTAGTGACCAGCAGCAGCTTTAGTCACGCGTGAAGCGCGACGCTGACCGAATGCAACTTGAACAGCGGTATAACCGTCTGTTTCAGGCGTTTTGATTTGGGTCACGCGGTTGTTCGACACGTCCAGCACGGTTACAGGGATCGAATCCCCATCTTCCGTGAAGATGCGCATCATACCAACCTTGCGACCAACAAGGCCTAAGCTCATTGTTTTTCTCCATTCCCGCCTACGATTGGGCGGGGCTGATGTTTGTACAACTAAAATAAGTGCGACTGCTTAGACGAAAACCGCCGCAATCGCACCGAAGCCGATCAGTATAACCGGGTAAATTTTTATTTGCAAGACCATCTTTGTCGTGGTATGTCAAACCCTATCCGGTTAAGCCTGATTTACAACACTCGCCAAAAACTGGGGCAGACCATTTGCCGCGCTGCCGCGGCTCCTGAAGTCTGCCCACAATTATTGCGAATTTATTACTGCAGCTTGATTTCTACGTCCACGCCAGCTGGCAGATCCAGCTTCATCAACGCATCGACAGTCTTGTCGGTTGGATCAACGATGTCCATCAGGCGTTGGTGAGTACGGATTTCGAACTGATCGCGCGATGTCTTGTTGACGTGCGGCGAACGCAGTACGTCAAAACGCTGGATACGTGTTGGCAGTGGTACCGGACCCTTGACAACTGCACCGGTGCGCTTGGCTGTATCAACGATTTCCTGCGCGGATTGATCGATCAGTTTGTAATCGAACGCTTTCAGGCGGATACGGATTTTTTGGTTAGGAGCTGACATGATTTTCCTTAAAAGAACGAACCGTGAATGACTGCCACCCACGGCATATTGTTACATTGACAGCAAACCGCCGGAGCGGCTTGCTTATTGCACTACAACTACTATTAGTCAGCCAGGATCTTGGCAACCACACCTGCACCAACGGTACGGCCACCTTCGCGGATCGCGAAACGCAGACCTTCTTCCATCGCGATCGGGTTGATCAGCATCACTGTGATCGACACGTTATCGCCTGGCATGACCATTTCTTTATCCTTCGGCAACTCGATCGAACCAGTCACGTCCGTAGTACGGAAGTAGAATTGAGGACGATAGTTGTTGAAGAACGGTGTATGACGGCCGCCTTCGTCTTTCGACAGAACATAGATCTCGCCTGTGAAATGCTTGTGCGGCTTGATCGAACCTGGCTTGGCCAATACCTGGCCCCGCTCTACGTCTTCACGCTTGGTACCGCGCAACAACACACCAACGTTATCGCCAGCTTGACCTTGGTCCAGCAGCTTACGGAACATTTCAACGCCGGTACAGGTGGTCTTCTGGGTGTCGCGGATACCGACGATTTCCAGTTCTTCGCCAACTTTCACGATACCGCGCTCAACACGACCGGTCACAACGGTACCGCGGCCGGAGATCGAGAACACGTCTTCCACTGGCAGCAGGAAAGTGCCGTCAACAGCACGTTCCGGTGTCGGAATGTAGGTGTCCAGCGCTTCAGCCAAGGCCATGATCGCTTGCTCGCCCAGCGGGCCTGTGTCGCCTTCCAGCGCCAGCTTTGCCGAACCCTTGATGATTGGCAAGTCGTCGCCTGGGAATTCGTACTTGGTCAGCAGTTCGCGCACTTCCATTTCAACCAGTTCGAGCAACTCTTCGTCGTCGACCATGTCGGCTTTGTTCAGGAACACGATGATGTATGGCACGCCAACCTGACGCGACAACAGGATGTGTTCACGGGTTTGCGGCATTGGGCCGTCCGCTGCCGAACATACCAAGATCGCGCCGTCCATCTGGGCCGCGCCGGTGATCATGTTTTTCACATAGTCAGCATGGCCTGGGCAGTCAACGTGGGCGTAGTGGCGGTTTGCAGTTTCGTATTCAACGTGAGCGGTGTTGATCGTGATGCCGCGCGCTTTTTCTTCTGGCGCTGCGTCGATCTGATCGTACGCTTTGGCTTCGCCGCCAAATTTCTTCGACAATACTGTCGCGATCGCTGCTGTCAATGTGGTCTTGCCGTGGTCAACGTGGCCAATCGTGCCCACATTCACGTGCGGCTTGGTCCGCTCGAATTTACCTTTTGCCATTTTATTCTTCCTTCAAAAAGAACGATGTCGTTAAACAATGAGTGAAACATTTCAACCTTTGCCCGCTCGTGGCGGGCAAAGGTTACTTACCTGATTACTTGGCCTTGGACGTTACGATTGCATCAATAACGTTCTTCGGCGCCTCGGAGTAATGCTTGAATTCCATCGAGTAAGTTGCACGGCCTTGAGTAGCCGAACGCAGCGAAGTCGAGTAACCGAACATTTCCGACAGAGGCACTTCGGCCTTGATGATCTTGCCGCCACCGCCGGCGATTTCATCCATGCCTTGCACCATGCCGCGACGCGACGACAGATCGCCCATCACGGTACCGGCGTAGTCTTCTGGAGTTTCGACTTCAACCGCCATCATTGGCTCCAGAATAACCGGGCTGGCTTTACGGCAGCCGTCTTTAAACGCCATCGAAGCGGCCATGCGGAACGCATTTTCGTTCGAGTCGACATCATGGTAGGAACCGAAGAACAGGGTTACCTTGACGTCTACCACTGGGTAGCCGGCCAGGACACCGGTGTTCAATGTTTCGCGCACACCCTTTTCAACTGCAGGAATGTATTCGCGTGGCACGGTACCGCCCTTGATCGCGTCAACGAACTCAAAGCCTTTGCCTGGTTCTTGCGGTTCGATCTTCAGCACCACGTGACCGTATTGACCACGACCACCGGATTGCTTGACGAACTTGCCTTCAATTTCTTCGCAAGTCTTGCGGATGGTTTCGCGATATGCAACTTGTGGCTTACCGACGGTCGCTTCAACGTTGAATTCACGCTTCATACGATCGACGATAATATCCAGATGCAGTTCACCCATACCGGCGATGATGGTTTGCCCCGATTCTTCGTCAGTACGCACGCGGAAAGAAGGATCTTCCGCAGCCAGGCGGTTCAAGGCCAAGCCCATTTTTTCCTGGTCAGCCTTGGTCTTAGGCTCAACTGCCTGCGAAATCACCGGCTCAGGGAATACCATGCGTTCCAGAATCACGAATGCGGCTGGATCACACAAAGTATCGCCGGTTGTCGTGTCTTTCAAACCAACCACAGCGGCGATGTCGCCGGCCAGAACTTCTTTGATTTCTTCGCGCTGGTTAGCATGCATCTGCACGATACGGCCGATACGCTCTTTCTTGCTCTTGACCGAATTCAGAACGGTATCGCCCGAGTTCAAGGTACCGGAGTAGCAACGCACGAAGCACAATTGACCAACGAACGGATCGGTTGCGATCTTGAACGCCAACGCCGAGAACTTCTCGCTGTCTTCTGCTTTACGCACGATAGGTTCGTCGTCTTCATCCAGGCCTGGCACCGGAGGAATATCCGATGGCGACGGCAGGTATTCGATCACGCCGTCCAGCATGGCTTGCACGCCCTTGTTCTTGAACGCGGTGCCGCACATCATTGGCACGATTTCGCTGGCCAGGGTACGTTGACGGATCGCAGCCTTGATTTCGGCTTCGGTCAGATCGCCCTCTTCCAGATACTTGTTCATCAGTTCTTCCGATGCTTCAGCAGCGGCTTCAACCATGTTTTCGCGCCACTTGGCAGCATCGGCAGCCAACTCAGCAGGAATATCACGGTAGTCGAACTTCATGCCTTGGGTAGCGTCGTCCCAGTAGATCGCCTTCATCTTGACCAGATCGATCACGCCTTCGAACTTGTCTTCGGCGCCGATAGGCACTTGCATAGGGACAGGGTTCGCTTTCAGGCGAGCACGCATCTGCTCGAAAACCTTGAAGAAATTCGCGCCGGTACGGTCCATCTTGTTGACGAACGCCAGACGTGGAACCTTGTACTTGTTGGCTTGACGCCATACTGTTTCCGATTGCGGCTGCACGCCGCCGACTGCACAGTAAACCATGCAGGCGCCATCCAGAACACGCATCGAGCGCTCGACTTCAATCGTGAAGTCAACGTGGCCCGGGGTGTCGATGATGTTGATATGGTGCTCAGGGAAGTTACCCGCCATACCCTTCCAGAAACAGGTGGTTGCAGCGGAAGTAATGGTAATACCGCGCTCTTGCTCCTGCTCCATCCAGTCCATGGTGGCGGCGCCATCATGCACTTCACCGATTTTATGATTCACGCCGGTGTAAAACAGAACGCGTTCGGTAGTCGTGGTTTTACCTGCATCGATGTGAGCGGAGATACCGATGTTGCGATAGCGCTCAATGGGGGTCTTGCGAGCCATGATTTATTCCTAAGTCTTTTAATGCACGAAACCGAGCGCCATTTTTTATAAAAATATGCGCTCGGCTCGAACAAATTTCAGATGCGGACAGACGTCTCGATTCAGGGAGGCGACTGCCCAGTCTATTAGAAGCGGAAGTGCGAGAACGCCTTGTTCGCTTCTGCCATACGGTGAACTTCGTCACGCTTTTTCATTGCGCCGCCGCGGCCTTCTGCGGCTTCCAGCAATTCGCCACCGAGACGTTGCGGCATCGATTTTTCGCTGCGCTTGTTAGCTGCTTCACGCAACCAGCGCATCGACAACGCCATACGACGGACAGGACGAACTTCAACCGGCACCTGGTAGTTTGCACCACCAACGCGACGCGACTTAACTTCAACCAATGGCTTGCAGTTGCCGATAGCAAGTGCGAACACTTCCAGCGGATCTTTGCCGGACTTGGTTTGAATGTGCTCGAAGGCACCGTAAATGATGTTTTCTGCGACCGATTTCTTACCGGACAACATCAGGACGTTGACGAACTTCGCAACATCAACATTACCGAATTTTGGATCCGGCAGAATCTCCCGCTTGGGAACTTCACGACGACGTGGCATTTCGATTCCTTTCAATCTTCAGTTGAGCACGCAGACCTTTTGTTTCTGCATACTCGCGGACAGCCATCATAGCCACCCACTTACTCGGCCCATTGGGGACCGACACTTATCGCTTGGCTTGCGCCTTACGAAAACTATTATTTCTTTGCAGCCTTAGCACGCTTTGCACCGTACTTCGAACGTGCTTGCTTACGATCCTTGACGCCCTGGGTATCCAGTGCACCGCGAACCATGTGGTAACGCACACCCGGCAAGTCTTTTACACGGCCGCCGCGCAACAGCACGACACTATGTTCTTGCAGGTTATGGCCTTCACCGCCGATGTACGAAATGACTTCGAAACCGTTGGTCAGGCGAACTTTGGCAACTTTACGCAGAGCCGAGTTTGGCTTCTTTGGAGTTGTCGTATAAACGCGGGTGCAAACGCCGCGTTTTTGCGGGCTGTTTTCCAGCGCTGGTGATTTGCTCTTTACGACCGCAGAAACGCGCGGCTGGCGAATCAATTGATTGATGGTTGGCATCGTTATATATCCAACAAAATTACGACGTTAATAACAACAATCCCGAAATCGGTTGTCCGGGATTGGACAGATACTTGCGCTAGAAAAAATCATACAATTCGCGCACAATTCGATTCAGCAGTAGAGGAGAAACGCGCCATAGAAAGCGGAAGCAGACCAAAGAACGTTCGGCCCATAGAGCCTACAATCGAGAACCCGCGAGTATATCCCTATGATGCCCCGCGGTCAACCGCAGTCTTAAATGCCCGCCCCGTAAACGCAACAGATTGCAACACTTCCGGCCGGTTGGCGGCTTGCTTGTCTTTCCACCAGCACAATAAGCTACTGCCAATGTGCGTGTTTATCTCGTACCGCGCAGTTACCCGTGGCGGCTTTGCGGGATAATGAGATTCGACTATTTTTCTCCACGATGATGCCCGCCTTGTTTCGCCGCAACAACCTGTTCGTGCTGGTCACCTATCTAGCCCTCTCTCTGGTCCCCTTCGTGCCCCTGCTGTTCGGCCAGGCGATAGATCATCCGCTCCGCATCATCGTCACCGAAGTTGTGCTCTGGCTGGTAATCTGGTCCATCTTTAAGCGCCCCGCCTGGTTTCACTGGCTGCTGATCCCCGCCTTTCTTGCCTTGCCGACCGAGCTCTATCTGCGCAAGTTTTACGGTCAGGGGATTTCCACCCATCACCTTGGCATCATCGCAGAAACCAGTCCGGGCGAAGCGATGGAATTTCTGGGAGACAAAGTCTGGTGGCTGGCATTGATTCTTGCGCTAGTCGTGCTGTGGTGGGCGCTCAGTTGGCTGGCGGCCAGCCGCACCCGCGACCTGGATCTGGAGGGGCCGTCTCGATGGTGTGGTTGGTTAGTGCTCGCTGTTGGCTTATGCGTTTGGCTATATGGACAGGAAATCGGCATTCAAGCAGCTCCGACAGCTGTCGCAAGCAGCAAGGCGGGCTCCCTGCCCGCTCTGGAAACGCCGGGCATGCATCTCGGCAAGCTGCCCAAATGGGCGGCAACGCCGCTGGAAGCGGAACCGGTCAGCCGCACTTGGCCATTCGGACTGGCGGTGCGCGGCTACGATTTCTGGAAAGAGCGGGAATACCTGGACGATCTGGAGCACAAGAACAGCCAGTTCCACTTCGGCGCCCATCAGGCCAGTCAGCAAAACACGCCGCAAATCGTGGTGATGGTGATCGGCGAGTCCTCCCGCTATGATCGCTGGAGCCTGAATGGCTATCAGCGCGAGACCAATCCCTTGCTTGGCAAAGAGACAAATCTTGTCAGCTTTTCCGATATCGTCACGCCGGTATCGGCTACCCGCCTGTCGGTTCCCGTCATGGTGTCGCGCAAGCCGGCCACCGACAGCCTGAAAGCCGGCTTCTCCGAGAAATCCTTTATTACCGGCTACAAGGAGGCAGGCTTCAAGACTTACTGGATTTCGAACCAGATGTCATATGGCAAGTTCGATACCCCGGTCTCGGTATTCGCCAACGAAGCCGATGTGGTGCAATTCCTCAATCTGGGCGGCTTCACTGATACTTCCAATCTGGACGCCATCCTATTGCCGCAATTGCAAAAGGCGATGCAGGATCCGGCGCCCAGGAAGCTGATCGTGCTGCACACCCTCGGCAATCACTGGAACTATAGCCATCGCTACCCCCAGCCGTTCGATAAATGGCAGCCGTCGCTGTTCGGCATTGAGCACCCGGCCTACACCAACCTGGCAAACAAGCAAGCGCTGAGCAACAGCTACGACAATTCGATCCGCTATGTAGACTGGTTCCTGGCCCAGGTCATAGACAGACTCAGGGACTCCAGGCAATTGACCGCAATGATGTATTTCTCCGATCACGGCCAAACGCTGTACGACGGCAGTTGCAAGGTCGCCTTTCATGGCCACAACACTCAGTTTGAATTCCATATCCCGGCCTTGATGTGGTATTCCGATTTGTACCGGCAAGCCTATCCGGACAAAGTGGAGCAGCTGCAACGCCACAAACGCGCCAGGATGACCACCGAGAACGTGTTCCATTCGCTGCTGGACCTGGCCGATATACGCTATCCGGATGAACACCTGGAATGGAGTTTTCTGAGCAGCAAGCTGCGCCCGCACAAGCGTTATGTCGACAGCTACGGCTGGACAGATTACGACAACTCCACCTTCAAAGGCGACTGCAGGGAGGTGATCGACAACGGCAAGCCTATGCGCCAGCAGCGCGATTGATAAGGCATTAATAAGCTACTAAGAAGCCAGCCAGGCGCCGCCAGCCAGAATCAGGGCTAATCTTCAAGACATAAAAAAACGGCAGCGGATTTTCATCCACTGCCGTTTTGCACTGCTGATCCGGATTAGCGGATTAAGCTTCGCCGCCCTGTGCACCCAGCTCTTCAGCTGCGCGTGCTTCCGCAGCTGCGAGACGCGCTGCCTGCTCGGATTGCAACAGTGCTGTGCGCTCTTCCGCTTCCCAGCTGTCTTTTTCCTTGCGTGCACGATGGAACGCGAGACCGGTACCGGCTGGAATCAGACGGCCGACGATGACGTTTTCCTTCAGACCGCGCAGAGTGTCTTTCTTGCCCATGATCGCGGCTTCGGTCAACACCCGGGTGGTTTCCTGGAACGATGCGGCCGAGATGAACGAATCGGTCGACAACGATGCCTTGGTGATACCCAGCAAAACGTTTTCGTAAGTTGCAGGAATCTTGCCCGCTGCAATCACGCGATCGTTTTCGTCCAGCAGTTCCGAACGCTCAACCTGCTCACCGGTGATGTAGGAAGCATCTCCCGCATCAACGATCTGCACGCGGCGCAACATCTGACGCACGATGACTTCGATGTGCTTGTCGTTGATCTTCACGCCTTGCAAGCGATACACGTCCTGCACTTCGTCGACGATGTAACGCGCCAGCGCTTCGATACCCAACAGGCGCAGGATGTCTTGCGGATCGGCTGGGCCGTCGACAATCATTTCACCCTTGTTCACAACCTGGCCGTCATGTACCAGCACTTGCTTGTCCTTGGTAATCAGGAACTCGTGCTTGTTGCCGTCCATGTCTGTGATTTCCAGACGCTGCTTACCCTTGGTTTCCTTACCGAAAGCCACAGTACCTGTGACTTCAGCCAGCATGCCGGCATCTTTCGGCGAACGCGCTTCGAACAGCTCGGCAACGCGTGGCAGACCACCGGTAATATCGCGCGTCTTTTGCGATTCAGTCGGGATACGCGCCAGCACTTCACCAACGTGCACTTGCTGACCGTCTTTCACGGTAATCAGCGCGCCAACCTGGAAGCCGATCGTCACTGCGTGTTCGGTACCGGCGATCTTGACTTCTTCGCCTTGTTCGTTCAACAGCTTAACTTGTGGACGAACAGTCTTGGTGACCGAACCGCGACGCTTCGCATCGATAACCACCAATGTCGACAGACCGGTAACTTCATCGATCTGACGGGCAACGGTCGAACCTTCTTCGACGTTCTCGAAACGCACAGTACCGGTGTACTCGGTAATGATCGGACGGGTCAACGGATCCCATGTCGCCAATGCGGTACCGGCCTTGATGCTCAAGCCATCCTTGACGATCAGGGTTGCACCGTAAGGTACTTTATGACGCTCACGCTCACGGCCGTGGTCGTCGGTGATCAGGACTTCGCCGGAACGGGAAATCACGATCAGCTCGCCCTTGCCGTTGGTCACGTAACGCATGGTCGCCGTGAAGCGGACCGTACCGTTGGACTTGGCTTCAACACTGGATGCCACTGCCGAACGCGATGCCGCACCACCGATGTGGAAGGTACGCATGGTCAGCTGGGTACCTGGCTCACCGATCGACTGCGCAGCAACCACACCGACTGCTTCACCGTTGTTGACCAGCGTGCCGCGGCCCAGGTCGCGACCGTAACATTGTGCGCACAGGCCGTAGCGTGTGTCGCAAGTCAGCGGCGTGCGGACCTTGACTTCGTCGATGCCCAGGCGTTCGATTTCTTCAACTGCATCTTCGTCCAGCAACGTACCGGCTTCGTACAGAGTGCCTTGGGTTTCCGGATTGACGATGTCGTTGGCAGCAACACGGCCGAGGATACGGTCGCGCAGCGCTTCGATAACTTCACCGCCTTCAACCATCGCCTTCATCGAGGCGCCGTTGGAAGTGCCGCAATCGTCCTCGATCACCACCAGATCCTGGGTCACGTCAACCAGACGACGTGTCAGGTAACCCGAGTTCGCAGTCTTCAGCGCGGTATCGGCCAGACCTTTACGCGCACCGTGGGTCGAAATAAAGTACTGCAAAACGTTCAGACCTTCGCGGAAGTTCGCGGTGATCGGCGTTTCGATAATCGAACCATCCGGTTTCGCCATCAGGCCACGCATACCGGCCAGCTGACGAATCTGTGCTGCGGAACCGCGCGCACCGGAGTCGGCCATCATGTAAATGGCGTTGAACGATTCTTGCGTACCCTTGCTGCCGTCGCGGCGCACCACGTCTTCTACCTTGAGCTGTTCCATCATGGCCTTGCCGACGTCGTCGCCGGCCTTGCCCCAGATGTCCACAACCTTGTTGTAGCGTTCGCCGGCAGTCACCAGACCGGACGAGTATTGCTGTTCGATCTGCTTAACTTCTTGTTCTGCAGTAGCGATGATGGTTGCCTTTTGCGGCGGTACCAGCATGTCGTCCACACAGATCGAGATACCGGCACGAGTCGCCAGGCGGAAACCGGACTGCATCAGCTGATCGGCAAACACCACCGTAGCGCGCAGGCCGCACTTACGGAATGCCGTGTTGATTAGCTTCGAGATTTCCTTCTTCTTCAACGCGCGGTTGAGCACGGTGAACGGCAGACCCTTAGGCAGGATTTCCGACAGGATCGCACGGCCGACAGTGGTTTCGTAACGCTTGATGGTCTTGACGAATTCACCTGTGACCGGATCCTTCGGATACTCGGTAATACGCACGGTAACGCGGGTAGTCAGCTCGACTTCCTTGTTGTCGTAAGCACGGATGGCTTCCGACACGTCAGGGAACATCATGCCTTCGCCCTTGCCGTTGATTTGCTCACGGGTGGCGTAGTACAGACCCAGCACGATATCCTGCGACGGTACGATCGACGGTTCGCCGTTCGATGGGAACAGGATGTTGTTGGAAGCCAGCATCAAAGTGCGCGCTTCCATCTGTGCTTCGATCGACAGTGGTACGTGGACCGCCATTTGGTCGCCGTCAAAGTCGGCGTTGAATGCGGCGCAGACCAGCGGGTGCAATTGGATTGCCTTGCCTTCGATCAGGACCGGTTCAAACGCCTGGATACCCAGACGGTGCAAGGTAGGCGCACGGTTCAACATGACCGGATGTTCGCGGATCACGTCTTCCAGGATGTCCCATACCACGGAGGTCTGATTTTCAACTTCCTTCTTGGCTGCCTTGATGGTGCTGGCGATGCCCATCACTTCCAGCTTGTGGAAAATGAACGGCTTGAACAGTTCCAGCGCCATCAATTTCGGCAAGCCGCATTGATGCAGTTTCAGCTGCGGACCCACCACGATCACCGAACGGCCGGAATAGTCGACGCGCTTACCCAGCAAGTTCTGACGGAAACGGCCGCCCTTACCCTTGATCATTTCTGCCAGGGATTTCAGCGGACGCTTGTTGGCGCCAGTCATTGCCTTGCCGCGACGGCCGTTGTCCAGCAGCGAGTCAACCGCTTCTTGCAACATCCGCTTTTCGTTGCGGGTGATGATTTCCGGAGCGCGCAATTCCATCAGGCGCTTCAGACGGTTGTTACGGTTGATGACGCGGCGATACAGATCGTTCAGGTCGGAGGTCGCGAAACGGCCGCCGTCCAGCGGCACCAGCGGACGCAACTCAGGCGGCAGCACTGGCAGCACTTCCATGATCATCCAGTCCGGCTTGATGCCCGAACGTTGGAACGCTTCCAGCACTTTCAAGCGCTTGGCGTATTTCTTGATCTTGGCTTCGGATTTCGACTCTTTCAATTCCTGACGCAGGGTTTCCGCATCACGATCGATATCGATCGCGCGCAGCAACTCACGGATGCCTTCGGCGCCCATGAATGCGGTGAAATCGTCGCCGTACTCTTCGTACTTGGCCGCGTAATCGTCTTCCGACATGATCTGGCAACGCTTCAGCGGCGTCATGCCTGGATCGGTAATGACATAGGCTTCAAAATACAATACGCGTTCGATATCCCGCAGGGTCATGTCGAGGACCATGCCCAGACGCGACGGCAGCGATTTCAGGAACCAGATATGCGCAGTAGGCGAAGCCAGTTCGATATGGCCCATGCGCTCACGGCGCACTTTGGCCAGCGTGACTTCAACGCCGCACTTTTCGCAGATGACGCCACGGTGCTTCAGACGCTTGTACTTGCCGCAGAGGCATTCGTAGTCTTTGATCGGGCCAAAAATCTTGGCGCAAAACAGACCGTCGCGCTCTGGCTTGAAGGTACGATAGTTGATGGTTTCAGGCTTTTTTACTTCGCCATAAGACCATGAACGGATTTTTTCGGGCGACGCCAGACCAATCTTGATCGAGTCGAACTGTTCATTTTGCTGAACTTGCTTGAATAAATCGAGCAGTGCTTTCATGTATCACTCCAGTTGGCGTGAAGAAACTAAAATTCTTTACTGTTGCTGCGTAGGGCAGGCTGCTATGCCCACCCTACTACTCTGTCTTGCTGCAATCAGGCCGAAGGATTATTCGCGGTCGAGGTCCATGTCGATACCAAGCGAGCGGATTTCTTTCAACAACACATTGAAAGATTCCGGCATGCCAGCGTCGATCACATGGTCACCCTTGACCAGGTTTTCATACACTTTGGTACGACCGTTCACGTCATCCGACTTCACTGTCAGCATTTCCTGCAGCACGTACGATGCACCGTAAGCTTCCAATGCCCAAACTTCCATCTCACCGAAACGCTGACCGCCGAACTGCGCTTTACCACCCAGCGGCTGCTGGGTAACCAGCGAGTATGGACCGGTAGAACGTGCATGCATCTTGTCATCGACCAGATGGTGCAGCTTCAGGTAATGCATGTAGCCGACGGTGACACTGCGCTCGAAAGCTTCGCCGGTGCGGCCGTCATACATCGTGACCTGATTCTTCGATGGCGTCATGCCCAGTTGCTTGGCGATGGCGTCTGGATAAGCCAGGTCCAGCATGCGGCGAATTTCTTCTTCGTGCGCACCGTCGAACACTGGCGTTGCGAATGGCACGCCGGCCTTCAGGTTGCTGGCCAGATGCAGGATCTCGTCGTCCGACAGGTTGTCCAGATCTTCCGATTTACCCGACTCGTTATAGATCGTGGTCAGGAACTTGCGCAGCTCGGCAATCTTGGTTTGCGCCTTCAGCATTTCGCCGATACGCAGCCCCAGACCCTTGGCAGCCCAGCCCAGATGCACTTCCAGAACCTGACCGATGTTCATCCGCGATGGCACGCCCAACGGGTTCAGCACGATGTCTGCCGGTGTACCGTCGGCCATGTGCGGCATGTCTTCGATCGGCAGGATGCGCGAAACCACACCCTTGTTACCGTGACGGCCGGCCATCTTGTCGCCTGGTTGCAGACGGCGCTTAACAGCCAGGTAAACCTTGACCATTTTTTGTACGCCAGGCTGCAGCTCATCGCCTTGGGTCAGCTTCTTGCGCTTTTCTTCAAATGCCAGATCGAACTGATGACGCTTTTCGGCGATCGATTCCTTGATCGCTTCCAGCGCTACCGCTGCATCGTCGTCCGCCGGGCGGATGTCGAACCAGTGGTATTTATCCAGGTCTGCCAGGTATTCCTTGGTCAGCTTGGTGCCCTTGGCCAGTTTCTTCGGACCGCCGTTGACAACCTTGCCGATCAACATACGTTCCAGACGTTCGAAGGCATCTCCTTCAACAATCCGCAACTGGTCATTCAGGTCCAGACGATAGCGTTGCAGTTCGTCGTCGATGATCTGTTGTGCACGTTTGTCGCGTTGGATGCCTTCGCGGGTAAACACTTGCACGTCGATCACGGTACCGACCATGCCCGAAGGCACGCGCAGCGATGTATCTTTTACGTCCGATGCTTTTTCACCGAAGATCGCGCGCAGCAGCTTTTCTTCTGGCGTCAGCTGGGTTTCACCCTTCGGTGTCACTTTACCGACCAGCGTATCGCCGGCTTCGACTTCAGCACCGATGTAGACGATGCCGGATTCATCCAGACGCGCCAACTGGTTTTCGGCCAGATTGGAGATGTCGCGGGTGATTTCTTCAGCGCCCAGCTTGGTGTCGCGAGCAACCACCGACAACTCTTCGATATGGATCGAGGTGTAGCGATCGTCAGCAACAACTTTTTCCGAGATCAAAATCGAATCTTCGAAGTTGTAGCCGTTCCATGGCATAAACGCCACCAGCATGTTCTGACCCAGAGCCAGTTCGCCCAGATCGGTCGATGCGCCATCGGCGATCACGTCATGCTTGGCGACGCGGTCACCAACTTGCACGATTGGCCGCTGGTTGATGTTGGTGTTCTGGTTGGAACGTGTGTACTTGATCAGGTTGTAGATATCGACACCGACTTCGCCTGCAGTCGCTTCTTCGTCATTCACACGAATCACGACACGGCCTGCATCGACGTAATCAACGATACCGCCACGCAGTGCCTGCACGGTGGTGCCGGAGTCAACTGCCACGGTACGTTCGATACCGGTACCGACCAATGCCTTTTCCGGACGCAAGCAAGGAACTGCCTGGCGTTGCATGTTGGCGCCCATCAACGCACGGTTCGCATCATCGTGTTCGAGGAACGGGATCAGCGATGCCGCAACCGAAACCACCTGGCCTGGCGCCACGTCCATGTACTGCACGCGCTCTGGCGATACCAGGATGGTTTCGCCGGCTTCACGCGCCGACACCAGTTCATCGGACAGCTTGCCGGATTTGTCGATCGTCGCATTCGCCTGAGCGATGATGTAACGGCCTTCTTCAATCGCCGACAGATAATCGATCTGGTCGGTGACCTTGCTGTCTTCAACTTTACGATAAGGGGTTTCGAGGAAACCGTATTCGTTCAGGCGAGCATACAAAGCCAGCGAGTTGATCAGACCAATGTTCGGACCTTCCGGGGTTTCGATCGGGCACACGCGGCCGTAGTGGGTCGGATGCACGTCGCGGACTTCAAAGCCAGCGCGCTCACGGGTCAAACCGCCCGGTCCAAGTGCCGATACACGGCGCTTGTGGGTGATTTCCGACAGCGGGTTGGTCTGGTCCATAAACTGCGACAACTGCGACGAACCGAAGAATTCACGGATAGCAGCCGAAATCGGCTTGGAATTGATCAGGTCATGCGGCATCAGGTTATCCGCTTCGGCTTGGCCGAGACGTTCCTTGACTGCGCGCTCAACCCGCACCAGACCGGCGCGGAACTGATTCTCGGCGAGTTCGCCGACGCAACGCACACGACGGTTACCCAAGTGATCGATATCGTCCACTTCGCCGCGGCCGTTACGCAATTCAACCAGGATCTTGATCACTGCCAGCACGTCTTCGTTCGACAGCGTCATGGCGCCAGTCAGTTCGTCGCGGCCGATGCGGCGATTGAACTTCATGCGGCCGACAGCCGACAGATCGTAACGATCAGCGTTGTAGAACAGACCGTTGAACAACGCCTCGACCGAATCTTCGGTTGGCGGTTCGCCAGGACGCATCATGCGATAGATCGCTACGCGGGCAGCCATCTGGTCGTTGGTGTCATCACTGCGCAGCGTTTGCGAGATGTAACTACCCTGGTCCAGATCGTTGGTGTACAGAGTCTGGATATCGGTCACGTCTGCTTCGCGCAGCTTGGCCAGCAACTCTTCCGTCAACTCGTCGTTAGCGTTGGCAACTACTTCGCCGGTATCGCCGTCAACGATGTTGCGCGCCAGGACGCGGCCCAGCAGATAGTCTTCCGGTACCGAGATGTGCTTGATGCCGGCAGCGTCAACGTCGCGCACGTGCTTGGAATTGATACGCTTGTCTTTCGCGACCAGTACCTTGCCCGATTTGTCGGTGATGTCGAAACGCGCAACTTCACCGCGCAGGCGTTCTGCGACGAATTCCATTTCGGCGCCTTCGCTGCGCAACGCGAAGTTGTCGAAGACGAAGAAATTAGCCAGAATCTGTTCGACCGACATGCCGATCGCTTTCAGCAGGATCGTGACAGGCATCTTGCGGCGACGGTCGACGCGGAAGAACAGGATGTCTTTCGGATCGAACTCGAAGTCGAGCCAGGAACCACGGTAAGGAATGATCCGGGCCGAGAACAGCAATTTGCCGGACGAGTGCGTCTTGCCGCGGTCATGTTCAAAGAACACGCCTGGCGAGCGATGCAGCTGCGATACGATGACGCGCTCGGTGCCGTTGATCACGAACGAGCCGGTAGTTGTCATGAGCGGCAATTCGCCCATGTAAACTTCTTGCTCTTTCATTTCCTTGACGACCGGCTTGGTCGGCGATTCTTTATCCAGAATCACCAGACGTACCTTGGCACGCAATGGCGACGCGAACGTCAATCCGCGCTGTTGGCATTCCTTGACGTCAAACGGCGGATCGCCGAGCACGTAGGACAGGAATTCGAGACGCGCAAAACCATTGTGCGAAACGATAGGGAAAATAGAAGTGAAAGCCGACTGCAGGCCCTCGTTCTTACGTTGTGACGGTACTTTGTCTTGTTGCAGAAAGCCAAGATACGACTCGAGCTGGGTCGCCAGCAGGAACGGAACGTGGTGAACGTTAGCGCGTTTCGCAAAAGATTTACGAATACGCTTCTTCTCAGTAAATGAGTAGTGCATTGAACACTCCGTGAGTGACAGGAAGGATAGAGAATTCAGGATTCGCCGGATCTTTCAGCCAGATTCAAGTCAAACTTTTTACTTCGCGTCGTTAGACAAAACTTCTGTACTAACTCAACTGATTTGACTAAGCTGTCTTATCCAACAATTCCTCAAGTCTCAGCCCTTCGAGCTTGATGGCAACGGACGCTTAATAAAACAACAAGCGTTAAACAAAATCGAAAACGACAAAGGAGCCAAAGCCGAACTCTCCTTTTCGAGAGTTCTGCACTTTGACTCCAGCGCAATGAATGCGCTCTAAAAAGCTGAAATTACTTGATTTCAGCTTCTGCGCCGGCCTCAACCAATTTCTTGGCTGCTGCATCAGCGTCGGCTTTCGAAACGCCTTCTTTAACTGCCTTCGGTGCGCCGTCAACCAGATCCTTAGCTTCTTTCAAGCCCAGGCCGGTGATTTCGCGGACAGCCTTAATCACGCCAACCTTGTTCGCGCCGATGCCCTTCAGCATAACGGTGAACTCGGTTTGCTCTTCAACCGCAGCAGCTGCGCCGCCGCCTGCGCCGCCGGCAACTGCAACTGCAGCTGCGGAAACGCCAAACTTCTCTTCAAAACGGTCAGGGCGCCAACTGCGTCCAGGATTGCGTCTTTGTCAAGTGCCATGTGAAACTCCTAATTTTTTACAATAAATACATCTGATTGGTATTAACGCTAAAAAAGCGCCGAGTACGTGCTCAATAATTAAGCAGCAGTGCTTTCGGCTTCTTTTTTCGCTGCCAGAGCAGCCAGACCACGCACAAATCCAGCCAGCGGCGCCTGCATCATGCCCACAACTTGGGCCAGCAGAACTTCGCGACTTGGAATGTTTGCCAACGCTTGCACAGCCGCCTTATCCAGCGACTTACCAGCGAAGTTACCTGCCTTGACGACCAGTTTGTCGTTGGTTTTTGCAAAGTCGTTGATGACTTTTGCAGCAGCAACGGCGTCCTCGGAGATCGAATAGATCAACGGGCCGGTCATTTGCGAGGCGAGGTCGGCAAACGCGGTACCTTCAACGGCGCGACGTGCCAATGTATTTTTCAATACACGCAAGTACACACCCTGGGTACGCGCATTAGCGCGCAGTTGGGTCAAGTGACCAACCTGGATGCCACGATATTCGGCCACGACGATGGTCTGTGCATTTGCAACTTTTGCAGAGACTTCGGCGACTACGGCCTTTTTGTCATTCAGATTGAGACTCAAGATCAACCTCCAAAAATGATGCTCGGAAACTACACAACCGCAAATGGCTGCTTACCTCACATCGGTTCGAACACGGCGTCCGAAGTTAGGAGTTCAGAACTTGCGCATGATTACTCAGAGTGAATCAGCACGCAGCGATGAGACTACAAAACTTGTTCGGGTACACCATCTGCGTTGGGTTACTTGCGCGGTTTAACTTTGTGTCGCAGTTTATAAGCACTTGCCACACGCCGCCCAACGGTCTTTGATTGTCTGAACCTGCATCATTACCGCCAATACAGGTCCAGCCCAAAGATTCGCCTGGCTGCGCAATGCACAGTCAGGACTTGATTCAGTATTACGCAGCCAATGTCGTTTGATCGACACGAACGCCGGCACCCATTGTCGACGACAAGGAGATCTTGCGCAGGTATACACCCTTGCTGGTGGCTGGCTTGGCTTTGCTCAATGCGTCGATCAGTGCCAACAAGTTGGACTTCAGTTCTGCATCGCTAAACGATTTGCGACCGATAGTTGCGTGAACGATACCGGCTTTGTCGGTACGGTATTGCACTTGACCGGCTTTTGCGTTCTTGACGGCAGTAGCAACGTCAGCAGTCACGGTACCGACCTTCGGATTCGGCATCAGGCCGCGTGGCCCCAGGATCTGGCCCAGGGTACCGACGATACGCATGGTGTCTGGCGATGCGATCACGATGTCGAAAGGCATGTTGCCGGCTTTGATTTGCTCAGCCAGGTCTTCCATGCCAACGATGTCAGCGCCGGCAGCTTTAGCTTGTTCAGCTTTTTCGCCGGAAGCAAATACCGCAACGCGAACGGTCTTGCCGGTGCCAGCTGGCAACACGACGGAACCACGAACCACTTGATCCGACTTCTTGGCGTCAACGCCCAATTGGACGGAGACGTCGATCGACTCATTGAATTTTGCAGTTGCGCATTCCTTGATCAACGCTACAGCGTTATCAAATGGATATACCTTGGTACGATCAACTTTAGCTTTGATCGCTTTTGCGCGTTTAGTTAACTTAGCCATTACAGACCCTCCACCGTGATGCCCATCGAACGAGCAGAACCAGCGATAGTACGTACGCCGGCTTCCAGATCAGCACCAGTCAAATCGGGCTTCTTCAGGGTAGCGATTTCTTCTGCTTGCTTACGGGTGATCGAACCGACTTTGTCGGTGTGCGGCTTAGCCGAACCCTTGGTGATGCCAGCAGCTTTCTTGATCAGAATCGTTGCCGGAGGAGTCTTCATCACGAAAGTGAAAGACTTGTCGGCAAACGCTGTGATCACGACTGGAATTGGCAGACCTGGCTCAACACCTTGGGTCTGGGCATTAAATGCCTTACAGAATTCCATGATGTTCAGACCGCGCTGACCCAGTGCTGGACCAATTGGAGGGGATGGGTTTGCTTTACCAGCTGGAACTTGCAGCTTGATAAAACCAATGATTTTCTTTGCCATGATGGCTCCTATGTGTGTGAGTAGTAGCGCCGTTTCGATCAAGCTGCAATCTAATAGGGCTCCTCTTACTGCTCCGGATTCCATGAGGTTTAATTCATGACGCTCCGAACGGCGCTTAATTTCTTGCTATGGCTATGTATTCCGGCAAATCGAGGTCTGACTCAAATCAGACTTTCTCGACCTTGTCGAATTCCAGTTCAACCGGAGTAGCACGACCGAAGATGGTCACCGTCACGCGCACGCGCGATTTTTCGTAGTTCACTTCTTCAACATTGCCGTTGAAATCAGTGAACGCACCTTCCTTGATACGCACCAGCTCGCCAACTTCATACAAGACCTTAGGCCGCGGCTTCTCGATGCCGTCTTGCATCTGTTGCATGATCTTGTCGACTTCATGCTGCGGAATCGGAGTAGGCTTGTTCGACTTGCCGCCGATGAAACCGGTTACCTTGTTGGTGTTCTTTACCAGATGCCAGGTTTCGTCGGTCATTTCCATCTCAACCAGTACATACCCTGGGAAGAAACGACGTTCGGTAACGGCTTTCTGGCCATTCTTGACTTCAATCACTTCTTCAGTCGGCACCAGGATCTGGCCGAACTGCTCTTGCATTCCGGCGCGATCGATGCGCTCGGTAAGCGCGCGTTGCACGCTCTTTTCCATACCGGAATAAGCATGCACCACATACCAGCGCTTTTTGCCCGCTGCCGCCGAAGGCGTTACAGCAGGCGGCGTTGCTTGCGCATCGTTTTGTGTGCTATCGCTCATTATTGTTTCCAGCCCAAAATCACGTCGTATAACAAAACCTCAAGGAGCTTATCGGTGCCCCACAGGAAAATCGCCATTACCAGCACAAATACGAAAACGATGGCAGTGATCTGCATCGCTTCCTTGCGGGTCGGCCAAACAACTTTTTTTGTCTCACGCACTGCTTCTTTGGCGAAACCAAGGAATTCACGGCCTTGAGTAGATGTCCAGGCGCAGGCAACTGCCACCACCAACCCGGCAACCAGAGCGCCAGCGCGCACCAGACCAGACTGGCCCGACAAAAAATAAAAGCCGACAACGCCGGCAACGACAGCCAAAACTGCCAGTATTACTTTGAGCTTGCTGCCGGATTCGCCGACAGTTTGCACAGGGTGGTTAGACATACGCGGCTTACTTTCAGTAACTTCAGTACCCTACACCTGAATCGGTGGCAGGGGCGGAGGGCATCGAACCCCCAACCTCCGGTTTTGGAGACCGGCGCTCTGCCAATTGAGCTACACCCCTACGCTTAAAACACTTGTCTGAACGGCTTGGCTAGCTAACTTAATGCATACCATTCAGACATCAACGCCGCGAGGCGGGAATTTCCCGGGTCGCGGCGATTACAGCTTTTTTCTTATTAGTCAGCCAGGATCTTGGCAACCACACCTGCACCAACGGTACGGCCACCTTCGCGGATCGCGAAACGCAGACCTTCTTCCATCGCGATCGGGTTGATCAGCATCACTGTGATCGACACGTTATCGCCTGGCATGACCATTTCTTTATCCTTCGGCAACTCGATCGAACCAGTCACGTCCGTAGTACGGAAGTAGAACTGAGGACGATAGTTGTTGAAGAACGGTGTATGACGGCCGCCTTCGTCTTTCGACAGAACATAGATCTCGCCTGTGAAATGCTTGTGCGGCTTGATCGAACCTGGCTTGGCCAATACCTGGCCCCGCTCTACGTCTTCACGCTTGGTACCGCGCAACAGCACACCAACGTTATCGCCAGCTTGACCTTGGTCCAGCAGCTTACGGAACATTTCAACGCCGGTACAGGTGGTCTTCTGGGTGTCGCGGATACCGACGATTTCCAGTTCTTCGCCAACTTTCACGATACCGCGCTCAACACGACCGGTCACAACGGTACCGCGGCCGGAGATCGAGAACACGTCTTCCACTGGCAGCAGGAAAGTGCCGTCAACAGCACGTTCCGGTGTCGGAATGTAGGTGTCCAGCGCTTCAGCCAACGCCATGATCGCTTGCTCGCCCAGTGGGCCCGTGTCGCCTTCCAGCGCCAGCTTTGCCGAACCCTTGATGATTGGCAGGTCGTCGCCTGGGAATTCGTACTTGGTCAGCAGTTCGCGCACTTCCATTTCAACCAGTTCGAGCAACTCTTCGTCGTCGACCATGTCGGCTTTGTTCAGGAACACGATGATGTATGGCACGCCAACCTGACGCGACAACAGGATGTGTTCACGGGTTTGCGGCATTGGGCCGTCCGCTGCCGAACACACCAGGATCGCGCCGTCCATCTGGGCCGCGCCGGTGATCATGTTTTTCACATAGTCAGCATGGCCTGGGCAGTCAACGTGGGCGTAGTGGCGGTTTGCAGTTTCGTATTCAACGTGAGCGGTGTTGATCGTGATGCCGCGCGCTTTTTCTTCTGGCGCTGCGTCGATCTGATCGTACGCTTTGGCTTCGCCGCCAAATTTCTTCGACAATACTGTCGCGATCGCTGCTGTCAACGTGGTCTTGCCGTGGTCAACGTGGCCAATCGTGCCCACATTCACGTGCGGCTTGGTCCGCTCAAACTTGCCTTTTGCCATCTTAGACTCCTAAAGATTTGATGAGAATGTTCAGGCACGCGCCCGACCGTCTTACAGTTTGAAAACTCGTATCGGTCATGCAGACCGACCTTATGATATCCAGCTTCTACAGCGCCCGATGCAGACACCGGAACAACTAAATCTGGTGCCCTTGACGTGGATCGAACACGTGGCCTCTCCCTTACCAAGGGAGTGCTCTACCACTGAGCTACAAGGGCTATGCTGTATGCGCGCTTTATTGGTAACTACCTTCTTTATTGGCAACTACACCAACAACACGCCCAACTTAAACTATTCCTGCAAAATCTACTGGAGCGGGTGAAGGGAATCGAACCCTCGTCATAAGCTTGGAAGGCTTCAGCTCTACCATTGAGCTACACCCGCGAGATCAACGAATTATCTCTTCAACCGCTACAACAATTTTGTACTGCACATGCTTTTTACTTCTTCCCAAAATGGTGGAGAGGGCTGGATTCGAACCAGCGTACTCGTAAGAGGGCAGATTTACAGTCTGCTGCCATTAACCACTCGGCCACCTCTCCGCAGGGAACCCCAGATTATAGTAAAGCACCCCTTGAGTGTCAACCATGAAAACCGATTTCTTCTAAAAAATTCTTAGTTTTTCAATTTCGCGGTCGAATCGCTATCGGGCCTGGCCGGAATCGGGAAAATCTGGGAAAAACACTTTACCGGCCAAGGGGCGAAATAATATCAGAAACGCGTCTCGCGCGCAGCTCTTAGAAAACCATCGAGTATCGGCGTGCAATCCAGCAATTGCGGACCGCCGGCGCGATGAAATTCCGGATGCCATTGCAAACCCATGACGAAAGCTGCCTTGCGGTAACGTATTGCCTCAACGATATTATCGCTGCCGGAGATCGCCTCTACCGTCAGATCGCGCCCCAAATCCCGCACCGCCTGGTGATGGATGGAGTTGACCACCCATTCGTTATGCTCGCTGCCATGGTTAGGGAACAAGGTTGCCAGCGAGGAGCCAGGTGGAAACTGGATCGCATGATGCAGGCGGTCATATTCGTCGTTCACGTGCTTGATCGAGGTGGGGACGTCAGTCGCGATGTCTTGGTACAACGTGCCGCCGAAGGCGACATTGATCAACTGGCAGCCGCGGCAAATCCCCAGCACCGGCTTGCCTGCCTCGATGAATTCATGCAGCAGCTCCAGCTCGTACATGTCGCGCACCCGGTCGCCGCCCCATTCCGGCCGGGTGGCGGCCTGCGCATAGCTCTGCGGCGAGACGTCGGCGCCGCCTTGCAGCACCAGGCCGTCCAGATGCTTGGCGTAGTCGCGCAGCCGGATTGAACTGGGATGGACCAAGCCGTTGGTGTTGACGGTAGGAATCATGAACACCAGCACGTCGCGCGACATGACCCACTGCGCGATCGATTCCTCCAGATATTGCAGAGTCCGCCCGCGCAAGCCTTTGGCGCCCTCTTCCGGATGAAAAATCCGCGCTGAAATGCCAATCTTCAAGGTCCGCTGCATCATGCGCCGGCCGGCCTTGTCCGACAATGCACGGAAGCGCGCGGCGATCAGCTTCCAGGTTTGCGGCCACGGCGCGTTATCGTCATTGACCGGGGCCGCCCTGGGGCCGTTGCTCGCAGCAGGCTGCGCTTCTGCCTGGCGCTCGGCCTTGGCCGGCTCGGCGGCAACGGGCTCAGGAGGTGTAACAGGCTTGGCCTCGGCAGTCGCATCAGGGCCAGGGGCGGAGCGAACGGTATTGCTTGATTGAGAGTCAGACATGGATGTCAGAAATTGTCAGAAATAAAAAATTTGAGAAAGTGCTGCTAGCATATCCACCGGAAGCAAAAATAATGCCTCTGCGGCGGACGTCGGGCAATCAAACTAACTCGCCAAAGTATAGACTTGATTCCTGTGTGAGCATTGTTTTCACTATCAGTTCATCCTAAGCCACGCATTTTTTACCATTTCGCCCGAAACGCACATCGCTCACCATGACCAAACCGCCGCAAATCCTGATCCTGTACGCGCATCCGACGCCGCATCATTCGCGCGCCAATCGGCGCCTTGCGGAAGCCGCAGCCAAAGTACCTAATGTACGGGTGCACGATCTGTATGAGCTGTATCCGGATTTTCATATCCCGGTGCGGCGCGAACAAGCGTTGCTGGCGCAAGCCGATCTGATCGTGTTTCAGCATCCGGTGCAGTGGTACAGCATGCCGGCGCTGCTGAAACAATGGGTCGATTCCGTATTTACTCCCGGCTGGGCCTACGGCCCGGGCGGCAATGCCTTGCGCGGCAAGGATTTCTGGCTGGTCGCCACCACCGGCGGCTCGGATCACTCGTATCAGGCAGAGGGCCACAATCTGTTCCCCTTCTCGGCTTTCCTGCCGCCGTTCCAGCAAACCGCGCAGTTGTGCGGCATGCGCTGGCTGCCGCCGCACTTGCTGTTTGGCGCGCACCAGGTCAGCCAGCAAGCCCTGGCGGCGCACATCGATTTCTATCGGAAACGCTTGGCAAGTTACCCGAACTGGCCGGAATTGCTGACAACAGATACATCGACATCGCTCACAGGCAGCTAAAACTCATGGAACAAAATCTCTTATTCAATGGCTTGATTTATCTGGCGGCGGCGGTGGCAGCGGTGCCGATTGCCAAGCGGCTGGGCCTGGGCGCGGTGCTGGGTTATCTGCTGGCCGGCATGGCCATCGGTCCCTGGGGCTTGCGCCTGATCGACAATGTCGAAGACATTCTGCATTTCTCCGAATTCGGCGTGGTGCTGCTGCTGTTCATGATCGGCCTGGAACTCGATCCTAAACGCCTGTGGTCGCTGCGGCGTTCGATTTTCGGCTGGGGCACGGCTCAGGTGGCGACGGTTTCGCTGGCGCTGTTCGGCGCCGCCGTGGCCGCGGGGGTCGACTGGAAAACCGCGTTGATTGCCGCGCTTGGCATGTCGCTCTCGTCCACCGCGATCGCCCTGGCCACCATCAACGAACGCAAATTGACCGCCACTCCCGCCGGGCAAGCCGGCTTTGCCATCCTGCTGTTCCAGGATATCGCCGCCATCCCCATGATTGCCATCGTGCCGGTGCTCGGCGTGGCGGCCGCCCACGGCAGCGGCGAAGGCTGGATCGGCGGCTTGAAAGTGGTCGCGGTGATTGCCACTTTGATCATCGGCGGCCGCTATCTGATTCGTCCTTTATTGCGCCTGATTGCGCGCACCGATTTGCGCGAAATCTTCACCGCGTTTGCGCTGCTGCTGGTGATCGCCATCGGCTTGCTGATGGAATCGGTCGGCATGTCGATGGCGTTAGGCAGCTTCCTGGCTGGCGTGCTGCTGGCTGACTCGGAATACCGGCATGCGCTGGAAACCGACCTGGAGCCGTTCAAGGGCTTGCTGCTGGGGCTGTTCTTCATCGCGGTCGGCATGTCGGTCGACTTTGGCTTGTTGTTGAGCAAGCCGTGGCTGATCCTGGGCCTGGTAGCCGGTTTCCTGGCGATCAAGCTGGCGGTTCTGTATCTGCTCAGCAAAGTGTTCCAGATCGCCCGCGCCCAGCAATTCCTGTTTGCGGCTTTGCTCTCACAAGGCGGCGAATTCGCCTTCGTGGTGTTCGGCGCAGCGGCCACCGCCCGTGTGTTTTCCCAGGAAACTTCATCGATCCTGGTGGTGGTAGTGGCGTTATCGATGGTCACCACGCCCTTGCTGCTGGTGCTGTACGACAAACTCATCGCGCCGTATTTCCTGGCCGCGCTGAAACGTCCCGACGACGAAATCGACGACAATGAAAACCCGGTCATCATCGCCGGCTTCGGCCGCTTCGGCCAGATTATCGGCCGCCTGCTGCACGCCAACAAAATCGGCTTGACCGTGCTCGATCACGATCCCGATCAGATCGAACTGCTGCGGCGTTTCGAGTTCAAGGTGTTTTACGGCGACGCCACCCGGATGGACCTGATGCACGCCGCCGGCATCGCCAAGGCGCGCTTGCTGGTGGTGGCGCTGGACGACATCGAAGGCAGCTTGAAACTGATAGCGGCGGTGCGCCAGGAGTGTCCCGATCTGCCGATCATTGCGCGGGCGCGCAACGTCACCCACTACTTCGGTTTGATGGACCTGGGCGTGACGGTGATCGAACGCGAAACTTTCGAATCCGCCCTGCTGCTGGGACGCGAAGCCCTGCGCAAGCTGGGCTTCGGCGCTTATCGGGCACGCCAGGCATCGATGAAATTCCGTGCCCACAACCTGCAAACCCTGCACGATATGTATCCGCATCAAAAAGACCAGCAGAAAATCGTCTCGATCGCCAAAAAGGCGCGCGAAGAGCTGGAAGAAATGTTTGCGCACGACCGCATCTTGCGCGAAGACATGCCGGTCAGCGGCTGGGACGACGAAGTATTGCCATTGGATCAAACCACACAGGAACCCACATGATCACGATTTATCACAATCCACGCTGCTCGAAATCACGCGAGGCATTAGCCCTCGCCGAACAATTCAGCAGCGAGAAAAAAATCAAACTGGAAGTCATCGACTATCAAAAAACCCCGCTGACGCTGGCCCAGTTGCAAACCCTGCAGCGTCAGCTGGGCTGCCCCGTCAGCGCCATGGTGCGCGACAACGAAGCCGAATACGCGGCGCTCAATCTGGCCCAGGCCGATGATGCAACGCTGCTGCAAGCGGTGGCGGCACATCCGAAGCTGCTGCAACGGCCGGTCGTGGTGTATGGCGAACGTGCGGTGATTGCCCGAGCACCGGGCGTATTTAACGACCTGCTGGACACCTAAAGCAACCGGACCAGCAGAAACAACACAGTCGACAGCAAAATTGTGGAAGCGAACGGCAAGGAGAATTTCTTGCCGAACAGAGTAAACCGGAGATCGCCGGGCAAGCGCCCGAGGCCGAGTTTTTCCAGCCAGGGCAAGGCGCTGGAAAACACAATGACGGCGACGAAAATTACCAGCATCCAGCGAATCATTCTGCACTTTCGAACGGCGGAGTCATAGGCGATTCATAGGCGATGACTGCGGTCATGGCCGGCAAAACGCTGCGGCAACTCGGCCTGGATGCCAACCGCCAGCACCTTGAACAACTCGCCCATCTCAGCCGGCGACACCAGTTTTTGCAAGGCATTGGCTTGCGGCAGATAGGCCAGGGCGTTCTCCGGCGGCGTGCGCAACAACAGTTTGCCGATCCCGGCTTCCAGCAAGAAGGCGGCCTGGCTGCTGTAACCCAGCAAGTCCAAACCGCTATCCAGGGCGGCGACGGCCATCGCGGTGAAATCGACGTGGGCGGTGACATCCTGCAAACCCGGCAGATAAAACGGATCGGGGTGGGCATGGTGGCGGTAATGGCACATCAAGGTACCCTGATCGCGCTGCTGCAAATAATATTCTGCGGCAGGAAAACCATAATCGAAGAACAGCGCGACCCCGCCCTGGCCCGCCTTTAACATGGCGCCCAGCGAGTGCATGAAACCGATCGCCACCGGATGCACTTCTGTCAGATGACCGACTGTCAGCGATTCTGCATCGGGGATTTGCGCAATCAACGCCGGCTCGGCCGGGCGATCGATATAGATAAATTGACCATCCTCGCCATCGCTGCCAGAGTCAGCCAGGCCGACCCCGCGCTGCAGCCAGCCTTGCGCGCCGCGCAGCACCAGTTCGACCGGCATCGCATCCAGCACTTCGTTGCCGATCACCACGCCGGAAAAAGCTTCCGGCAAACGATCCAGCCACTGTACTTGCGGAAATGCTTGCAATTTCTGCTGCTGGCGCGCCCGCAATTCGGCCGATAATTCGACGATGTAATACGCTTGCGGCAAACGGGCGCCGTTTTCGCCTGCAGCCAAGTCGGCGGCCAATTCGGTCAGAATGTCATAGGCCAGTTGGCCGCTGCCGGCGCCGAATTCCAGGATCTGCGGCTGCAGTGCCGGCGAAGAAAGCAGCAATTCTGTTATCAAATGGGCCAAAGTCGCGCCAAAAAGCGGCGTAATCTCGGGCGCGGTTGTAAAATCACCGTCTTTGCCCAATTTTGCCGCGCCACCGCTGTAATAACCGAGATCCGGCGCGTACAGCAGCAGTTCCATATAACGCGCGAACGAAATCCAGCCATGTTGGCGGCGGATTTCAGTGGCGATCAGATTGTGTAACAGGCGCGAGGCGCGCTGTGCTTCGACCGAAGCTTCGGGTAATTGCAGTTGCATGGCGCTATTGTAGAAGATAACGCCGATGCGGAAGCAGGCAAAGGCAATGAAAGAATGCAAATGGCGCCTGGCCGCATCTTCCAGAGAACTCCGCTCAGCGAATTTTATTGAATTTATTAAATTAACTATCCGTACATGATCATGCGTGCCCCAGTTGCCCCAACCGTTGCCCTTGTCACCGACGCCGCCAGCCCAGTCGGCCGTGCCATCGCGTTGGCGTTGGCGCAACAGGGCTGGCGTCTGGCGCTGCATTACCAGGATGACAGCATGCCGACTGTACTCTCGGCATTGCTTGAGGAATGTCAGGCGCTGGGTACTCAGGCTGTTGCCATCCAATGCAATTTGAGCAAGGAAACCGAGATCGCTACGTTGCTGCCGCGCGTGGTGGAAGAACTCGGCGACATCGGCTGCATCGTCAACAACGCCAGCCACGTTGAAACCGACAGCGCGTTCAATTTTTCCGCCGCGAGTCTGGGGCGCCACATGCAAAACAATCTGGCCGCGCCTCTCTTGCTGACGCAGGCGCTCTACGCAGCCACTCTCAAGATCGAAGGCGCGCAAGCGGTGGTCATCAATCTGCTGGATCAAAAACTGTTCAATCCGCAACCGGATTTCCTCTCCTATACGCTGTCCAAGGCAGCGCTGCACAGCGCCACCGCCTTGCTGGCGCAGGCATACGCACCGCAGTTGCGGGTAGTCGGGGTCGCCCCGTCACTGGCAACAACGGACTCGCAGCCGAAGTTGCCGGCCATTTTAGAAGACATCGCGGCGACAGTCTGTTTTGCCGCCGCCTCCTCCGCCATTACCGGCAGTACACTAGTGGTCGATGGCGGCCAACATTTGTATCCTCACCCACGGGACCAGCTTGCCGCTCACGGCCAGCCCTCCCAATCTCACTGAAAACACCATGCTCTCCGCACTCATCCATCCCGACCTTAGCGATTGCCGTCGCCTGTTCCTGCGCGACTACGAAGTGCAGATCAATATCGGCGTCTACGAATCTGAAAAACAAGGCACGCAGCGCGCGCTGATCAATGTCGACCTGTTTGTGCCCTTGGCTTTATCAACGCCCACCAAAGATCATGTGGATGACGTGCTGGATTACAATTTCATGCGCAATACCGTGGCAAAGCGCATGGCGCAAGGCCATATCCATTTGCAGGAAACCCTGTGCGACGACCTCGCCAACGCCCTGCTGCTGCACCCGAGGGTGCGCGCGGTGCGGGTATCCTCGGAGAAACCTGACGCCTATCCCGATTGCCACTCGGTCGGCGTCGAAGTGTTTCGGATCAAACCGAAAGCCTGAGGCTGAATCACCATGAGTGTCACCATGAATAAGCTATTGAAGCAGGAAGTCCTTATGCAAGACCAATTACTAACGCAGCCAGCGGCGGCCAGCGACGCCGCTGTGAGTTTGCCAAGCCAGAAGAGCGTCGAGAAAATCGCCCACGAAAACAATAAGCTGCATAAGCGCCTGTGCCGCCAGGTTGGCCAGGCGATCGGCGATTTCAACATGATCGAAGACGGCGACAAGGTGATGGTTTGCCTGTCGGGCGGCAAGGACAGTTACGCCCTGCTGGATATCCTGATGACCTTGCGCGAACGGGCGCCGATCAATTTCGAGATCGTCGCGGTGAACCTGGATCAGAAACAGCCGAATTTCCCCGATCACATCCTGCCGGCCTACCTGGAAAAGCTGGGGGTTGCCTACCATATCGAAAACCAGGATACCTACAGCATCGTCAAGCGCTTGATCCCGGAAGGCAAAACCACCTGCTCGCTGTGCTCGCGCCTGCGGCGCGGGATTTTGTATCGGGTCGCCACCGAGCTGGGCGCGACCAAGGTGGCGCTCGGCCACCATCGCGACGACATCATGGAAACCTTCTTCCTGAACATGTTCTTCGGCGGCAAACTGAAGAGCATGCCGGCCAAATTGCAATCGGACGACGGCAAGCAAATCGTGATCCGGCCGCTGGCCTACGTCAAGGAAGCCGATCTCAGCCGCTATGCCAAGGTCAAGCAATTCCCGATCATTCCTTGCGATCTGTGCGGCAGCCAGGAAAACCTGCAGCGCAAGCAGATCAAGGGCATGCTGCGCGAATGGGAAAAGAAATTCCCGGGCCGGGTGGAAAACATTTTCTCCTCGCTGTCGACGGTAGCGCCGTCGCATCTGATGGACCGCAATCTGTTCGGCTTCACCGAATTGAAAGCCAGCGGCATTGCCGATCCCAACGGCGACATCGCTTTTGACGACGATCCTTGCTCCACGCCCGCAGCAGTCGCCAGCATTGTTCCCATTGTTCCGTCACGGCCCGCAGACTAATGCAGCGCAATCCGGGCCGGGCTATATAATCAAAACGGACCGGAAGCGATCGACGTAATCAGGCGTAAATTTATCAGGAGAAGCGCAATGGCAGGGTCCTATGTACTCAAGAAGTCAGTGGATGGACAATTCTATTTCCTGCTCTACTCCGGCAACGGCGAAGTGGTTTTGAACAGTGAGATGTATGTTGCCAAGGCCTCCGCCGAAAACGGCATCGCCTCGGTCCAGAGCAACAGCGCCCAGGACGATCGCTATAGCCGCAACCAGGCTTCCAACGGCAAATTCTATTTCAATCTGAAGGCAGCGAATCACCAGGTCATCGGCAGCAGCCAGATGTACAACACTACCAGCGCACGCGACGCCGGGATCGATGCGGTCAAGAAAAACGGCCCCAGCACCGATGTCACAGACGAAGCCTGAGCGGCGGTGCAGCTGAATTGCAAATCGAATTGCAAATCGAATTGCAAATATTTGTAAGCCCTGTATTCATTCCATACGGCAAACCGTTTAATACCCAGGATCTTTTTCTGGAGACATAAATGAACCGTCGTCGTTTTCAACGTTATCTTGCATTGTCAGCCGTGGCAGCGGCCACCGTTTCGCTGGCCGGCTGCGTAGTCGAACCGCCGCGCACCCGGGTCGAATACCGTGAAGTCAAAGTGGTGCAAGCGCCGCCGGCGCCGCTGGTGGAAGTTGCGCCGCCCGCGCCCTACCCCGATTCCTACTGGATCGCCGGCCACTGGAAGTGGGAAAACAATCGCTACGTCTGGAATAACGGCCATTGGGAACAGTCCCGCCAAAACATGGTTTATCAGCATGCCTATTGGGCCAACGAAGGTGGCCAGTGGGTATTCCATGGCGGCCGCTGGGTGCAGATCAACAGTACCTATAGCGCGCCGCCGGTGGTGATCAATGTGGCGCCGCCACCGCCGCAGATCGAAGTCATGCCGCCCGCACCTAGCCCCAACCACGTCTGGATAGGCGGTTACTGGCGCTGGAACAACGGCCGCCACGACTGGGTCAACGGCCACTGGGAAGCACGCCGGGATGGTTATTTCTGGGCGCCGGGGCATTGGGTCCGCAATGGCAACAGCTGGTCGTTCTCGGGCGGCTTCTGGCAACGCTATTAATCCTGGCCTGACCTGCGCGATGAGCAGAACATCGCCTCAACGCTGCGAACGCGGCCTTGGGGCGATGTCTTTTCTTGCCGTCAAATTAGCTGGATCACGCCAGCTGAGTTGCCATATATGCAGCACGGACGCTGAATTTGCAGCTGCCGCGCATGATAAAATTTGCCACCTATTTTCTTTCTATCGACTATGAACGTTGTCATTCTCGCTGCCGGCATGGGCAAGCGCATGCAGTCCGCGCTGCCAAAAGTGTTGCACCCGCTGGCGGGCAAGCCGCTGCTATCGCACGTGATCAGTGCGGCGCGCGCCTTGTCCCCCACCACCTTGTGCGTCATCTACGGCCATGGCGGCGACGCCGTGCCGCGCTCGCTGGCAGCTGCAGACCTGGTATTCGCCAAACAAGAGCCGCAACTCGGCACCGGCCACGCAGTGGCGCAAGCCGCCTCGCATCTGGACGACGCCGTGCCCACGCTGGTGCTGTATGGGGATGTGCCGCTGATCGGCAGCAGCACGCTGCAACGGCTGATCGATAGCGCCGGCAACGACAAACTGGCCATCCTGACGGTTGATCTGCTTGACCCGACCGGTTATGGCCGCATCGTCCGCGAACACGGCCAGATCGTCAGCATCGTCGAGCAGAAAGACGCGACGCCGGAACAACGCGCAATTCGCGAATGCAATACCGGCATCATGGTGGCGCCAACCGTGCAGCTCAAGCAATGGCTGGCCGGCCTGTCCAACAATAATGCGCAAGGCGAATACTATCTGACCGATATCGTCGCCAGCGCCGTCGCCGACGGCACGCCGGTGGTATCGGCCCAACCCGACGCCGTCGCGGAAACGCTGGGCGTCAACAGCAAGGTGCAACTGGCCGAACTGGAACGCATCCATCAACGCAACATCGCCGAGCGCTTGCTGGAACAGGGCGTCACCCTGCTCGACCCGGCGCGCCTGGACGTGCGCGGCACGCTTAGCTGCGGCCGCGATGTGAGCATCGATATCGGCTGCGTCTTCGAGGGTGAGGTCAGCATCGAAGACGGCGCCGTGATCGGCGCCCATTGCGTCATCAAGAATGCCCGCATCGGCCGCGACGCCAACATCAAGCCGTTCTGCCATATCGAAGATGCCGTGGTCGGCGCCGCTTCTCAAATCGGACCCTATGCCCGCCTGCGTCCCGGCACCGAACTCGGCGAAGATGTCCATATCGGCAATTTCGTCGAAGTCAAAAACAGCCAGATCGCAGCCCATAGCAAAGCCAATCACCTGGCCTATGTCGGCGACGCCACGGTGGGATCGCGCGTGAATATCGGCGCCGGCGCCATCACCTGCAACTACGACGGCGCCAACAAATCCCGCACAGTCATCGAAGACGACGCCTTTATCGGCAGCGATAGCCAGCTGGTGGCGCCGGTGCGGGTCGGCAAAGGCGCGACTCTGGGCGCAGGCACCACGCTGACCAAGGATGCGCCGGAAGGCAAGCTGACCGTTTCGCGTGCGCGCCAGATCACTATCGACGGCTGGCAACGGCCAGTAAAGATCAAAAAATAAATTGGATGGATGAACGCCGGTTACGACCGGCGTTTTCTTTTATACGGCCAGCCGCGTATCGAACTTGCTGCGGTAAATCGAGAAATACGTCCGCACATTGCGCACATTCTTTTGCGCGGCGAACAGCTGGTGCGCCAGCGCATGGTACGCCGCCATATCCGCCACCTGCACCACCAGCACGAAATCCGGTCCGGGCGAGACCCGATAACATTGCAGCAGCGTCGGCTCATTCGCCACCAACGCCTCAAACTCCAGCAACCGTTCCGCCGCCTGATTATCAAGTGTCACTTCGACAATCGCGGTCAAGCCGGCGCCGACCTTGTCGGGCGCCACAATCGCCACTTGGCGCAGGATGATGCCGGCATCGGTCAGGCGCTTGACCCGCCGCAGACAAGTCGGTGCCGACGCATGCACCTGCTGCGCCAACTGGTGGTTGGTTTGTGCAGCATCGGCCTGCAGGGCATTCAAAATCCGTTTGTCCAGCTCGTCCAGAACGATGTCCATGGGCAATATGCAATTTATTGAATAAATTAAAGTATAAATGAAATAATATTCCACTTTATTCTCATCATGAAATATTCGATCAAATATTAATAAATTTAGTAATCTTATTTCATAAGCACTGACCTAAGATACGCCCATTCACCTAATCAATGAGGAAAGCCATGTGCGGAATCGTCGCAGCAGTTGCCCAGATTAATGTCACCCCCATCCTGCTGGAAGGATTGAAGCGGCTCGAATACCGCGGTTACGATTCTTGCGGCGTCGCCTTGCACATAGACGGAAAATTGCAGCGTTCGCGCAGCACCTCGCGCGTGGCGGATCTGGAAGCGCAAGTCGAAAAAGCGCATTTATCGGGCTTTACCGGAATTGCACACACCCGCTGGGCAACCCACGGCGCACCGGCAACCCACAATGCCCACCCGCATTTTTCGCGTGACCGGATCGCCCTGGTCCACAACGGCATTATCGAAAACCACGACGAATTGCGCGCTGAACTGCAAGCCGCCGGTTATCACTTCGAAAGCCAGACCGACACCGAGGTGATCGCCCATCTGGTCGATCATATGTACAACGGCGACCTGTTCGCCACCGTGCAGCAAGCGGTGCGACGCCTGACCGGCGCTTATGCGATTGCCGTATTCTGCGTCGACGAACCGCACCGCGTAGTCGCCGCCCGCCAGGGTTCGCCATTGATCGTCGGCGTCGGCCAGGGCCAGAATTTCGTCGCCTCGGACGCCATGGCGCTGGCCGGCACCACGGACCAGATCATTTACCTGGAAGAAGGCGACGTGGTCGACCTGCAACTGCAACGCGTCTGGATCGTCGACGCCGCCGGCAAAGCAGTCGAGCGCGAAGTCAAAACCGTGCATGCCTACAGCAGCGCAGTCGAACTGGGGCCGTATCAGCATTACATGCAAAAGGAAATTTTCGAACAGCCGCGGGCGATTGCCAACACCTTGGAAGGCGTCACCGGCATCATGCCGGAACTATTCGGCGACGGCGCCTTCAATGTGTTCAAAAAAATTGATTCAGTCCTGATCCTGGCCTGCGGCACCAGCTACTACGCCGGCCTCACCGCAAAATACTGGATCGAATCGGTCGCCAGGATCCCGGTCAACGTCGAGATCGCCAGCGAATACCGCTACCGCGACAGCGTGCCGAATTCAAACTCGCTGGTAGTCACCATCTCGCAAAGCGGTGAAACCGCCGACACGCTGGCCGCGCTCAAACACGCCAGAGCGCTAGGCATGCAACACACGCTGACCGTCTGCAACGTCGCCACCAGCGCCATGGTGCGCGAATGCGCGCTGGCTTACATCACCCGCGCCGGCGTCGAAGTCGGCGTCGCCTCGACCAAAGCCTTCACCACTCAGTTGGTCGCACTATTTCTGCTGGCGCTGGCGCTGGCGCAAAGCAAGGGACGCCTCAGCGATGAAGAGGAAGCGGCTCATCTGAAAGCCATGCGCCACCTGCCCGCCGCACTGCAAAGCGTGCTGGCGCTGGAACCGCATATCGTGGCCTGGGCCGAAGCCTTCGCGCGCAAGGAAAACGCCCTGTTCCTGGGCCGCGGCATCCACTACCCGATCGCGCTGGAAGGCGCATTGAAGCTCAAGGAAATCACCTACATCCACGCCGAAGCCTACGCCGCCGGCGAACTCAAGCACGGCCCGCTGGCGCTGGTCACCGAAGAAATGCCGGTGGTTACTGTTGCGCCTAACGATGCGCTTATCGAGAAACTGAAATCGAATATGCAGGAAGTGCGTGCCCGCGGCGGCCAGCTTTATGTTTTCGCCGATGCGGATTCACACATCAAATCAAGCGACGGCGTGCATGTGATCCGGCTACCGGAAAACTATGGTTTGCTGTCGCCGATTCTGCACGTGGTGCCGCTGCAATTGCTGGCGTATCACACAGCGCTGGCGCGGGGGACGGATGTGGACAAGCCGAGGAATCTGGCCAAGTCGGTTACTGTCGAGTAGGGGAACCTCCACTGCCTTGTGTTGCATTCCTTACAATTAAAGTCGAAAACATTGGTGGCCCTTCAGAACAAGGTGCTAACTACTGGAAACGCCCATTAGTTGGGGATACGACTAGGCCATTAGTTTTAGATACAGACCGGGAGCTAGGCTGGAACCCCTTCCGCTGCAGGGTGTACCGTGCTGGTCCGCGTTAACCTATCCTGATGGCGTTGACCTCACGGTTCATGAATGACCGCCTAATGCGTGTTGCGACGAGTAGCAAGCGCCCCACATTAGATGGTCAAGCAGGTTCTTTGAACGTCTGCCAGCGGCTGCGGTCATTGGCTATGACGCGGTTATTGATGTCGACGGTATTGGCCTGCCTAGATGTAATTCTGAACGACGGCTTCAATTCATATAGCTGCCATTCGCCGATTCAAATAGCAAATACTGTGGTGTCGCATTTTTGAACGGCCGGTTTCTAGACTTTGAGAGACCGGATCCGACCCCAAGCAGCCCCATAGGTTTTCCGAAAGCGGTCTTTCAGTATGCTATTCAAGGATCTCAACCTAGCTTTGAACGACATGATTTCAATTAAAATCGGCTCGCTCCCATTGTCCAAGTATTGATAAGAAGTATGTCTCCGAGGTGGCCTCAGTCGTCACATGCGGACGATTTTTGCTGAGGCCCGGTTATTGATTTACTTATCGGCGAGCAGCTTGCCAGCCTTTGCCCAATTCTCACGTGACACTTCACTAATCACAATATCCACGCTTTCCAGCGGACAGGCCAAGGTTTCGACAGCCACTCGGGTCACTTCGCGAACGAAAGCGCGCTTTTGTTCCGGCGTGCGGCCAGGATGCATTTCCAAACGTAAAATAGGCATAACAGTTCCTCGGTAAGCGACACCCCGAATGAGGTGCCAGTGCCCTTAGTGTTATTCAGTTCTGGGTGCAGATAAATATGCGATAATTTCAATTATTCAAAACCCACAGGTTCTTAATCATGGACAGGCTAGCTGGCATGACAATGTTTGTGCGAGTGGTGGAAAGCGGCAACTTCACTGCCGCGGCTACAGCCAGCGGAGTTTCTCCCACCATGGTTGCCAAACACATTAGGACTATCGAACAACGGCTCGGCGCACGTTTGCTCCACCGTACCACTCGCCGACAACAGCTAACTGAAGTGGGTACGCTCTATTACGAACGTTGCAAGCGCGCGCTGTCCGAAGTGGAGCTGGCTGAAGCTAGCGCTTCAGAGCTGCAGGCCAGCCCACGCGGAGTGGTTAGGTTAGTTGCTCCAGTGAGCTTTGGCAGCCAGAGCCTTGTTCCTGTATTGGCCGACTACCTGGCTCGCCATCCCGAAGTCAACGTAGAGCTGACACTGGACAATCGCGTACCTGACCTTATCAACGAAGGTTACGAATTAGGTCTCCATATCGGCGAAATTGACACAGTCGGGCTGGTCGCGCGGCCGCTACGGCCCTATCGCAGGATACTGGCAGCAGCGCCAAGCTATCTTGCTCAGCATGGGCAGCCGGAACACCCAGAACAATTGAATGCGCACAGTTGCCTCGGCTTGTCGTACTGGCGTCACCATGATCGCTGGCATTTGGTTGGACCTGATGGTGAATTGTGTGGAGTGTCGGTAAAAGGCCGATTCAGTTCAAACCAAGGTAGTGCTTTGCGCAATGCTGCCTTGCATGGCGCCGGTATCGTGCTCCAACCTGAAGTGCTCCTGGCTGACGACATTGCAGCAGGCCGTTTGGTGCCGGTATTGCCGACCTGGTCATATAAGTCGACGCCAATGTATCTGATTTACGCACAGGATAGCCGGCCAACGGCAAAGTTACGCAGCGTTATCGATCTGCTGCTAAAGCGTTTCGGTCTCGAAGAGTAACCCAAAGGATTAGGTGATGGCGTACCGATATAGAATGAGCTGATGGCAGACTTCAAAGTGCCGGCAGTCCTCACGCGCCGCGACATTGTCCACCGTAACGGTAAAGACAAGTCAGGTAACGTAATTGATCTGCCCCCCTCGTTGTGTCGACACTGGACGACGTGCTCAACTTCGTTGAAAACGTTGACAAAGCGGTCAAGCGCGTCGTTGAACTGGCCAAGAGCACACCAAAATAATCGTGTGGGGCCGCGCACGGAGTTGGAGATCCAGCGGACCTTATTGCGGGAAGTCGATCAGGAACGTTGGACCAGTCTGGACCGGACACTGCAACGCGAAGCGCGAGACGGCTTGAATCATGTCGATCAGCCCGCCCGCGATCCGACGAAGCGGCATCAGTGCGTGTTGCTGGTCGGCCGCCTGCAACGTTTGCAGCGCATGGGGCTGGCGAGCGAAGAACGCCCCGGTGTATGGGATAAACCCGAGGACGCTGTTGCTCACTTCAATTGGCTTTGTGCCAAGTCACGCAAAAAATTTTCCAAGACCATAACCGGGACCTCATCCGAGGTATCTACCCACCATGACATGAGATCCACAATTGCGCCTGACAAAGATCTCGCCACCATTTTTTTTCGAATTTGTTCCATAGTCAAACCGCAGAGATCGTCATCGACCAGTTGGGTCACCATATCCCTGAATCGCCGCTCCACCGCATGACCACTCCGTCGCCCGACCACAGACTTGAATAGGCGGCGGTTTTCAACCATGTGCGCAAGCAACCCTCCCAAGAACGCCATCGATTGATGTACCCCGCGTGCACCAGCGTCCCCTGAACCAAGGACCAAGCGCAGGTCGTTCAATGACTCAGATAAGAGATCCTCTTTGCTTTGATAGTGAAGATAAAACGTGGACCGACCGACATTTGCCATGTCGCACAAGTCCTGTACGTTCAGCTCGTCCCAACCGTGCTCGGCCATAAGTGTCAATAGGGCGTCGCGCAAAGCGCGCCGTGTTTTAGCGATTCGTCGGTCAGTCATGAAAGCCTTGAAATCATTGGCAGCGGTGTGCTGGACACACTCACAAAAAGTGTCTGGTATCGAACAGTGGGGCGCGCATTGCCCTGTCAATAGGGGCTACCACCATGCAATCATAGACACCTGTTCAATTTAAGACAATAGTCCATGAAAATCCAGTCCTCTTTTCAGCCGATTTCTTCCCGCGTTCCCTTGGCGGGCCTATTGTTGGAATATCACGTCGCGGACTATTGGATAAGAAGCGTGACGCTGGCGAGGATTTTGATCACCGGTTTTGTTTTGGCGATCGCGGCCTCATTGCCAGCATTCGCGGCCGCCCCTGATGGTGATTTGATCGTGGAGGCATCAGGATTCTCGAGCATCACCGGGCATGCCGTGGCTAAGCTGTTTCTTCCAGGCGACAATGTTCTCGATAGGGGGAAAAAGGAAGTCAAAGCGACGATTCGGAACGGCCGAGCCTTATTTTCTTTCGCTGCGCTAGCAAAGGGCGACTACGCGGTGGTGGTCTTCCACGATGTCAATGACAACGGCGTAATCGATCACTACTGGTTCAAGCTGCCGAAAGAGCCGCTGGGATTTTCCAATGGCTTCAGTATTCCCCTGTTTTCTGGTTTGCCCACCTTCGAGAAGCTTAGATTTACGCATGGCGAAACCGAGCAAACGATTTCTGTGACCGTAAGGTAACCCACATGGAAAGCCATCACTTGGAGCACGAAAAGAAGCGTCCAGTCATCTACTGGCGCACCGTTCTGACGCAGGTAGTCCGCTATTGTTTCTACCCGGCATCGTTACTGCTGACTTTGTCGTTCATTCACTCGGAAATAGCCGGGCAACTGGGTATTCTTGGCAAGGCATATCCAACCTATCTTGCCCTGCTCATCGGCACGATGCTGACCTTGGAATGGTTGGTGCCTTCACAAAAGAGGTGGAGCATGACATGGCGCAAGTTGTTGCAGCGTGATCTCCCGATGCTGGCGATCAACGGAGTCGCTATTTACGCAACGTCCTCTGCGGTGACTGCATTGGCGTTTTGGATGAATCCTCCAAGTGTTGCCTATGTGCAGCTCTTGCCTTGGTGGGTACAGGCTGGCTGCGCGATTCTGCTATCCGACTTCATTTGGTATTGGGTCCATCGTCACAGCCATGAAGGTACGGGGCGAATGGGGAGATGGCTATGGAAGACGCATGCATTACACCATTTACCTGACCAAGTGTATGTCTTCATGCATGCCGCCGGACACCCCATAAACAGTGCCTGTGTCCGGATCATCCTTATGCTGCCCGCTATTGCGTTGGGATTGCCCAAAGAGGCGGCCTTTGCAGCCACCGTACTGACTGGATTTCAGGGCTTGATTTCGCATTTTAACGTAGATATTCGGGCTGGCTGGTTTAACCGCCTATTCATGGGAACCGAGCTTCATCGATATCACCATAGTGCGGCACCTTCAGAAGGGAGGAATTATGCGGCGGTGATCACTCTTTGGGATCAGCTATTTGGTACCTTTGACTATCACCCGAAAGAGAATCCAGAGATGCTAGGGGTTCATGACCGCTCGAAGTATCCGCAAGACCATCAATGGTCAGCCTTGATGATTCTTCCCTTTAAATCAGATAGGGCCGATGGCGAGTGCAAGAGTTGAAGTTCAGGCTGCATGTGTAGACGTGGGTGACTCTAAATCGGTTCGAAATTCCTCCAGGGCTTCGCCATGGAACTACGTCACTTGCGTTGCTTTTCCGCTGTCGCCGAGGAACTCCACTTCGCCCGCGCAGCAGAAAGGCTGCATATCGAGCAGTCGCCGTTGTCCCGTGCCATCAAGGAACTGGAGGCCGATCTGGGCGTGCTGTTGTTCGAACGAACGACACGAAGTACGCGCTTGACCCGAGCCGGTCGAATGTTTCGGGAGCATGTACCCCGTGTTTTTGCCGTACTGGAGCAAGCGCGTCGCAGCGTGAAGTCGGCCGCAGCCGGCTACGATGGCCAACTGCGTATTGCACTCTCCGATTGCATTGCGCCGTCACGGCTGACTGCCTTACTCGCACAGACACGCTGTGCAATGCCGTGTCCGAAGCCACGCGGCGGCGCTTCATAGGTAACGGTGTGCCCTTTACGCCACCCAAAGAGTCGCCCAAATTCTAATTGTCGGCGAGTCGCAACACATTTTCCCGATATCCGTTCAACACGCGGTAATGCGCCATCGCTTGCGTCGTTTTCTTGGTCTGCGCCCCCGCAATAAATTTTGTTTTATCTGTCTTCGCTGTCCCGATAACGGTCTTTGACCGGCCCTGATCCAGCACCGAATCTGATGCCTGCGGCACGCCTTTGTGCCGCGCGATGTGGAGTGTGAATCGGGGACTGTCATGCAAGGGAGCAGTGTGTTGCAGAAAATTCCCGACCGTGGCAGCCATGTGGCGGCGCCAGTGGCAGCAGGTCATTCCGTTCTTTGCCTATCCGCCCGAGGTGCGCACGATTACCATAACGCTTCCTTGAGTCGCAATAGGAAATTAGTACGCTAAGCCGCAAGTGGTTTGTGGATTGGCGCGTCGGCATTCGGTACTGACGCGCCTTTTGGGGTTACTTTTTACGAGCTCTTTCAACGCTTTCCAACTCGGTCGTTCTGTCGACGGCCTGGTCTGTGTTGGCGAACATCTCATTGGATGGAATTTTGATGTCAATGTTCAATATAGGCATGATCTTGATGACGCTGTTACCGAGCGTCAGTCCCAACACATGGCCACCAATCTTTTTATCGTTGGATAGGTAGTGGTAGTGATAGCCCGGGACGTTTACCCCTTTGCTAAATGGAGGGCTGCGGAATGCGACAAGCACGCCATCGGTATCCGAATAGTTAAATACAGATTGCGTCTTCGACACTTCGGCGAGTGGCCTATATGGTTTGTCTTGCGGGGAGATGGCGCGCGTAGTGACTTGTTGGAAATGTCCTTCAACGCGAATGGCATAGAAAAGGTTCTTGTTGACGATTATCTTGTCGAGCTGTTCCTCCAACTCTTTTAATGTTGTGGGGCCGGTTGTCGACCCCTGAATCGATGGAGAAAACGACGTGACAGCAGCGAACGGCGTTTTCTGCGTCGGACTGGCGACGACAACTGATCCATCGGATTTTGCCTGAAATACCTCGCCATCTACCATTACCATTTCGCCGTCGATGCGGTTGAATGTGCCGATACCGAAGTTGCCTTCATGTTTTAGCTGCTTCACCGTCAAATCGCCGTCATAGGCGCCCGCCAACAGCGCATCAATCGTCGAGTACTGGTAAAGCTTCGGCTCGGCTGCGGTGTGCGCCAGAGCTTGCCCAATGCCGGCCAAGAAAGACAGGGAGATGACAAGTTTTTTCAAAATAGGATCCTTTGAAGTGATTAATAAATGAGACGACCAGTTTTGCTTATTACAACCAAATCTATGGCCGATGACGCTGCGTGATTTGTCTTTGAAAATTTCACGATGAAACCACCAGCGTCATATTTCGACATACTTTCCAAAGCGGCTATCAGACCTTCGCGAGTAAGGTCTTTTCCCGCTCTATGCAATGCTTCTACCATGATTTTCGCGTCCAGATAACCTTCCAGCTGATTCGCCGTGAAATTATTTTTCCCGATACGTCGCATTGCGCTCTGGTATTCCTTAACGATTCCAAAAGTGTCATTTCCCTCTGGCGGCATGCCCCTGGAAATTCCTATTCCGGCAGCGCCTACCCCCAGCTCTTTAATTAACCCGGATGGAAGACCAGCAGATGGGGTGTAGATCTGAGATACCGGACGTGACTTTGCATAGGCCTGCATGAAGGCCTTGGTCGACTGCGGCAAGGTGACGAGGATCACGGCTTGCGGACTTTTGCTGATAATCGTCTTGACCGCGTTTTCGGCGCCATCACCGTTTTTCTTTAACGACACAGCAACCGAGGGGTCAATATGATATTTTTTCATAATGCTCCTGATGGCATCAACCCCCTCTTCTCCATAGGCCTCATCGATGTAGACGATGGCCACCTGCTTGAGCCCAATTGAAGCCAGGTTCTTGATGATCGCTTCGTATTCTTCCGTATTGCCGGGACGGACGTAAAACGTGTACGGATTCAATTCAGCACGCAGCTTTGGGCCGGTGGCGATCGCTGCAACGAGCGGGATCTTATGCTCAGCTGCGAATGGTGCCACTGCCAGCACTGAGCCGGTACCCGCAAATTGGAAGAGAGCGAACGTCCCATCTTTCTCGAAGCTCTTCGCATTTTCCAAAGCGAGTTTTGGATTGTAGCCATCATCCAGGGTTTTCAAAATGATTTTTCTGCCGAACACGCCGCCGCTCGCATTTACATCGTTGAAATACAACTCGGCCCCGCTTTTGAAATCATTCCCCAACTCAGCCATTGGTCCAGTGAGGTAGGTTGATTGACCAAGATTAATTTCAGTAGGCGTCACCCCTACTTCGGCGAACGCAGACACAGAAAATGCCGCTGCCAGCGTAGCAGCCATGCCGATACACCATGTTTTTTTTAGATTCATTTAAGCTCCAAAATTAAGATTGTTTAAGGCGTTATTGTCAAATCAAATATGTCAAATGAAGCAAATTTAATAGGCTTTCGTTTTGGTCGGATAGGCGAATGCATCCATAGTCATCGACGACCTTCAGAAAATCACGGTCATCCTTGCGGACCATGAGTGAATATGGTTCGACTGACAGGGGCTGACTCACACGGTGCAGCTTGTCGTTTAGCTGGTTATCCGTGATGGCGGCTGCCAGAAGTACGTCATCGGTACAAAATGCATCTGCGTTTCGTGCAGATACGGCCAGGACACCCTCGTTGTTTCCTTTGACCGTTGCTACAGTAAAACCTTGACCGTGTGCTTGGGCGGTTATGACACTTTTGAGTCTATAAATGGTTCTGTCGCATTAATCTTGGTCGGCGGACATTGGGATAGACTGCTTCTTTTTCAGTGGATGAATCACGATGCTCAACAGCAAGGGACTGCGCTTTCCAATTGACGTCGTCCTGGTTTGCATACGCTGGTACGCGGCGTATCCGTTGAGCTACCGACATATCGAGGAAATGATGGCTAAGCGCGGTGTGTCGGTTGACCATTCAACGATCAACCGGTGGGCGATCCGGTTCCTGCCGCTGATCGAGATGAAGTCGCGCAATGCAAAACGGCCAGTCGGAGGAAACTGGCGTTAGTCCACCCTTGAGCCACATATAAAAAAATATGAATCATTGAACCAATGTGTGTACCCTCACTCTGCCGAGGAGGGACCCGCATATTTGTATATCGTAGCTCGAGTCACTCCATAACGTTTCGCGATGTCCACAACACGAATATCGGGGTCACGTAAAAGCACTTTGATCTCTAATATCTGCCTAGCATTGAGCGACGGCCGCCGCCCTTTTTTTCGACCACTAGCACGCAATACTTCTGCTTCCATTTTGTCGCCCTCACAGACACTATCGCGCTCGAATTCTGTTAAGGCAGTGAATACGTGAGTAACCAGTTTTCCGGCCGCACTTCCTATTTTTACTTTCTCCGCAATGCTTTCAAAGTAAATTCCTTTACGCCCCAATTCTCCGAGAATTTGAACTAGGTCTGAAAGCGACTTCCCGAGACAATTCAAGCGCCAAACAACCAATGTATCACCAGCACTTAAGGTGCAACGACAATAGTCAAAGATGGGGCGGCTGGCTTTGCCGCTTTCCTTTTCTTGGTAAACATCTAGACATCCAGCTTTCGCAAGCGCGTCCTTTTGTAGACTAAGATTTTGATCGTCAATGCAAATTAGGGCATAACCAATACGCTTTTTCATGTTTTCATATCGCGCTAGCGTCTTGATCGTAATCTTGACAAAGACGCGACATTGCCATTTTTGCTTTATGCATCTCTAAAAAATTTGCCCAAATTTGTGAGGGGGAATGCAGTATCTGGTACTTTATTCGCTCTATCAGATCTACCTGGCACTACCGATTGGGCTTTCCCCCATTTTGATCGTGCTCTCAGTGATATGTTGCTCTTAGTTGCAGACAACGTTCTCCTGCTATAGATCACTTGCCGACGATCACGGACAAGTATTGGTGTGAAAGCGGATTGCTAGCAATCATCGTAGCCTTCACACGTGAATGCCACCCCGGGTCGCAAGAAAAATAAAAGACTTAATTTCGTCAGACCATTTGTTTATCGTCAATGATATAACGCTCACTCCATGCGGCAATGACGTTTGCCGCATACAATGCATCGCTTTTTCGGGTAAGAAGATGATCGGCGTCATCTAAAGATACGAAGCTTTTCGGGTGTTTTGCAACGCTGAAAATATGGCTCGCATTCTGCACCGCGACTGTCTCATCTTGCGGCGAATGCATGACCAGCAACGCCCCATCAAACTCCGAAATATTGTGCAGCAATCGCTGTTTCTCCGCATCGATGAGAAACTGTTTCTTGATTCTGAATGGTCGCCCACTGAGCTTGACTACGGCTTCACCATTAGTTTGAATCTCGTCCAGATATCCACGGAACTGCTTCTTGACATGCGCTGGATCACTTGGCGCGCCGATGGTAACGACACCGCGCACCTCCGGTATCTTTGAAGCGGCGGCTAGCACCGCCGCGCCGCCCAGGCTATGCCCGATCAGCATGGACGGCGCACGATATGTCTGCCGCAAATAATTTGCCGCGGCGGTCAGGTCAGCCAGGTTCGAGGAAAAATTGGTATTGGCAAACTCTCCCTCACTTGCACCCAAGCCGGTAAAGTCGAAGCGCAACACCGCTATGCCGCACGTGGCGAACGCCTGTCCAATTCGACTGGCTGCGAGAATGTCTTTGCCGCCTGTGAAGCAATGAGCGAACAAAGCATAGGCGCGTGTCTCTCCCGTTGGAAGATCGAGGCGAGCGGCAAGTTTTTGCTTTTCAAACCCTAGAAATTCGAAACGTACCGTTGACATCTTTATTCTCCACACGCATTAAAAATAGGAATCGATGAACACCTCTCTCACGATCAGTAGCGGTTACATCAATACGATATTGTTGAGCAATGCAGGTCAGCGTATTTACGAGGAAATATGGTTCGATCCGCATTTCAACCATCAACAATTCCGTATCGTTTGGTCTTGCGTTATGTATGTCGTCTTTCCATTGCAGTTGCAATGTATTCTCAAGCTGAGCAGGTGATACGCGATACAGCAGCAAACAACATATCCATTCGTATCAAGAACACTGCCATTAGTCGCCCAATGAAGTCATCCATGACTTGAACTGGAAATGTGCTGATTACATTGAATATTCAAGTGTATAAATTGCGACTTGATCCGACAGGAAATGTACGAATCTAATTTGCCTCATCGCCGACGTAATGGCCTAGGCCGTCACGCTGACAATTTTGCCAGACCACCGACTGGCATCCCGTGTTGCAATAACCAGAAGATCCCCGTCACCCGGCGCAGCGACGATCAAACGCCCACCTTCTGCCCAAAATGCGCTACGCCCAATCGGACTCCAGCCGCCTGTCGCCCCACCGTGATTCGCCATTAAAACGGCCATATTGTGCTCGGTAGCGTAGGTTCTAAGCAATTCTGTCTCCGTTGGATAAGCTTTCTCTGTAATAAGCACGCCCGCTGCGTAAACATTAGCTTTTAATTGTTTAGCCTGAGCCGCATGCGACGGATGCACGATATCGGCGCAAATCGCCAAGGCAACCGTCATGTCTGCGACTGGTACAGTTACATCAGGAGTACCAGCTGTAAAAACAACGTCCTCTCCAGGATGCAAATGCTGCTTCGTATAGAGTCCCACTCCATTGGCATTTCCAAGTACAAGGGCAGCAATGAAAACGTCATTGCTTTCATTGGCAAATATCGGTGCCCCAACAACGGTGGTCATGCCCGTACGTCGCGCCAAATCACGCAACGGCATCAATATTTCAGCATCTGGCCGCATTGCCAGTTCACGCCCCAAGCTCCTCTCATATCCCGTTAACGACAATTCGGGAAATACAAGAAGCTGCACACCATGATCGGCTGCCTGTTCCATAAATCGAAGGTGCCGAGAAATGTTGGCTTTAACGTCACCAGCAATTGAGACTGATTGTGCCGCAGCAATGGTCAAGGTTGTCATTTGTGTTTTTCTAGATTAGCGAGGAAAATGTTTCAGGTTCGATGAAATCGAACGCCGTATGTCGAATCAGGTCTGAGTTACTACAATTCAAGTCCGTAGGACTGCACTACCTCATTGCGCGATCTGATATGTATTTCAGCAAAACTGCTATATCGTCACCGCTCGCTTTTTTGAACCATTCACGTGCAAGACCCTCACCAATCCGATCCAGATGACGTTGGATGAGTGGATCTAGGATTGCCACACTGACTTTATTTGCCACAAGTTGGCTCTCAAAGCCGATATCGTTTTCACGACTTGATTTCCAACCGCGCTGTTCTGCCTGATACGCCGCGTCAATGATTTTTTTCCTACTGCTGGGCTCTAGTCCAGCCAGGATTTTCTTGCTGACGAATACGATATTCTTGGGGATCCAAGCATTGACTTTGTAGTAATAGCGCAAATTTGTCCATGCTTTCTCTTCCACTCCAGTCCAGCTTGAAGTAATCATCAAATCCAGTTTTTGATCGGCAATTGCCTTCCCCAGATCGACAACTTGAATCATTACCGGCGTGGCGCCGACCAAAGTAGCAATACGATCTGTAGTTGCATTGTAATTGCGCATACGAAGCCCCTTGAAATCTCGTATCGCATTTACCGGAAATTTGGAATAGAGATTTTGTGGTGGCCACGGCACCGCATACAATAATTGGAGGCCATGGTCCGACAACGCCTTTTCTATACCTGGCCGTGACACTTCCCACAAATGATGAGCATCGTCATATCCAGAGACGATAAATGGCAACGAGTCAATCTCGAACAAAGGGGCTACCTTTGTCAAAGAGGACATCAAAACCTCTCCCCCATCAGCCTTGCCTGCCAATACGCCAGAGAAAATATCATCTGGTTTCAGGAGCCTACCTCCCGTGTGAATCTGAAAATTCACCTGATCGTCTGTCGCCTTGGCTACATCACTAGCGAAATGCTGCAGATTCTCCGCCTGAAAATTGTCTGAGTCATAAGCGGATGCTATCTGGATATTGAGGCTCGCAGCCCATGACGACTGGTTCAACATCACTAACAATAACCAGATCCAGTAACGTCCCCAACTTAGCTCTCTCAACATTTGCGCGCTCCTCCCTTAGGCCTGATTGCATTCATTGCAGCATCTACATAATTAACAGCTTTACGCGCAAATATTGAGGATCTTCATCAGAGTCACCAGCGTGAAAACCTGGCACCTTCAAAAAAGCAGAATGCCAGTAGATAACTACAGACTATCCTTAGGTTTGATAATCATCAAAATGTATGACGAATACCCAAATTGATTGCTGAATCGCCAGATCCAGCTTCAATTGCACTGCCAACTGTGATTAGATGTTCTTCGGTGCTCCATAGCCGCCGCCGCCCGGCGTTTCAATTACGAAGATATCCCCAGACTGCATGGCCGTAGTGGCCACAAAATTCAACTCTTCCTGCTGACCATCCACGCGGACAACATAATTTCTTCCGCATTTCCCAGATCCGCCGCCATCCGCGCCAAACGGCGGAACGATACGGTTATTCGACAAGATAGAGGCAGTCATCGGCTGCAGAAACCTGACCTTGCGGGTGGCGCCGTTACCGCCGCGCCATTGGCCTTTACCGCCAGAGCCGGGATTGATTTCGTAGCTATCGAGCCGTACTGGATATCGCCATTCAAGTATTTCCGGATCGGTCAGACGGGAATTGGTCATGTGCGTCTGCACAACGTCTGTGCCATTGAAACCATGACCAGCACCTGAGCCGCCGGAAATGGTTTCGTAATATTGATGCTCTTCGTTGCCAAACGTGAAGTTGTTCATCGTTCCTGGTGCAGAACCAAGAATTCCTAACGCTCCATACAAAGCATTCGTAATGCAACTGGATGTCTCGACATTTCCCGAAACTACTGCTGCCGGATAACGTGGATTCAGCATTGAACCTTCTGGAATGATGACGTTTAATGGTTTCAAGCACCCCGCATTGAGCGGAATTTCATCATCAATCAAGGTACGGAATACATACAGCACAGCGGCCATGCATATAGAACTTGGTGCATTGAAATTATTGTTCAACTGTGCCGACGTGCCTGTGAAATCAATGTCGGCAGTACGCGTCTTATGATCGACGCGAATTGCGACCTTGATCACAGCGCCATTATCAATCCGGTATTCGTAGCTGCTGTCTTTTAAGGCCGTGATCACGCGACGTACAGCTTCTTCCGCATTGTCTTGCACATGTTTCATGTACGCTTGAACCACCTCGATGCTGAAATGATCCACCATCTTCAGCAGCTCTTCGACGCCCTTCTGATTCGCAGCAATTTGTGCCTGCAAATCGGCCATGTTCTGAGGAATATTCCGGGCCGGATACTCGCCGGAAGACAGCAACGCAGCCGTTTCCTGTTCAAGGAAGTAGCCACCGCGCACCAACTGGAAGTTATTGATTAGAATGCCTTCCTCTTCAACAACAGTGCTATTGGCTGGCATGGCTCCGGGAGTGATACCGCCGATATCGGCGTGATGGCCGCGCGATCCGACATAAAACAGAATGCTCTTGCCCATCTTGTCGAACACTGGCGTGATGACGGTGATGTCAGGCAAATGGGTACCGCCATGATACGGATCGTTCAACATGAAGACGTCACCGCATTGCATTTTGCCAGCATTTTCATGGATGATGGTCTTGATGCTATCGCCCATGGATCCGAGATGCACTGGAATATGTGGCGCATTGGCGATCAAATTACCGTCGCCGTCGAACAATGCGCACGAAAAGTCGAGGCGTTCTTTGATATTGACTGATACGGCCGTATTTTGTAGCCGTAGTCCCATTTGCTCAGCGATGCTCATGAACAAATTATTGAATACTTCAAGCACCACTGGATCAGCCGTTGTGCCGATCGCCTTGCGTTGCTTGCGTGATTCAACGCGAGTCAGAACAAGATGATTGAGCTTGGTCACTTCTGCTTCCCAACCAGGCTCAATCACGTTCGTCGCGTTCTTTTCTGCAATGATTGCGGGGCCGCGAATGACGTCGCCTGGGCGTGTAGCCTCACGCAGATAAAGCGCGGTTTCATGCCATTCGCCACCCGAGAATAAACGTACGCTGTCGGCGGGTTGAAGCGGCCCGATGCGTTCAGGTAGCGTCTCAACCGCCTCAGCAGCGTCATTTGACAGACCGATCGCCTCCACTGAGATCGCTTCGACGATCAGCGATTTGTTCTGCATCAGAAATGAATAGCGTTTTTTATACGATGCTTCAAATTGCATCGACATATTAGCCACGGAATCAAACGGTACGACAATCACCGAATCGCTGCCGTCATATCGCAGATGTGCGCGCTCAACTATCTGAACCCGGCTCGGACTCACTCTTTGTGCCAGCAATTCCTGACGTGCGTCTTCGGCAAGCGCGCGCAATCTGGTTTCCAATGTCGGCATTGCATCTTGGGTCAATTTGACTTCGAGGGACTGCTCGCGCATTGCGGTCTGATCGGCCAGCCCCATCCCATACGCCGACAACACGCCGGCAAACGGGTGAGCAAAAACTCGCGTCATCCCTAAAGCATCCGCTACCAGACATGCATGCTGGCCGCCCGCTCCTCCGAAGGTTGTGAGCGTATAGTCGGTGACGTCGTGGCCGCGTTGCACAGAAATGAATTTGATCGCATTCGCCATATTGCCGACCGCGATCTCAATGAAACCTTCTGCCACTTCTTCTGGTGTGCGCCGGTTGCCGGTCGCTTGGTAGACGCTCTCTGCCATAGCGGTGAATTTTTGAACAACGGCTTCGCGATCCAAGGATTGGTCTGCATGCGGGCCGAAGACATTTGGAAAATAATCGGGCTGGATTTTCCCGAGCATTACATTGCAGTCGGTAACGGCCAATTGCCCGCCGCGACGATAGCTGGCCGGCCCGGGATTGGCGCCGGCACTATCGGGGCCGACGCGATAACGCGTGCCGTCAAAATGCAGGATCGACCCGCCGCCAGCGGCCACTGTGTGGATGCTCATCATTGGCGCCCGCATGCGCACGCCAGCAACTTGCGTTTCGAATTCTCGCTCGAACTCGCCTGCGTAGTGTGATACGTCGGTCGATGTGCCGCCCATGTCAAAACCAATTATTTTATTGAAACCCGCGGTTTTTGCAGTGCGTGCCATGCCGACAATGCCGCCTGCCGGCCCAGACAGAATTGAGTCCTTTCCCTGGAAACGATGCGCATCGGTAAGGCCGCCGTTACTTTGCATGAACAATAAATGCACGCCTTCCATCTGACTGGAGACCTGGTCGACATAGCGGCGCAGAATCGGCGACAAATAAGCGTCAACGACGGTAGTATCGCCACGCGATACCAGCTTCATCATCGGACTAACCTTGTGCGACACGGATATTTGCGTGAATCCTGTTTCGGCGGCGATTCGGCTGATGATTTCCTCATGCTGTGTGAAGCGGTATCCGTGCATCAGGACTATAGCGATTGCCCGATACCCTTCGGCATGAAGCGCCTGCAGATCGTTTCTGACCTGCTCCTCGTTGATCACTTGAATGATGTCGCCTTGCGCGCCAATTCGCTCTGCCACCTCTACAACTTTTTCGTACAACAGCTCAGGCAGTACGATATGGCGATCAAAGAGACGTGGCCGATTTTGATAAGCGATGCGCAATGCGTCACGAAAACCTTTGGTAATCAACAATACAGTAGAGTCGCCCTTGCGCTCCAGCAAGGCATTTGTCGCGACCGTGGTGCCCATCTTCACAGCCTCAACCAGATCCGGCGTAATGTGATCCTCCGGTTTGAGTCCCAACAGGCGTTTAATACCGGCGACTGCCGCGTCTTTGTATTGTTCAGGGTTCTCCGACAACAGTTTGTGAGTCAACAGTTTTCCGCTAGGGTGCCGCGCGACGATGTCGGTAAACGTACCGCCGCGATCAACCCAAAATTGCCACCGCGGATCTGAGATGCTATTTTCTTTATTCATATCTGTATCTTTACTATTCATCATGATTCAAGTTGTTTGCCGCCAGTTTCCGGGAAAGTCAGGGCGGCAATAATCATGAGGCCATACGCCACTGCCGCAAATACGCCGATGGCGTGGCCGAGCGCCATATCATGGCTTGCCCAGCCGATCAGGAATGGAAATACTGAACCGATGGCGCGTCCCGTGCTGTAACAGAATCCTTGCCCGGAACCACGTATCCGAGTTGGAAATTGCTCGGTGAGGAAAGCTCCCATGCCACTGAAAATTCCAGCGGTGAAGAAACCTAGCGGAAACCCGAGCAGCAGCATGACCGGGTCTGTCACCGGAATATGGGTATATGCCCATGCGATTGCCATCGATCCCACCGCAAATAAGATGAAATTCTTTTTACGCCCGAGTTTGTCAGTGAGATAAGCGCTCACCAGGTAACCTAGATAAGAGCCGACAATCACCATCGCTAAATAACCGCCGGTACCGAGTACAGTTAAGTTGCGCTCAGTCTTCAGGAACGTAGGCAGCCACGTGGTAATGGCGTAGTAACCGCCTTGGGCGCCGCTTGTCAGCAGCACTGCCCGTAGCGTAGTGCTGATCATGCGAGAGGAAAATATTTCAGTAAAAGAAGCGCGTTCAGCCCCTTTCTCCTCCTTGCGTTTCTGCTCGACAAAAACTGCGGGTTCTTCCACAAACCGGCGGATGAAGATAACAAAAATAGCTGGCAATACACCGATTAAAAACAGGGAGCGCCACGCTAGCTCTGGGGGAAGCAAAGAAAACATCAAGGCATATAAAATGGCGGATGCCCCCCACCCGATAGCCCATCCTGCCTGCACCATACCAACAGCTTTTCCGCGATCTTTAGCTCGAATCACCTCTCCGATCAAGATTGCACCGGCGGTCCATTCTCCCCCCATGCCAAAACCCATCAATCCACGCGCAATGAGCAATTCATGGTAATTCTGGGCGAAGCCGCAAAGGACGGTGAAAAATGCAAACCACAATATGGTGAACTGGAGTGTTTTTACCCGGCCAATCCGGTCAGAAAGAATGCCGGCAATCCAGCCACCCAATGCCGAGGTGAGTAAAGTGACGGTACCAATCAAACCAGCGTCACCTTTCGAGATGCCCCATGTGGCAATCAGCGTCGGGATGACAAAACTAAGAAATTGCGTATCCATTGCATCGAGCGCATAACCAATCTTGCAGCTCCAAAATGTGCGACGCTCTTTGGGTGATAATGCACGAAACCAGGAAAAGGAACGGCTATCAGCTTCCTGATCAACTTGAATGGTTTGCTCTCGACTGTTCATCTGTGTCTCCTACGTTCAAATACTTCTTATGTAAGCGGCCATCTACTAACCGTGGCCCTTCCTTGTTGCAATTGGTTCTCAATAAAACAGCGCAACAAAATCTAGTTGTATGTACCTACAGGACATTCCAACGTTGAATTGGGGATATCGGTAATCAGCATGTAGCCTGGTTTGTGCGTGATCGCAATCGATAAACCGGCAGCGCGTATTGCCTCTTGCGGCGTCACGCCGCACGCCCAGAATACCGGGAGTTCATTTGGAAGAATCGTTATGGCATCGCCGAAATCGGGCTGACCAATATCTTCGATCCCTATCTCCATTGGATTGCCAATGTGAATCGGAGCGCCGTGTATTGCCGGAAATCTAGCTGTCAACTGAATCGCTTTAATCGCATTTTCCGCTGTCATCGGGCGCATTGAAACCACCATATTGCCGCCAAACGGCCCCACAGCTTTGTTCTTGATGTTAGTCCTATACATGGCAACATTCTTTTGCTGCTCGATATGCCGCAATGGGATGCCGTCCTTGATTAACATTTGCTCGAACGAAAAGGAGCAACCTATGGCAAAAACAACAAAATCCGATTGCCATACGTCATGTAATGAGGCGCGCTCTTCTGCCAACTTCCCATCGCGGTAAATGTAATAAGCAGGCACATCGCTTCGAATATCGATATTTGAACCAATACGCGCCAAATCCCATTTCCCCAGCCCCCCCACTCCTAGCAAGGGGCAGGACTTAGGATTGAGGGAACAGAAGTTTAAGAAGTCATCTGCGTAGGCTTTGGGAAGAATAGCCAGATTCGCCTGGGCGAAATCACCGCAATGGCCAGCCGTTGGCTCCCGAAATTGGCCGTTACGAACTTTGCTCCGAAACTCAAAAGGTGTCATGGATCGCTCTCACAGAACATGAAAATAAAACTTATACAGTAAGATAAACACGATCAGAAATTGATACAAACTAGTTATTTTCATCGTTAGCGTATAGTTTTACTTAACTCAAAACCCTTCGAGATTGTCATGAATACACGCTTTATCGAGACCTTTGTGATACTTGCCCAATTGCGAAGTTTCCGTGCGACAGCGCGTGAGCTTCACGCCACCCCTGCGGCAATATCATTACGGGTCAAAGCTCTGGAAGAAGAATTAAAAACGGATCTGATTGACCGCACATCTAAGGAATTCAAGCTGACTGCAACAGGAGAGTATTTATTGAGCTACGCCAAGTCGGTAGTTGATGCGACAAAAAGGATGCAAATCGCAGCTAACAAAGAAAGTGTAATTCGGGGGCGCTTGCGGCTAGGAGTGATCGAGTCCGTGGTACATAGCTGGCTTTCCTACTACATAAACCAGCTCAATACGGACTACCCGGAACTTGAAATTGACCTGACAGTGGACATGAGCAGCGTTCTGGAGAAGCGCCTGATTGCAAAGGAGCTAGACATCGTCATCCGCGTAGAGGGAATCAATAGCAGCGAAATCGTATCGGATGCATTAGCCATTTATCCGGTTCGATGGATCGCAAAAAAGGGGCTGCTGTCGGGCCGTAAAACCGGGTTGATCCAGCGCGTTCTTGAACGGCCGATATTGACATTTGCACGTGGCACGGCGCCACAACGGGTGTTGGAGGAGATTGTAGCCAACCTCGCCAATCAGGCAGGGATTCCGGCAACGCAAACACGTATTACGTGTTCACCTTCTGTCGCGGCCATTATCAAACTTGTGAAAGATGGCTACGGTATCGCCGCTATACCAAGCTTGTTTGTTTCTGATTATCTGGAGAGTGGCCAATTTGTGGAATTACCGATGGAATCAATCCTTCCTTCGATTGTGATTTCCATGTGCCGTCACTACAACGCTGAATTAATGGTTCATGCTGCAGCCACTGCGGCACGATCAGCGTGCGTCAAATATTCCGCACAATTTGACAAAAACACTATTGAAGCCTTGTAGTAAGTTGGGAAGCCTTGTAGTAAGTTGGATTACTACTGGCTTTCCCCCAGCAGCATGGACAGTTCCGCTAGGCGCATTTTTGATTTTCAAATTGTACCGGGCTGATATAGCTGATAGTTGAATGCCGGCGTCGTGGATTGTAAAACCTTCTATGTAGTCGAACACGTCTGCACGTAAATCATCCCTGGTTCGATAGTGCTTCCTGCTAAGCTATCCGGTAACCGGTTGGTTGGGCGCAAAAACCTCCTTATCCGTTACTTTCGCCGGATTGGGAATATTTGCGGGATTGGCGCTGCTCGTCGCAGCCAAGGTATGGCCGCAAGACGATCCGATGTCTGTCGAGCACAGTCACGCCGATTTGCCCCTATCCCACCAGAGCTATGGCCGCCGCCGTATGGTGACGGAGCTGTCAAACCGCGGCATCACGGTCGGGCGCTTCAAGGCTCGCCGGTTGATGCGCCAGGCGGGTTTAAAACCAGTTTGGAAACGCAAATTCATTCACACTACTGACAGCAAGCATGATCTGCCGATCGCAGCCAACGTGCTGGCCCGCCAGTTCAATCCGGCTGCGCCAAACAGGGCCTACGTCTCCGACATCACCTACGTGCGCACCGGCGACGGCTGGCTGTACCTGACAGTGGTAATCGACCTGTTCTCGCGCAAGGTGGTTGGCTGGGCTATGGCGCCGAGCATGCCGGCTAAGCTGGTCTGCGATGCCTTGCACATGGCGGTTCAACAGCGGCGGCCAAGCACTGTTGGCCAGCCATGGTTTTATCTGCAGCATGAGCCGTAAAGGGAACTGCAGGGACACTCAGTTTAATATGATTGTGAAAGCCTAGCTGGCCGTGCTGCTGGGGGAAGGCCAAACTGTCGAAACTATACAAACTAATTGTGGATAATCGTCTGAACTGCCGTTCACACTTCGAGACAGCGGACACTCAAGGTTTAGTTAGCCAGACTTGTCCTGGCGTGATTACGATCCCTTTCCGCACCTACCACACGATTGATAAATGTAACAGCCTCCGTTTGACAATCCTTTGCTTCAGCAAGGTAATCAACGAACGGGAAATTATGTGGCACGTCATGCCATACCGTCAGGGCAACATCACAGCCAGCTGCCTTTGCACGCTCCACAGCTCTAAGGCTGTCGTCTAATATAATTTCAGTATCAGATACGTGAAAATGCATCGGCGCGAGACCAGACCACGTCCCAAAAAGTGGCGATAACTCTGGATTATCAGGAGACGTGACACCGAAATATATGTCTTTGACCCAGGGCCAAATATTAGGCCCCTGCATCGGATCATTTTCTGCATTTGTAATTGCAGAGGCACTGGCGGCGGTCATGTCCGTCGGTGCTGAAAGCAGGACTGCACCTGCGGGTTGCAATAGTCCACTTTTCTTTGTTCGCATCAGAAGTACCAATGCGAGGTTTGCTCCCGCCGAATGACCGACAAGTACGATCCGGCTCGAAGGAATTCCTAGTTCCAACAGGGATTCATAAACTCGGCAGCAATCGTTTAGTCCTGCAGGATAAGGATGCTCTGGCGCGAGGCGATAGACTGCCAAGACTACAGGCATGCTAGTGCCGCGAGACAATTTTGCGCAGTAGCGTCTATCAGCTAATGGAGCGCGCACAGCGAAGGCTCCACCATGCAGGT
>NZ_JAGQEG010000030.1 GCF_018305005.1 Collimonas silvisoli
CAAAACCCTTTACTTCAGTCACGGTCAGGCCAGTGACACCCACTTCGGCGAGGGCTTCGCGCACTTCGTCCAGTTTGAAGGGTTTGATAACGGCGGTAATTTGTTTCATGACAACTCCTTTAGGCATTAAACATAAATCTTTGCGGCGCGCGTATCCGGAACCGCGATACAGCTTGGTGAAAGCACAATCCAGAGAGTATATGAAAATCTCTATTTGTCTATCACCGTAAAACAATATGTACATCTAAACGCATAACATCGCGCTTTTTTTCTGCGCATTTTCCCATTTTGGGTAGGCGAACGCTCAGTCGGGAATATTCGCCAGATCATTCAGCCACACGGTCGCTTCCGAATCGCTAGGCGCGCGCCAATCGCCGCGCGGCGACAAGGAACCGCCGCTGCCGACCTTGGGCGCGTTCGGCACACAGGAGCGCTTGAACTGGCTGGTGCGGAAAAAGCGGTCGAGGAAGATTGCCAGATTGCGCTTGATCGCCGCCAGATCGTACTGGTTCCGGGCCACCTCGGCGTCGTGCGGCCAGCTGCCTTTGGTCTTGTCTTGCCAGGCAGAAAATGCCAGGAAGGCGACTTTCGACGGTGCGAAGCCGTAACGCAGGATGTAATACAAATTGAAATCCTGCAACTCGTACGGCCCGATGACGTTTTCCGTAATCTGTTCAGGCTTGCTCCCAGCCCCGGCCTTTCCTGGCACCAGCTCCGGACTGATCTCGGTGTTCAGCACATTCAACAGCACATCCGAACCCTGGTTGCCGATAGCGCCGGTCTCGGCCACCCAGCGCACCAGGTGGCTGATCAGGGTTTTCGGCACGCTGGCGTTGACGTTGTAGTGCGACATGTGATCGCCCACGCCGTAGGTACACCAGCCCAAGGCCAGCTCGCTCAGATCGCCGGTGCCGATGACAATCGCATGATTGAAATTTGCCAGCCGGAACAGGTGGTTGGTGCGCTCGCCGGCCTGGACGTTTTCGAAGGTGATGTCGAACTGCTCTTGCCCTGCGGCATAAGGATGGCCAAGGTCTTTCAACATTTGCTGGCAGCTCGGACGGATGTCGATTTCCGCCGCGGTGCAGCCGACTACCTGCATCAATTGCCGGGCCTGCTGCAAAGTGCGGTCGCTGGTGGCGAAACCTGGCATGGTGTACGCCAGGATATGTGAACGTGGCAGGTTCAAACGATCCATTGCTTTAGCGCATACCAGCAAGGCATGGGTAGAATCCAGGCCGCCCGAAACGCCGATCACCACCTTGGATATCTTGCTGGCGGACAAGCGCTGAACCAGCGCCTGTACCTGGATGTTGTAGACCTCGGTGCAACGTTCGTCGCGCCGTTTGGGATCGGCCGGAACATAGGGGAAGCGCTCGACCGTTCTGGCCAGCGGCAAAGCCTTATCCAAGGGCAAGGCCAGCTCGAAACGGATCACTTCGAATCTGGCGACTTCCTCGGCATGACGCCGCACCGACTGTCCGAAAGTAGTCTGGCGCATCCGTTCCCGCGACAGCCGCTCCAGGTCGACATCGGCAAAGATGACGTGCGAGCTGTCCAGGAAGCGCTCGGATTCTGCCAGCAGTTCGCCGTTCTCGTAAATCAAGCCTTGGCCGTCCCAGGCCAGATCGGTAGACGATTCGCCCTTGCCGGCCGAGGTATACAAATACGCCGACAGGCAGCGCGCGGATTGCTGCGCCACCAGTTGATGGCGGTAGCCGGCTTTCCCCACCACCACATTGGAGGCGGAAAGATTGACCAGCACGCTGGCGCCGGCCAGCGCGGCAAACGACGATGGCGGAATCGGCACCCACACATCTTCGCAAATCTCAACATGGAATCTGAGCAAAGGCAGGTTGCTCACTTCGAACAGCAGGCCGGTGCCGAATGGAACACTGTCGCCAAACAATTGGATCTGCCGTACTGCGGTATTCTCAGCGGCGCTGAATTGGCGCATTTCGTAAAACTCGCCGTAATTCGGCAGGTAACTCTTCGGCACAACGCCTTGAATCCGGCCGCCGGCAATCACGACGGCGCAATTGAACAATTGATGTTCGACCCGTAACGGCAAGCCGACGATCATGGCCAGCGGCAGTTGGGCCGAAGCGGCCACTACTGTGGCCAAGGCGGCTTCGCAGGCATCCAGCAAAGCGCGTTGATGAAACAGGTCGTCGCAAGTGTAGGCGGACAAACCCAGTTCCGGGAACGCTACCAGCACGGCGCCTTGCTGCTGCGCCTGCTTGGCCAGCACGATAGTTTCGGCGGCGTTAAAGGCCGGGTCGGCGATCCGGCAATTCGGGATGGCGACGGCGACGCGCGCAAAATCATGGGAGTAAAGGTTCAGAAACTTATTAGTTGTCATCGTCGTTGTCATCATTCTTCCTGCGCTCTGCTTGATGAGTGCAATTATCGCACGCTAATGGCTTACCCTTAAGAGCGAACGGCAGAGCGCCGACGACGGTGCTAAACTTCTCTCTTTCGCCCTCCTATTCACGGCTAGCCAAGTCCTTGATTAACAAGACGACAACCCAGACAACAGCCAAGACCACCACGCGCATCGTTTCATCCCTGAGCGAGATCGGCCAGGCGGTGTGGGACGAACTGCTTGGCTTGCAAGCCGACGCCAATCCTTTTCTCTCATTTGCCTTTCTGCACGCCTTGCACGAAAGCGGCAGCGCTGCGGAAAAATCGGGCTGGCAGCCGCAATACCTGACTCTGTGGGACCAAGTTGACGGGCGGCCGCGGCTGATTGCCGCCCTGCCTCTGTATGTCAAGTTTCACTCCTACGGCGAATACGTGTTCGACTGGGCCTGGGCCGATGCCTATGAGCGCAACGGCCTGGAGTATTACCCGAAACTGCTGTCGGCGATTCCGTTTACGCCGGTCACCGGCGGCCGCTTGCTGGCGCGCGACGAGCAGGCGCGGACGGCGCTGATCGATGTATTGAAGTCACTGCGGAGAGATACGCAGACCTCGTCCACCCACATCCTGTATCCACCCGCGGCCCAAGCCGGCGCCTTGCAACAGGCCGGATTCATGCTGCGCAGCGGTGTCCAGTTCCATTGGCTGAATCCGGGTTATCGCGATTTCACCGAATTTCTCGATACGCTGGAACGCAAGAAGCGCAAGAATATCCTGGCCGAGCGGCGCAAGGTAGTCGATGCCGGCGTGCGCTTGCGCCGGGTGCGCGGGCAAGACGCGAGCGAGGCGGACTGGGTATTCTTCAATCGCTGCTATGCGCAAACCTATGCGGCGCATCGCTCCACGCCCTATCTGAACCTGGATTTTTTCCTCAGGATCGGCGCCAGCATGCCGCAGAATATCCTGCTGATCGTGGCCGAACGCGACGGCCGGCCGATAGCGTCGTCGCTATTGATTTATATCGATCAAACCTTGTACGGCCGCTATTGGGGTGCATTGGAATTCGTACCCTGCCTGCATTTTGAGACCGCCTATTACCAGCCGCTGGAATTCTGCATCGAACAAAAGGTCGCTTGCTTTGAAGGCGGCGCCCAGGGCGAGCACAAGATGGCGCGCGGCTTTTTGCCGCAAAAAACCTGGTCGGCGCATTGGCTGGCGCATCCAGCCTTTGCCGACGCGGTAGCCAATTTCCTGGAGCGCGAGGCTGACGGCATCGATAGCTACATGGACGAACTGAATGATCGCAATCCGTTTCGGTCAGCCTCGCTCTAGCCGCCTCACGTCATTTTGTGGTGATCAAGATCGGCCTGGCAGGTTTGCCGCCGCTGCTTTTTAGTCAGGAAGACCAACGCTGCCGCAACTATCGATGCAGCGGCCAGGCCATACAATCCGCCCTGGATCGACCCTGTTTTTTGCTCCAGATAGCCAAAGGTTGCTGGCGCAACGAAGCCGCCTAAATTCCCCAATGAATTGATCAGCGCGATAATGGCTGCCGCGATCCGGGCGTCCAGATAGCCTTGAGGAATCGGCCAAAAAAGTGAGGAAGCGGCCTTAAATCCTATCGCTGCAAAGCAGATCGCCACAAACGCAAAGACAGGGCCGCTCGTGGTTGACATGAACATCCCGCAGGCCGCGACAATGAGGGCTATGGCCACCCACATCTGCTGATGCTTGAAGCGCGCCGCCAGAGAGGCGAAAATGTACATTGCAACGATGGAGATCAGCCAAGGTATGGAGTTGAACAAGCCGATCTGAAAGTCGCTGAAATGCCCCATTTTCTTGATGATGCTTGGAAGCCAGAACGTCGCGCCATAGATGGTAAGCTGGATCGCAAAATAGATGAAACAGAAAAGCGCGATACGGCCATCTTTCAACAATGAAAGCGAACTCATATGTTTTGGCCGATTGGCCTCGCGCTCCTTTTGTTCGGCATCGATAACCTCCGCCAAAGCCCTTCGCTCGGAATCGGTCAGCCATTTCGCGTCGCGCGGATGGGAGTCGAGTCTGAACCAGACTACCAGGCACAAGACAATAGATGCGAGGCCTTCAATAATAAACATCCATTGCCAGCCATGAAATCCGCCGCCTTCGATCTGCAGGAGTGCGCCGGAAAGCGGGCCTGAAATCACCGAAGCCAAAGCCGACCCGCTCAGAAAAATCGCCATTGCTTTCCCGCGTTCGCTGTTCGGCAGCCACTGGGTAAAGTAATACACGACGCCTGGAAAGAAGCCGGCTTCTGCAACTCCCAACAACAGGCGCATCACATAGAACGATGTCTCACCGGTGATGAACGCCATTCCCGTAGCCACGACTCCCCATGTAAACATGATGCGAGTCAGCCAGGCCTTCGCCCCAACACGCTGCTGCAGGATATTCGAAGGCACCTCGAATACCGCATAGGCCACAAAAAACAGACCGGCTCCGAGCCCGAATGCCGCGGCGCCTATGCCGAGGTCCGTTTGCAAATGGGAGCGGACGAAGCCGATATTGACGCGATCTATGTAGTTTGCGATGAACATGATGACGAATAAAGGCAATATCCGCCATTTCACCTTACTGATCGCAACGTCCAATTCGCTTCGGACATTGCGATTGCTTGCGACATCGCCTTCAGCGCCAGTTGATAGAAGCGTACCCATGTTGCTGTCTCCTTAGATTCGGCTTGCCGGACCTGTTATATTTTTAGCGGACCATGCAAGGCATTTTGTTATTCAATTTTCACCCTGGAATGAGAGGCGGGTACTACCCGCAATGAAACGACACACGGCGTTTTCATGATTGAACCAGCTCGCTGTCACGTACCCGCCATAGTCCGAGCGGGTTATTGTTTTGTAGCGCTGCCGGCAGCAGGTATGCCGGCAAATCCTGATAACTGACCGGGCGCAGGAAACGATCGATCGCCGTGGCGCCTACCGATGTGCTGCGGCTGTCGGATGTAGCAGGGAAAGGGCCGCCGTGCACCATCGCATGCGACACTTCCACGCCGGTCGGGTAGCCATTGATCAGGATGCGGCCGGCTTTGCGTTCCAGCACCGGCAACAGTGCCTGGGCGGCGTCGCGATCGTTTTCAGTCAGGAACATGGTTGCGGTCAGCTGCCCTTCCAGATGTTCTGCAATCTGCTTGAACTGGTCGACGTCTTTGCATTTGACGATGAGCGAGCTGGCGCCAAATATTTCCTCTTCCAGGGCCGGATTTGACAGAAAGGTCGCCGCATCGGTCACGAACAGGGCTGCTTGTCCCGAGCAAGCATTGGCGCCGGCCTGTCCGCGCGCCAGCAGGCTGACGTGTTCGGCTTTGGATAAGCGTTCCACGCCGCTGTTAAATGCGGAATGAATGCCAGGCGTGAGCATGGTGCTGCCCGCTTTCGCCCGCAGTGCAACGGCTGCTGTATCGCAGAATTTGTTCAGCGCATCGCCGTCAACGGCAAAGACCAGTCCCGGGTTGGTGCAGAACTGACCGGAACCCAAAGTGAGTGAATCCACGAATCCGCTGGCAATGTTGCTGGCGCGTTGCGCCATCGCGTCAGGCAGCATGAACATGGGATTGATGCTGCTCATTTCTGCGTAGACGGGAATCGGCTCAGGGCGTTGCGCCGCGGTCTTCATCAGCGCAACACCACCCTGGCGCGAACCGGTGAAGCCGACCGCCTTGATTGCGGGATGCGCCACCAGCGCCTGGCCGATGGTGCGGCCATCACCATTCAGCATTGAGAATACGCCTTCGGGCAATCCGCAGCTGGCGACTGCTGCCTGTACTGCTTTGCCTACCAGTTCCGAGGTGCCAGGGTGGGCGCCATGCGCCTTCAACACAACCGGACAGCCCGCTGCCAGCGCAGACGCCGTGTCACCGCCTGCAACAGAAAATGCAAGCGGGAAATTACTGGCGCCGAATACTGCTACCGGGCCCAGACCGATTTTGCGCAGACGCAAATCGGGACGGGGCGGGCTGCGCTCCGGCAGGGCGGAATCGAGCGTGGCGTTGAGCCAGCGTCCATCCCTGACTACCTTGGCGAACAGGCGCAGCTGGCCTACCGTACGGCCGCGTTCACCTTCCAGGCGAGCTTGCGGCAAGCCGGATTCCAGCATCGCTCGCTCAATTAATGCCGGTCCCAGGTCAAGGATATTTTGCGCGATCTGTTCAAGAAATTCGGCGCGCTGCTCCAGCGATGCCTCCCTGTAGATGTCGAATGCCTGCTCTGCCAGCATGCAGGCGCGTTCGACGTCGGCGACGGCGCCGCCGCCAAACACGGGATCGAGCGCCAGTCCCGTAGCAGGATTGATGGCGCGGAAGGGACCCGAGGATCCTGGCGTGGAACTGGCGCCGATGAGCATGTTGCCATTTATTTCAGTATTCAAGACTGTCTCCTTGGAGCATATTCGGACGGCGCCCAGGTAAGGAATCGGGGCGCGCAAAGTCATTCGGGATAATTCGGGATACTTAGGTGACTTGCTGTGGAGACCTACTGCGGACCAAGGGATTTGATGAGTGCATCAAGCTGTTCGCATTCTTGCGGCGTCATATCCGTCAATGGCGTTCGTACCGGGCCGGCAGTGTGGCCGACCAAGGTTGCCCCGGCTTTCACGATACTGACGGCATAACCGGACTTCCGGTTCCTGATCGCCAGGTACGGCAAGAAGAAGTCGTCGATGAGGCGGTTGGTCGTCGCGAAGTCGTCAGTGCGCACCGCTTCGTAAAAATCGATGGCGGTTTTTGGGATGAAATTGAACACTGCGGAGGAATATACCGGCACGCCTATTGCCTTATAGGCGGAGGCATACACTTCTGCGGTAGGCAAGCCACCCAGGTAAGTGAAGCGATCGCCCAGTTTGCGGCGGATCGTGACCATCAATTCGATTTCACCTATGCCGTCTTTAAAACCGATCAGGTTGGGGCAACGGTCAGCCAGTTGCAGCAGCGATTCTGCATTCAGGCGGCATACGTTGCGGTTGTACACAACCACACCGAATTTGACCGATTTGCAGACTGCTTCGATGTGCGCTACCAAGCCATCTTGGCTCGCTTCCGTCAGATAGTGAGGCATCAGCAGCACGCCATGCGCACCTAGCTTCTCTGCCTCTTGCGCATAGGCAATCGCGGTACGGGTTGGGCCGCCGGCGCCAGCCAGGATAGGCACTTTGCCGCGACAAGTTTCAACTGCGACCTTTACAACCTGCGTGTAATCCTCTGGGGTCAAGGAGAAGAATTCGCCTGTTCCACCGGCAACAAATAGCGCGGTTGCACCATATGGCGCGAGCCATTCCAGACGATCTGCGTAGGGCTTGGAGACAAAATTGCCGCCTGCGTCGAAGTCCGTAATCGGGAAAGAAAGCAAGCCAGAAGAGAGAATTTGTTTCAGGTCTTGTGGTGTGAACATGATGGTCGTCGATAAAAGGTTGATAAAAGCGAAGGTGATTTATTGCATTTCGCGTCACTTGACGTCTGTCATCGTACAACTTAAATTATTACTCCGCAAGATTTGCCTGAAAATATTCTTCAAAAAATAAAACAGCACCGGCTTTCAAGAGCGCTGTTCGCAATGAATTCCTGAGTAACACGCAATGCTCGCCAGTGGCCGCATCGCAACCAGGCCCGCTGACTCTGCTCCAGGCTGATTTACAGCTCCAGTTCACAGCTCCGGGATTATAGTTGTATGTTGTCCGATAAGATGACTGAATTGGGGTTTCCGTAGACACTGTCTATCCGGGGTAGCGCCCGGACAATCCGCCGGCGAAGCAACGAAAACTCTCCCCTAGAGATTGCGAAGCGTGAGGCGGCTCAAGGGTTCAACCCCCGCTCCACCGCTTCCAGGAACAACCTGACCTTGGAGGATAGATAACGGTTCGGCAAATAGATGCCATACAGGTGGCGGCGCGGCAAGGGCGCATATTGCGGCAACAGCTTGATCAGCTTCTTTTGCGCCAGGTCGGCTCCTATCATGTAATCCGGCAGCAAACCTATTCCCATCCCGCGCAGCACGCATTCACGCAGCCAGACGCTGTTATTGCAGTTGATGTGCGGGTTGATCCTGATTTCATGGCGCTGCGCCTGCTTGCCGCCAAGCTCCTCGAATTGCCAGACATCCTTGGCCGACATCACGTTATCGGCAAGGCAATCGTAGGTCGGCAATTCGGCCAATGTTTGCGGCTGGCGGCGCGTGGCGAAATACTCGACGCTGCCGACCACGCTCCAGTCGATCTGATACAGCATGCGTGCGTGGACGTTTTCCGGCGGCGTGGTGGCGATGCGCAACGCCACATCGATGCCCCGCTCGGCTAAATCGAGGAACTGGTCGGACAGCGTCAGTTCCAGCTCAATATCCGGATGCTGCCGCATGAAATTGCAAACGATATCCGGCAGGCAGACATTAGAGAAATTGGCCGGCGCCGTCACCCGCAATATGCCCTGGGGCGAATCCTGGCGACGCAGCACCTCCTGCTCCGCTTCCGCCACATCCGACAAGATGGCCTTGCAACGCCGGTAAAACACCTCGCCGGCCTCGGTCAGGCTGAGGCTGCGCGTGGTCCGCTGCAGCAGGCGCACCCGCAACTCACGCTCCAGCGCGCTGATCTGTTTGCTGATATGCGAGTTCGACACTTGCAGCCGCGCCGCCGCAATCGAGAAGCTGCCGTGATCCGCCACCGCGGCAAACGCCACCATTCTTTGCAAATCGATCATATTTTTTATAGGGAAACAATGATTTTATAAAAGCTGATTTAATCATCATACAGAAACAATAAACTTGTTTCATCCTTCTCTTGCGGAGCACTCCCACATGCAAGCCACCGACATTTTGCTGGCAGTATTGACTGTCTCCATCTGGGGTTTCAATTTCGTCGTGATCAAGATCGGCCTGCAAGGTTTGCCGCCCATCCTGTTTTGCGCACTGCGTTTTATTTTTGCCGCCTTGCCTCTGGTATTTTTCATCAAACGGCCGGCGATTCCGTGGCGCTTGCTGATCGCCTATGGCGGCTTGCAGTTTGCCGGCCAGTTTTCCTTGCTGTTTTATGGGATCAAACTGGGATTTGCGCCGGGCCTGGCGTCGCTGGTGATGCAGCTGCAAGTCTTCTTCACCGTCGGGCTGGCAGTCCTGATCCTGGGAGAACGCCCACGCACCGCGCAGATTTTCGGCGCCTTGATTGCGTTTGCCGGCATGGGCCTGGTGGCCGCGCATCTGGACGGCGCCGCTACCGTCACCGGCTTCCTGCTGGTGGTCGGCGCCGGCCTGAGCTGGGCCGCCGCCAATATCGTCACCAAAAAAATCGGCAAGATCAATCCGCTGGCGCTGGTGGTGTGGGGTTCGCTGCTGGCAGTACCCGGTTTGTTGCTGGCTTCGCTGCTGCTCGAAGGCCTGTCCGCCTGGCAGGATGCGGCCAACCGTTTCAACTGGGTATCGGCCGGCGCTGTGCTGTTCCAGTCTTATCCGACCACCATCCTCGGTTTTGCCATCTGGTCGACCTTGATGCGCAAATACCCGGCCGCCACCGTCGCCCCGTTCTCGCTGCTGGTGCCGGTGGCCGGCATGCTGAGCGCGGCATTGGTATTGGGTGAAGCACTGCAGCCATGGAAAATCATGGCCGGACTACTGGTGCTGTGCGGCTTGTTGCTGAATCAGTTTGGCGGCCGCCTGATTTTGCTGGTAAAAGCGCCACGCTAATAAAAAAGCGCATCGGGGCACTAATGCCGTTCAGTTAGGGACAATTCCCCCATATGGCAGCCCCGTCATTCCCGCGAACGCGGGAATCCAGGTTGCTGAGTATGGCGGCGAAAATGGATTCCCGCGTTCGCGGGAATGACGCAACGGGGGAATCAGAGAACTCTGTGCCGCCTTCGCAGACCGTAACCTCAGCCACGCTGACTTGGCTCAAGTAGTCTGATCGAGAAGCGCAACTGTACGAAAGTACAGTGAGCATCGCAGACCAGAGATTGAGTTGCGCAGTAGGTCTGCGCAGGCGGATTATGCAGCAGTGGATTTCTTGTAAGCCTCTACGCCCGACAGGATTTCCTGGCGCGCTTCGTCCGGACCAAACCAGCCGTCGATCTTGACCCATTTGCCCTTTTCCAGATCCTTGTAGTGCTCGAAGAAATGCTGGATCTGCTTCAGGCGCAGTTCATTCATGTCTTCCGGCTTTTGCCAGTGGGTGTAGATGCTCAGCACCTTGTCGACCGGCACCGCCAGCAGCTTGGCGTCCTGGCCTGCTTCGTCCGACATCTTCAACACGCCGATCGGACGGCAACGCACCACCACGCCAGGGAACAACGGGAACGGCGTGATCACCAGCACGTCGACCGGATCGCCGTCTTCCGACAAGGTTTGCGGGATATAGCCGTAGTTGCATGGGTAGTGCATTGCAGTCCCCATGAAGCGGTCAACAAAAATCGCGCCGGATTCCTTGTCGACTTCGTATTTGATCGGATCGGCATTCATCGGAATTTCGATGATGACGTTGAAATCGTTTGGCAAATCGCGCCCGGCCGATACTTGATTCAGACTCATGGTGTGCTCTCGTCAATAATAAAAATTTGCTGCAAAAACCTTCTCAGCTCGAAATTATAACGGCTCAAAGCCCCATCGTGCGATGCAACATCAACTTAGTTGCTGGAGCAACACCAAACCATTTAATTGAATCAGTATTCAATTACTCCATGACAACAGTCTTGCAAAAATTCCTGTTTTATCCTATATTTCTGTTTTGCCTTATATTTCAGTAATTACTGAAAATTCAAAACATGATGCCTTCCACTCCTTCCAGCAATATCCCAGGCGCAAGCAGTCCGCTCACACCTCTCACGCCACTGACCCAGCGCTTCATCTCGCACTTCGGCGAAATGGGCAGCCGCTGGGGCATCAATCGCACTGTTGGCCAGATTTATGCGCTGCTTTACGTGCTGGGCCAGCCGCTCAATGCTGACCAGATAGCCGACTACCTGACTTTTTCGCGCTCGAATGTCAGCATGGGCTTGAAGGAATTGCAATCCTGGCGTCTGGTCAAGCTGTTGCACCAGCCGGGCGACCGCCGCGAATATTTCGAGCCGCCCAAGGATATCTGGGACATTTTCAAGACCTTGCTGGAAGAGCGCCGCCGGCGCGAGATCGAGCCGACCTTGTCAATGCTGCGCGACGCATTACTGGAAAATCCCGCCAACGACACCGACAAGCAGGCGCAACAACGTATGCGTGAGATGTACAACCTGATCGAACTGTCCAGTTCCTGGTTCGACGATGTGCAACGCCTGTCTCCGGAAACCCTGGCGTCGTTGATGAAGATGGGCTCCAAGGTCAAGAAACTGCTGGACGTGCGCGACAAATTCCGCGGCGTCTCCTCCAGCAGCAGCAAAACCCGTCACGATCACCCTGACCTGCAACTGACGACTCATCCAAAGGATTAGACGCATGCTGTCTTTCTCCGCAAAAAAAAGATTCACGCGCTTGCCGCTGGCGGTCGAGATCGGCCTGATCCTGATCGTCAAGATTACCCTGCTGACGCTGCTCTGGAAAGCCTTCTTCTCCGAACCGCAAACCAAGAAGATGCGCATGCCGACCGCACTGGTCGAACAGCATTTCCTGAGCCCGCCGCCGGTTGCGCTCCCATCCCACCCTTCCCGCTCATCCACCCTGGAGACCCAGCAATGATTCCTATTGATGAAGTCGTCGCGCTATCTCGCCTGCAGTTTGCAGCGACCGCGATGTTCCATTTTCTATTCGTACCGCTCACGTTAGGATTGGCGTGGATCCTGGTCATCATGGAGTCGGTCTATGTGATGACCGGCAGCCCGATCTATAAGGACATGACGCGCTTCTGGGGCAAATTGTTCGGGATCAACTTCGCCATGGGGATTGCCACCGGCATCACGCTGGAATTCCAGTTCGGCACCAACTGGTCTTACTACTCGCACTACGTCGGCGATATCTTCGGCACGCCGCTGGCGATCGAGGGCATGATGGCCTTCTTCCTTGAATCGACTTTCGTCGGCCTGTTCTTCTTTGGCTGGGATCGCCTGTCGCGGGTCCAGCATCTGCTGGTTACCTTCCTGGTGGCGTTCGGCTCCAGCCTGTCGGCGCTGTGGATCCTGATCGCCAACGGCTGGATGAATAATCCGGTAGGCGCCGAGTTCAACTATGAAACCATGCGCATGGAGCTGACCAGCATCGTCGACGTCATCTTCAATCCGGTGGCCCAGGTCAAGTTCGTCCACACCTTGTCGGCCGGCTACGTAGCCGCCTCCATGTTCGTGCTCGGCATCTCCGCCTACTACCTGCTGAAAGGCCGCGACACCGCGTTTGCCTTGCGTTCGTTTGCGATTGCCGCCGGCTTCGGCCTGGCCTCGGTGCTGTCGGTGATCGTGCTGGGCGACGAATCCGGTTATACCGCCGGCGAAGTCAACAAGGTCAAACTGGCCGCCATGGAGGCTGAATGGCATACCGAACCGGCGCCGGCCGGCATTACCGTAGTCGGCTGGCCCAACGAAAAAGAGCAGCGTACCGACTACGCTTTCAAGATCCCCTACGTGCTGGGCTTGATCGGCACCCGTTCGGTGGACAAGCAAGTTGCCGGCATACACGATCTGAAAAAGGAGCATGAAGTACGCATCCGCAACGGTATGCTGGCTTACGCCGCCTTGACCCGCCTCAAAGGCGGCGACAAATCGCCCGCAGCAATTGCCGATTTCGATAAGCTGAAACACGATCTCGGCTACGGCCTGCTGTTAAAGAAATACACGCCGAACGTGGTCGACGCCACGCCTGAGCAAATCGCCATGGCGGTCAACGACACCTTTCCCAAAATCGCACCGATGTTCTGGTCGTTCCGGCTGATGGTCGGCCTGGGATTATTGTTCCTGTTCATCTTCTCCTCCTCGTTCTATTTCCTGATCCGCAAGCAGTTGGCCAAGCAGCGCTGGCTGCTGCGCCTGGCGGTGTACAGCATTCCATTGCCGTGGGTAGCGATCGAACTAGGCTGGCTGCTGGCTGAATACGGCCGCCAGCCCTGGACCATCTCCGGCGTGCTGCCGACCCATCTGTCGGCCTCGACCTTGCAGCCAGGCAGCTTGTATTTCAGCCTGGCCGGCTTCCTCGGTTTCTACACCTTCCTGTTCGTCATTGAAATGATACTGATGGTGAAATATGCAAGAAAGGGACCAAGCAGCCTGCATACCGGCAAATACCACTGGGAAACCTTAGACCAGAAAATCGTCGCTCACGACACCACCGCCAAGGCATAAGGGGAAAACCATGATCTTTGACTATGAAACATTAAAAATAATCTGGTGGGGTTTTGTCGGCGCCCTGCTGATCGCCTTCGCCTTGACCGACGGTTTCGATTTCGGCGTCGGCATGCTGTTGCCGTTCATCGGCAAGACCGATGCCGAACGGCGCGTCATCATCAACTCGATAGGCAGCACCTGGGAAGGCAACCAAACCTGGTTCATCACCGCCGGCGGCACGATTTTCGCCGCCTGGCCGCTGGTATACGGCGCCGCGTTTTCCGGTTTTTATGTGGCGTTGATGCTGCTGCTGTTCTCGCTGTTCTTCCGCCCGGTCGGCTTCGACTACCGCAGCAAGGTGGCCGATACGCGCTGGCGCAACGCCTGGGACTGGGGCTTGTTCGCCGGCGGTTTCGTACCGCCGCTGATTTTCGGCGTGGCGTTCGGCAACCTGTTCCTGGGCGTACCTTTCCACTATGACGACACCATGCGGGTTGAATATACCGGCAACTTTTTCCAGTTGTTGAATCCGTTCGGGTTGCTGGCTGGCTTGTTGAGCGTTGCCATGCTGCTGATGCATGGTGCGGCTTACCTCCAAGTCAAGACCGATGCGCTGATTGCGCAACGGGCTCGCAGCGTGGCCAAGGTTGCCGGGCTGGCGACCGTGCTGCTGTTTGTCGCCGGCGGTTTCTGGGTCGCCTTCGGCATCCACGGCTATCGCATCACCGGCATGCCGGACGCAAATAGCGCCTTCATGCCGATTGTCAAAACCGTGGTCACGGCCAATGGCGCCTGGTTCGACAACTATGCGCGCTGGCCTGCCATCTGGGCTTTGCCGGCCGTCACCGTCGCCGGCGCGCTGCTGTGCGTAGTGTTCAGCGCCGCCAGCAAGCCCATGGCAGCGTTCCTGGCCAGCGGTTTCAGCGTGACCGGCGTCATCCTGACAGCCGGCGCCTCCTTGTTCCCGTTCATCATGCCCTCTTCGCTCAATCCCAACAGCAGCCTGACGATCTGGGATGCGGTATCCAGCCACAAGACGCTGGGCATCATGTTCTGGGTGGTGGCCATCATGCTGCCTACCATCATGCTGTACACCAGCTGGGTGTATCGGGTGATGCGCGGCAAGGTCACCTTGCAGCATATTGAAGACAACCAGCACACTGCTTATTAATCAGACAACTAACCGTGTAACCGGACAATCGGAATACAGGAGAAAATTATGTGGTACTTCGCATGGATTCTAGGAGTCGGCCTGGCGCTGGCTTTCGGCATTATCAACGTCATGTGGCTGGAAGCGAATTACGCCTTCGGCAGCCGCGACGAAGAAACCACCCGTGAGCGCTTTGAAAGTGCAGCGGCGGCCGAGCATGAGCGGGCCAGGAGTGGCAAAAAATGAGCGCCGCAGCGGCTGCAACGGCAACCCCGGTAGCGCCGAGCATCAGTTGCCGGTCGCTGTTGCCCGGCCATGATTTTGTCGACGCTTACCAGGTCCAGACTGCCATCCCGGGTCTGGACGCGCGCCAGGCCACCGACGCCATCATCAGGAATCCATCCGGCTGGATCAAGCAATTGAACGCGACGCGCAACCGGCTGGTGCGGCTGTTTCAATTGAAAACGGTTGAAATGGGGGTGGATGATCCTAATGCATCGCAGCACACGGTTGGCGGCTTTCCTATCGTCTCGCAATCACGGCAGGAAGTAGTGCTGGGATTCAACGACAAGCATCTGGATTTCAGGATCAGCGTGACAGTTGCGCCAGACGGCATTACCGGCACCCAGGTGACCCTCACCACCGTGGTCAAGACCAATAATCTTTTGGGACGGACTTACCTGGCGACGATCATGCCGTTTCACCGGATCATCGTCCGCCATTTGCTGGAACACGCCAGATTCGGCCAGGCTGCTTAGCCGCGTTAAGCTTCAGATCCAGCTTTAACTTCGGCTTCAATTCCCGCCACCGCGCCATTCACATTGCCGTCTCCGCCTTCACCGGCGGCGATGGCGATCGCCACCTGCTCCAGCTTGGTCACCGCCACATTCAGCGAATCGTTGATTTGCGCCTGGGTGTGCTCCGGCATGGTTTCCGCTACTTGCGCCACAGCCCCTGCCAAATCGATTACTGCCAGCGTCAGATTGGCAATCAGGTCGCGCACATCGGTCATCTTTCATCGTCCAGTATCATACGGGGCTGGCATTATTACATTACATGGCCAAATGCAAAACTGCCTGGCAATAAAAAGGCAGTAATTACTATTGGAATTTGAATCTTGGACCTCCCGAAAAAACATCAGGCAACATCGCTGGCATTGTTTTGCAAAGTCGTTGACAACTATGGCGACATAGGGATCTGCTGGCGTCTGGCAAGGCAACTGGAGCAGGAACATGGCATTGCCGTCACTTTATGGGTGGACGATTTGCGCAGTTTCCAGCGGATTTGCCCGGAAGTCGCTATCGATCTTGAGGTACAACAGATTGGCGCTGTGACGGTACGCCATTGGCCCGATCAGAACGGTGTATTTACTGTCAGCGACGTGGCCGATATCGTGATCGAGTTTTTTGCCTGCGACATACCGCCCGCCTATATTGCAGCGATGGCAGAGCGCGTACCGCATCCTGTGTGGCTGAACCTGGAAGGACTGAGCGCGGAAGCATGGGTGGAAGGTTGTCATGCACTGCCCTCGCCGCAATCGCGGTCTTTGACAAAATATTTCTTCTTTCCCGGCTTCACCGGCAAAACCGGCGGGCTGCTGCTCGAATCGGGATTGCTGCAACAGCGCCAGGCATTCCAACATGATCAAGCTGCAATCGCGGCTTTTCTCGGCCAGTTCGGCGTCACGCCGCCGGAGACGGCATCCCTGAAGGTCTCCTTATTCTGCTACCCGCAGGCGCCGGCAGCGGCTCTATTCAAGGTATGGCAAAGCGGCGGCAAAGCGATTACCTGCCTGGTGCCGGAAGGCGTTGCCGCCGATGCAGTCGAAGCATTTCTTGGGCAGGCCGCGAAAGCCGGAGCAACGGCGACCCGCGACGCCTTGACCGTGCGGGTGCTGCCCTTTATTCCCCAGCCGGACTACGACAAGCTATTGTGGTCATGCGACCTCAATTTTGTCCGAGGCGAGGATTCCTTCGTCCGCGCGCAGTGGGCCGGCAAGCCTTTTATCTGGCATATCTATCCGCAAGACGAAGACTTGCATCACGTTAAATTAAATGCATTTTTGCAGCGCTATACGGCCACAACGGACAGCCTGGCCGAGTTCTCTTTGAGCTGGAATGAAGCCGCAAAAGAAGCGGTGGACTGGGCCGCGCTATGGCCGCAATTCGAGGCCGAGCTGCCAAAAATTATCATCATGGCCACGGATTGGCAGCGCCAATTGTTAGAAAATGGCGACCTGATGTCCAATTTACTGAAGTTTGCCGAAACAGTAGCTTAAGAGATTCTCAAAATTAGGTTAAAATATAGGGCTAATTTTTAAGGCAATTTAAAATTCAATCATACGTGGGCTTGCGGCGCTTTTTGCCAGTAGGCTACAGATGATTTTTATGTAACCTACTTTTTACGTATATTCGCTATGAAACCAGCAAAAGAAATTCGTGTCGGCAACATCATTATGGTTGACAGTAAGCCTATGATCGTTTTGCGCTCCGACGTCAACGGTTCGAGCCGCACGGGCTTCACTTACAAGTGGAAGATGAAGAATCTTCTGACCAACAGCCCGCAGGAAAACGTTTTCCGTGGCGACGACAAGTTTGACGTAGTTGTGCTCGACAAGAAACCTGTGACCTATTCGTATTTCGCCGATCCGCTGTTCGTGTTCATGGACGCCGACTACGAACAGTATGAAATTGAAGAAGAAAACCTGGGTGATGCTTTGCACTACCTGAAGGACGGCATGGAATGCGAAGCTGTTTTTTACGACGGCAAGGCAATCTCGGTCGAACTGCCGACAACTATCGTGCGTCAGGTTGTGTACTCGGAGCCAGCGGTCAAAGGCAACACTTCGGGCAACGTCCTGAAAGAAGCCAAGATTGAAAATGCGATTGAAGCCAATCAGCACACAGTCATGGTGCCATTGTTCGTCAGCTCGGACGACTTGATTGAAATCGACACACGCACCAACGAGTTCAAGAAACGCGGTTAATACCTCCCGCTTGAAAAAAAACGCTGCCGATTATCCGCAGCGTTTTTTTTCGCCTGTCGCATGGCAATCAGAAGCGAAATTGATTCACGAATTACCTACTCAATACTTCGCCCAGCTTCTTGTTATTGATGCCAAAACTGGCGATCACTGCCAGGCCGGCCAGCGCCAAAGCGCCGCCCAGCCACAAGGTGGCGTGGATGCCGTGCGAATCGACCACCACCCCGCCGACGGATGAACCCACCGCGATCGCCACCTGAACGATGCTAACGAACAGCGCGGAACCGGCTTCCGGCAAATCAGGCGAGGACAATTGCAGCCAGATGCTGAGGCACAAGGGAATAGCGCCGAATGCAACGCCCCACGCCAATATCATGAACACCACCCCGGCCTGGGAAGCGTGCAACAGCGGCAATGCCAGCAGGGAAGCCATGAGTATCGCCACCACCACAAACAGCGAAAGTTGCAAGCTACGGCTGACGGTAGTCGAGATCACGAAATTCGAAATGAAACCGACCAAGCCGAAGCCCAGCAATATCGAGGTGATCGCAGGCAGGCTGAATCCGGCGCTTTGCACCAGGAACGGCGTGACATAGGTGTAGGACGAAAAGTGAGCGCCAAACACCAGCGCCACCATCAGCAAGCTCTTACGGGTATTAGCGCGCCCCAGCAAGGCGCGCAAATCGGCAAGGCGGATTGCCGCTTTCGACGGCAGCGACGGCAACAGCAATGCTTGCGCAGCCAGCGCCACCGCAGCCAGCACGCCGGTGGCGACAAACGATGCGCGCCAGGAAGCCAGGGTGCTGATAAATGTCCCGAGCGGCACGCCAATCACCGTGGCGAAGGTAACGCCGGTCAGTATCATGGCGGTCGCCTTGGCGGCGTGCTCCTCGTGCACCAGCCGCGCAGAAGTCGCCAGCGCCAGCGTCCAGAAACCGCCCAGTGCCGCGCCCAGCAAAGCCCGTCCCAGCAGCATCGCGCCAAAACCCGGCGCCATCGCCGATACAAGGTTGGACGCCAGCAGCAAGACCGACAAAGCCAGCAAGATCAGCCGGCGGTTGATGCGCCCCGCCCCCAGCATCAAGGCCGGCGCCGAGATCGCGGCGATGATCCCGGGCGTAGTCACCATCAAACCCGCCGTGCCGGGCGAAACGCCAAGGTCACGGGCGATTTGCGGCAACAGGCCGACCGGTAGAAACTCGGTTGTCACAAAGGCGAAAGCGCCGGTCGCCACCGCCACTACCGACAGCCAGGAACGCAAGGTTGATGGCGCGCTGCTGACGGGAGTGGGTAGATCGAGTAGGCTGTCGTTTTGGGCGCTGACCGTGACCGTAGCCAGATTTTTTTCCATGTGAAACTCCTGTTCGTTTTACGTCTGATAAGGCCTAACTTAACTGTATTATTTTTTAATACAGTTAAGAATATAAAAATAGGATCAAAAACGATCCATCTGCCGAATTAACTGTATTTAATTTCTATACAGTTAATCATAAAAAAACCACTACTTTTTAGTCTTGTCGGCAATCTTGCCGATCTTGTTGACTAGCTCAGACAATTTTCTTTCCCTCAGAATCTCCAGCAAGGCGTCTTCCACTTCCGACACCACCGGATCAAGCACCATATCCATGCCGCAGCTGACCGGACAACAAAGGTCTTTCGAGCGCGTATTGTGCTTCAGCACCGGCCCCTCCTCCACTGCCTGATAGATCTCGGCCAGGTTGATCGCTGACGCCGGCCGCGCCAGTTGCACGCCGCCGCCCTTGCCTTCCTTGGTCAGCACCAGCCTGGCCTTGCTCAGCTTGCGCAAAAGTTCTCGCACAAAAACCGGATTGGTATTGACGCTGGCAGCAATGGCGGTGGAAGGGAAATACACTTCCCCGCCCCTGGTAGCGTACTCGACGCTGACTAATATATGTGCCGCCACGGCAAATCGACTGGACTTCATACTGTCTTTATATTCGATACAGATACTAGCCGTCAACTAATTTTCTTGCATATGCTTATATACAAGGAGTCGCCCAGGCAATTCGATTGCCATGCCACGATGGCGCTGAAAGCGCCGTGTCACAATGCGTGAATCCGTGGAAATCTTATCTGACGCAATATCGATGGAGGTTCAATGCCCAAATACCTGGACAGAGCGGCTGTGGTCCGTCTGGAAGATTTGCCGAATATCGGCAAGGCCGGCGCTGCCGATTTGCGTTGCATCGGCATTCAGCGCCCGGAACAACTGGTCGGCAAATCGCCGCTGCAGATGTATGACGCGCTGTGCGCCAAGACCGGCGCCAGGCACGATCCATGCGTGATCGATGTGTTCATATCGGTGGTGCGTTATATGGAAGGCGCCGAGCCGCTGCCGTGGTGGTCGTACACGGCAGAGCGCAAGCGCCTGCTCAAGTCAGGCTGACCGGAAGCGCAAGCGCAAACTTATTCAGCCTTGGCCAGCAGATTGAAAATACTGGAAAAATCCAGGCCGCCGGCGCCGCTCTTGCTGTGGATGTCGTACAGATTACGCGCCAGCGCCCCCAATGGCACGCTGCTGTTGGTGGACAAAGAGTTCTCCACCGCCAGCCCCAGATCCTTGAGCATCAGATCGACGCCGAAACCACCGCTGTAACCTTTCGAGGCCGGCGCATTTTCCATCACGCCGGGACAAGGGTTATATACCTCCAGCGCCCAGTTGCGGCCCGAACTTTTCGCCATGATTTCCGATAGCACCTTAGGATCCATTCCGTTCGCCATGCCCAGCCTGATCGCCTCGCAACTGCCGATCATCAGAATCCCCAGCAGCATGTTGTTGCACACCTTGACGGTCTGGCCGCTGCCGTTGTCGCCGGCATGGAAAATCGCCTTGCCCATCTTTTCGAAATAAGGCTTGGCAAGCGCAAAGCCCTCATCCGAACCGCCAACCATGAAGGTCAGCGTGCCGGCGGCAGCACCGCCGGTGCCGCCCGAGACCGGCGCATCGAGCATGGTGAAACCTTTATCGCGCGCCGCGGCCGCTACCTTGCGGGCGGCGTCGGGCGCGATGGTCGAGCAATCGATCAGCAAGGCGCCCGGCGCCGCCTGCGCCAGTATCCCGGTAGCGCCCAGATAGGCCCCTTCGACATGGCGGCTGGCCGGCAGCATGGTGATGATGACCTTGGCGGCGCCGAGTGCGGCCGCCAGATCTTCAGTGGTACTGCCGCCGCCGGCAACAAACTGCTCGACACTGGCCGCCACCAGATCATGGCCGCTGACCTGGCAGCCGGCCTTCACCAAATTCAGCGCCATCGGCAAACCCATGTGGCCGAGGCCGATAAAAACGATTTCGCTAGTCATATGAAAATCTCCTGTGATCTATCTGCAAGCCGGCATCACTTCATGGAAATCGTGGTGTTGATTTCACCGCCATCCGCATCCGGCGCAAACCAGCGCGCTGTCACGGTCTTGGTCTGGGTCCAGAACTGCACTGCCTGCTTGCCGTTAGGGCCGAGATCGCCCAGCTTGGAAGCACGCGAACCGGTAAAGCTGAAATAAGCCACCGGCACCGGAATCGGCACATTGATGCCGACCTGGCCGACGTCGATCTCGTTCTGGAACTTGCGCGCAGCCCAGCCGGAGGAGGTAAAGATCGAGGTGCCGTTGCCGTTCGGATTGGCGTTGATGAAGGCAATCGCCTCGTCCAGCGTCTCCAGTTCGACCACGCACATGGCGGGGCCGAAAATCTCTTGCGTATAGATATCCATCTTGGCGGTGACGCCGGAAAAAATCGTCGGGCCGACGAAATTGCCGTCGGGGTAGCCGGCCACCTGGCAATCGCGGCCGTCCAGCAGCAATTGCGCGCCCTGCTCCACACCGGTTCCGATCAGACGCTCGGTGCGCGCCTTGGCGGCTTTCGACACCATCGGTCCAAGATCTGCCTGGCGATCGCTGCCGGGGCCGATTTTCAGGCCGCGTGAACGTTCAACGATTTCCGGCAGCCAGGAGCGCGCCTTGCCCACCAGCAGCACCATCGAGTTCGCCATGCAACGCTGGCCGGCGGCGCCGAAAGCAGCGCCCAGCAAATTGTTGATGGCTTGATCCTTGTTGGCGTCAGGCAGCACGATGCAATGGTTCTTCGCCCCCATCATGCACTGTGCACGCTTGCCGGCTTCGCTGGCGCGACGATAGATATGGGTACCGACGTGGGTCGAACCGATGAAGGAAATCGCCTTGATGTCAGGGTGATCGCACAACATGTTGGCCACCTCCGGGCCGCCATGCACCACGTTCAATACGCCCGGCGGCAAACCGGCCTGCTGCGCCAGCTCCACCAGGAACAGCGAAGATGAAGGATCCTGCTCGGACGGCTTCAGGATAAAGGTATTGCCGCAAGCCACCGCCACCGGAAACATGAAGCAAGGCAGCATCACCGGGAAGTTGAACGCCGTAATGCCGGCGCCGACACCCAGCGGTTGATTGATGGTGTAGACATCGACCCCGGTGGCGGCATTCTCAGCCAATTCACCCAATTGCAGCGAGGTGATGGAACAGGCATGCTCGACCACTTCCAGGCCGCGCATGACTTCGCCCTCGGCATCCGGCAAGGTCTTGCCGTGCTCGCGCGTGATCAGTTCGGCCAACGGTGCGATATTTTCGCGCAGCAGCTGCTGGAACTTGAGCATGATGCGCATGCGCTGCGCCAGCGAAGTGTTGCGCCAGCTGGCAAACGCCTGCTTGGCGTTGGCTACCGCCTGATCGACTTCGGCCTTGGTGGCGAACGGTACGCGCGCCACCACTTCCTGGGTTGCCGGATTAAGGATGTCGCGCCATTCGGTGCTGGTGGATTGGACGGCTTTGCCGCCGATGTATAGGGGAACATTAGGGATGTTGGCGGTAGCGGACATGATGACTTCCTCGAACGATTAAAAACAAATTGAAAATAAGTGGTGTTCCCGTCGTAGCACTGAACACCCTGTTGTGTTTGCCTTATTTGACCAAAGGACAGGAAGCATCCATCGGTTTGAAAGCCTGCTGCGCCGGAATCGTCGACTGCAGTTTCAGATAATCCCAAGGGCCTTTCGATTCGGCCGGCGTTTTAACCTGATACAGATACATGTCATGGATCACCCTGCCGTCCGGACGGATAGCAGCATTGCGCATGACAGCGTCACTGATCGGAATTTCGCGCATTTTCTGCGTCACCACTTTCCAGTCGTGCGACTTGCTGGCGGCCGCCGCTTTCAGATAATGGTAGACGCTGGAATAGACGCCGGCGTGCACCATGGTCGGCTTGTTGCCCTTGTAGAATGTTTCGAAACGCTTGGAGAAGGCGCGCGTATCGTTATCGAAATCCCAATAGAAACCGTCGGTATAGACCAGGCCCTGGGCGTCGTTCAGGCCGAGCGCATGCACATCCGACAAGAACACCAGCAACGCCGCCAGCCGCTGGTTCTTGCTGCCGATGCCGAAGGAGCGCGCCTGCTTGATCGCATTCACGGTGTCCTGGCCGCCATTGGCCAGGCCGATCACCTGCGCCTTCGAACTCTGCGCCTGCAACAGGAACGACGACAGATCGCTGGCGTTCAATGGGTGGCGGATCGATCCCACCACAGTGCCGCCGAGACGCTTGACGACATCGCCGGCATCTTTCTCCAGCGACTGGCCGAAGGCGTAATCGACAGTGACGAAGTACCAGGATTTCTGCCCCATCCTGGTCAATGCGGCAGCGGCTCCGGCGGCTTGCGAATAGGTATCGAACATCCAGTGGAAACCGTTGCTCGCGCATTCCGCTTTGGTCAGCACGGTGGTCGCCGGGCCGCTGTACATGGCGACGCCGCCCTTGTCGCGAATCAGGCGCTGCACTGCCAGCGCCACCGAGGAATTGGTCAGGTCGGCGATGGCGTCGACCTTGTCGCGGTCTATCCATTCACGCGCCTTGGAAGCGCCGATGTCAGCCTTGTTTTGGTGATCGGCAGTCAGCAATTCGATTTTCATACCCCTGCATTCGGCCTTCATGCAATCCTCGATCGCCATCTTGGCCGCCACCACCGAGCCCGGCCCGCCCATCGCCGAATACGGTCCCGACATATCGGTCAGGATGCCGACCTTGTACACCTCGCCTTCCTGGGCCAGAGCCTGGCTCCCTGCCAGCAAACCCATTAAAGAAAAGATCAAGGCCGAACTGCGTACAAGCAACTGGTGCTGCTTTGTCAACATCGTTGTCTCCTGTTTTTCGGTTCTAGCGGTCGTTGCGGACAGCGAACCGATTTTTATGAAATTTTCTATAGGGACATTCTGCATGTGCATTATTATTGAAACAATAGACAATAATCCACAATGACTTTGCATTTATGCACAGCAAGGAGGCGCAATGAAATCGACGAACGCCATGCTGGATTGGGATAACCTGCGCGTGTTTCTGGAGCTGACGCGCAGCCAGGGCCTGGTTGAAACAGCAAAAAAACTCGGCATCGACCACTCGACCGTATCGCGCCGCATGCGCCGCTTTGAGGAACAGGTCGGCAGCCAGCTATTCGAGCGCAACAACCAGGGTTACACCCTGACCGCAGAAGGCCATCGGCTGATCGAATATGCGGAACGGGTCGAAAGCACGGTGTACGCCGCCGCCGAGGAATTGAGCGGCCACAACCGCCTGCTGTCGGGCCAGGTCCGGCTCGGCGCCACGGAAGGTTTCGGCACTTTCGTGCTGGCGCCGCACCTGGCGCATTTTTGCGCACGGCATCCGCACATCACCGTCGACTTGCTGCCAGTGCCGCGCTTCGTCAACCTGTCCAAGCGCGAAGCCGACATCGGCGTCACCATCGAACGTCCGCAAAGCGGCAATTACGTAGTCACCAAGCTAACCGATTATTTGCTCAAGCTGTACGCCACTCCGTCATACCTGGCCAATCACGCGCCGATCAAGACGGTGCAAGATTTGAGCAGCCATGCTTTCATCGGCTATGTCGACGACCTGGTATTCAGCGAAGAGCTGCGCTACAAGGAAAATGTCGCGCCAACCGCATTCCGCGCCTTTCGCAGCACCAGCGTGATCGCCCAATACACGGCAGCGCGCAGCGGCCAGGGGCTGGCGATTCTGCCTTGTTTCCTGGCGCAGCAAAGCGAGGATCTGGTGCCGGTGCTGGATGGCCAGGTCGACATCCAGCGCGCGTTCTGGCTGGTGGCCGCCACCGAAACCCGCAATGTGGCGCGGGTTGCGGCGCTATGGCGTTACCTGCGCGAAGTGATCGAGCCGAACCGGGCGTTTTTGATGGGAGAGTCGCGGCAGATGATCTACTCGGATACAATCATCCCGGCTTGATTTGAGCGCCGCAAACAGACGACAGCCTCCTCCCGAAACCTTGCACCGACTTGCCATGATGTTGACCGGACCCGAACTCGCCCATACGCTTGAAGCCGCCGAAGCAACGCATTTGAGCCGGCAAGTTGCCGCATACAGGCAGTTGAGCGGACGCGAAGAATGCCGCGCCATCGCCATCTGCGGCGGCGTCGCAGCGCTTACCGATCCCGCTTTCGGACGCAAACTCAATCACGTCACAGGGCTCGGCATGGGAGCGCCGGTGAGCCGCGGCCAACTGGCGCAACTGGAAACAATCTATGCGGCGCAGGGCTTGGAGACGCAATGCGATGTCTGCCCGCATGCCGACAGCAGCACGCTAACGGTCCTGGCCGAGCGCGGATACGCCGTCAACGCTTTCAGCAACACCTACGTGAGTCATCTGACGCCGGCCGATAGCTACGCCGCCGCACATAGCGGGATCGAGATAATCACCGATAGAGCTTTAGTCACCCCCACATTTGTCAGCAACTCGATTGCCGGATTTTCCGTACAGGCGGTAAGCCGCCCGCCAATTCTGCTGGAAACGCTGGCGCAGATCGCGCTGCAACGCAGCGATACCTTTCTGTTTGCCGCGACCATAGACGACAAGGTAGCCGGCACCGCCGGCATGAGCCTGATCGAGACACCGCTGGGACGGCTGGCGCATTTATATATCGCCAGCACGCTGCCGCTTTACAGAGGGCGCGGGATTCAACTTGCGCTTCTGCACGCCAGACTGGCGGCGGCCCGGGATGCGGGCTGCACACTCGCCAGCGTCACCGCGCGGCCGGCCAACACCAGCGCCCGCAATACCGAGCGCGCCGGCTTTAGCCTGGCTTATACCAAGTCGACATTTATCAAGCGCCAGGCTTAAGCGGACAGGACATGAAACTTGCCGTTGTACCTCGCGCATCGAAGCGCTTGCCACGCCGCTGCTTCTTTGGCATGATTGAGCGCATGAATATGCACATGCTCACCGTTTCGAACCGCAGCGGCGTCACCCTCGACGCTGGCGCTGCCCTGTTCGCCGGTTGCGGCAAGTCCGCCCCCCGCTTTTCCGCCGTCTCCATTATTCGAATTATTCAGGGTCGCTGAGCTGCGGCGGCGCCGGTGCTCGGCGCCCCCTGACTCCGACGCGACCTTGGTCGCATCCCTTCGTCTATTCAATGGAGAAACACCCATGCATACCCACACGCTGACCGCGTCTTCCCACGCCTATCCATCACTGGCCCAGATCCGCGACACCGCCGACCGCCTGGCCGGAAAAATCCTGCACACGCCGGTCTGGCGCTGGCAAACCGGCATCATCGAAGAAGAATTCAAGGGCGTCGGCGAAATCTGGCTCAAGCTTGAATTGTTTCAAAAGACGGGCACCTTCAAACTGCGCGGCGCCCTCAACTGCATCGAGGCGCTCGACGAGGCGGCGCGGCGACGCGGCGTGGTCGCCGTCAGCGCCGGCAACCATGCGATCGCCGTGGCCTACACCGCGCGCCTGGCCGGCTGCAGCGCCAAGGTCGTCATGCCGCAGCACGCCAGCCAGGCGCGCATCGCCGCCTGCCGCGATCTGGGCGCGCAAGTGCTGCTGATGCCCGATGTGCACCAGGCCTTCGCGCACGGACGCGAGATCGAACGCGACGAGGCGCGCAGCATGCTGCATCCTTATGACGGGCCGCTGACCGCGCAAGGCACCGCGACCGTCGGGCTGGAACTGATGGCACAGGTGCCGGGGCTGGACGCGGTGGTGGTGCCGGTCGGCGGCGGCGGCCTGTGCGCCGGCATCGCCGCCGCCGTCAAGCAGATCAACCCCGCCTGCGCCGTGTACGGCGTGGAACCGTTCGGCGCCGACGCGCTGTATCGCAGCTTCCAGTCGGGCGCGCCGGAAACCTTGGAACGGGTCGACACCGTCGCCGACAGCCTGGGTGCGCCCTATGCGATGGCCTACAGCTTCGGCGTGTGCAGGCGCTTCGTCGACGAGATGGTGCGGGTAACGGACGATGAGATCTGCCGCGCGATGCTGTATCTGTTCCGCGACGCCAAGCTGGTCGCGGAGCCGGCTGCTGCGGTGGCGACGGCGGCGCTGTTCGGGCCGTTGCGCGACAAGCTGGCCGGCAAGCGAGTCGCTTTGCTCGTCTGCGGCTCGAATATCGATGCAGCGCGATTTGCCGAGCTGCTGTGCCGCGGCGCAAGCGCGCGCGATGACGAAAAATCGGCGCCCCAAGTGGAGGTGTGACGGCAGCGCAGCGGCAGGGCGAGCGCACAAAGGCTCGATCGTCTCGGATCGACAATAGGGAATTCCGGCCGCTGCGAGGCAAAAAAACTTGTGATTTATAAACGGGAAAACCTTAGCGTACTATTGTCGTCGTTCACGCAGGCACGGGAATGCTCTTTTCTTTGTAGTAGCCCAGCGCTCCAGCATGAAACGGTACAGAGGAACCGAGTACGGCATTTGCCGGCGTAATCTCCTTTGTCGCCGGAAGTGTGGTTATCAGTTCAGAACTGTGCTCTAGCAGCGCTTTGGTGATTTCATAGGCCTGCGACGCCTTCATTCGCTCATGGGCCACCAGCAGCGTTTTTCCAACTGCGACTGAAACATCCTCATCTATCCCGGGATAGCTGCCTTTCGGTATCGCTGCAGCAAAATAAAACGGACCGTACTTTTCCACCATCTTAGGGACCGCATCGCCAGTGGCGAGAAGGCGAATCCTGATCCCCGGCGTGGTGGCCAGGTCCATCACAGATTTGCCGGGCAATGTGGCATCCCACGCGAAGGCGTCAAGCTTGCCTTCCTTAAGCGCCTTGGCTGCCTCCGGGTATTCCTGGTGCACATGCATTCCCAGATTGTCAGGTGTGACGCCATAGGCTTCCAGTACACGCAGGGCTTTGACCTCTGTCCCGCTTCCAATCAAGCCAGTCGATACTCGCTTGCCTCTGAGATCTGCCACCGTGTCGATCCCAAGTCCTTCGAGTGTCACGATATGCATGTAACCTGAAGTTGTTCCCAGGAGAGCTCTCACCTGAACTTTTTCGGGCAAGCCGTTGAGTTGCCCTTGAGCGGCAACCCAGCAGACATCTGCCTGCGCCAGAGCAAGCGGGATCTTCCCTTCTTGCAGCAGTTTCATATTTTCAGCCGCGCCGCTGGTCACGAGAGCATCGGCCTCCATGTCAGGGGCGTACTTGGAAATGACGGCCGCCAAACCCTGACCCAGAGGATAGAACACGCCGCCTTTGCCGGCGGTACCGATAGCTAGCCGGTCCTTTGTCTGGGCCAACAATGATGCCGGGGTTGCCGCGATCATTAACGATGCCCCGATTCCTCTTCCAATATGTTGAACGACCTTCCTGCGGGTGATTTTTGCCATAGCATTTCCTTCTCTGTGATGAGTGACGTTGATCTCTTCGCGACGCCCGGCGGCATCCCCGTGCCTTCACTGCGCAGCTGATGTTGTGTGAATGGTAGTTTCTTAAGATGAGCGCAACAAACGATTTGTTTGGCACTTACACATGAGTTATAGTCATGCATGATTTACAGACACCCACTCTGAATGAAACGCGCCCTTCCCCCACTATTGGCGCTTCGGGCATTCGAAGCCGCCGCACGCGGCATGTCATTCACCAACGCAGCACTGGAACTCAACGTCACCCAGAGCGCAATCAGCCGCCAGGTGCGTACGCTGGAAGATTATCTGCAGCGCAAACTATTCACCCGTCTTACCAGAAAAATTGAGCTGACCGAAGAAGGAAAAGCCTACTATCAGGCAGTAGGCAAGATGTTTGCAGAGCTTGAAGAAGCGACAGCGCTCGCCAAGGGCCGGCGGGCCCGCACCGTACTGACTATCAGTGTGCTGCCTACTGTCGCTTCTTTTTTGCTGACACCGCGCCTGAGTTCATTCTGGCAGTCGAATAAGGATATTGAGGTCAGGATCATTTCATCAACCGAGCCGGTTAATTTTCATACCCAGCAGATCGATATGGCGATCAAGGTCGGGCCCCTGCCGGGCAAGCGCTACCATGCAAGGCGGCCACGCATTGGCGGCGAGATGGCGCAGGAGTGGCGTGATGTCCGAGCCGATCTCTTGTTTCCGAATATTCTTGCGACGGTCTGCAGCAAGCTCCTTATTGAGAGTAAGCAGCCGTTAACATCTCTATCCGACCTAGCCCACTATCGGCTAATTCACACTATGACGCAGCGCTACGCCTGGCAGGATTGGCTGAGCGCGCACGATGTCCATTTTGATCCATTGAAAAATGCAATCAATTGCGGCCAATATTTCATGTCATTGCAAGCCGCGCGCGACGGCCAGGGCATCGCTCTCGTACCGTCGATACTGGTCGACAGTTTCGACCCGAACGGTGATCTGGCTCGCCCCTTTCCCGCGAAACTGGCCAGTGCGGGGGAATACTATCTATTGACGCCCAAGGCACGGTATGAAGAACGGGCAATCAAACGCTTCCGGGAATGGATCCTCGCACAAGCGGTCAAATAGGTGCGCGTTTATCGATGATATTATTTAGAGATAATAAATATTTCTCTATTTATATTTACTTTCGTTGCCAATCGATCGATAAATCTACTTATATAATCCCTTGATCGTACTCGGTCGCACAAGCGTGCTATCCCGTTTGCTGATGGTTGAATTTTCACTGAAAGACAGAATTTACCTATGTCAGGCCTTCCAAAACTGGACTTCCCCACCCTCCTAGCTTTGGCCCAGGAATCTGCTCAAATTACCACTGAGTGCACATGCTGTACCGTCAGCCTGGAAAGCTGGAATAGTGTTCCCTTATCTTTAATTGAGGGCAATTTACAAGAGATCGGCACCTTGCTTGAGGATCCCTTCATCGATCCGACATTCGCTGAGTTCCATTCATCGGGCACTCGCTACGACTCTCCTGATGCACCAATTGCGCCGCGCTACTATCCATACAATCGATGCAATATCGCGAAATGCCAGGTTTGCAGCCGTTATTTTCTGCGCTACACCGAGGCTGGGGGCTATTTCGTAGACCGGCGGATTCGTTTGCTGATATCAGAGCGGCTGATCGACGCGGCATAGCGAAAGAGTAATAAATTATCGCCATTTCTTCCGTAATGAAGCCAAACGTGCAGAAACGATAAAACCGCAAATCGTCCCCTTAGCCACTATCGATTTCATCTTTTTATTGCTGCTATTTCACACCCGTCGGGAGCGCGGTCTGTTCGGCCTGAGATATTAGCCATGCACAGAAGTTATCCAGTTTCTTGTCACGCTGTCGACTCCGTTTCGCTACGTAGCGATAAGAACTTTCGTGGAAACCGAACGGCGCCACTAAACGGCCAAGTCGGATGTCATCGATCACAAGATGCCATGGTGCGACACAGATCCCTAGACCGGCAATTGCGGCTTCCAGCGTAAAGTAATAATGCTCGAATTCTGCCCCACTCGGGACAGATCCCTCGTAGCCAATAGCTTTGCCCCACATCTGCCAGGCATTGGGGCGCGTCTTGGTATGCAGTAACGGCTTATCGGCAAGATCTTCCGGTTTAAGCAATTGGATTGCTGTCGCCAGGGCAGGCGCCAATACTGGTCCTAACCGTTCCGGAAAAAGCGACAATACGTTTACTTGATCGCAATCACTCGCCGCATCGATGGTGATGATCAAGTCATAGCGCTCGCGGTCCAGATTAATTACTCGATCGCTAGAACTCAGACGAATATCGATCTCTGGGTGCCGTGAGTTAAAGTCATACAGGCGCGGGATCAGCCATTTGAGCGTAAAAGTGCTGAAGCAGGACACATCCAGAATTCCATTTGCATCATCACTCACTGCGCTCACCGCAGCGTCAATCTGATCCAGCGCGGCCGATAAGGCTGGTAATAGCTCCTTGCCGGCTGCGGTCAGCAATGGCTTGTTTTTCGGCCCTTCGAATAATTGAACTCCAAGGCTAAGTTCAAGCTGGCGCACCTGGCGGCTAATTGCACCGGGTGTGACAGCCAGTTCATCGGCGGCAACTGTCATCCGGCCAAGTCTGGCGGCGGCCTCAAAGGAGCGGAGTGCATTTAATGGTAGTAGTCGACGTTTCATTACGTGAGTTTATCGCACATAGAAAATTCACAGAAATCGCTTTTCTTGAACTGTGGCTTCCATAAGAATGGGCGAGTCTCATCTAGAAGACATGCGTAAATATTCCTCTGATTCCGCGCCTCTCCTATACGTACCACCTATCAATAACATTTTTAGGAAATATCACATGCCATTCATCCGCACCAATGTTAGCAAGCACACCAGCCAGCAGCAGCGTCAAAAAATCGTCGATGGCATACATCAAGCACTAGTGGGGAGCATAGGCATGCCGCAAGACGAATTGTTCAATCTGGTTACGGACTATGAGCCCGAACAATTTTTCTACAGCCGCAACTTTAATGGCATTGCTCGTTCGGATAGTTTGGTCGTTATCGAAATCACCTTGCGGCGCGGCCGTAGCGACGCGATGAAGCGCGATTTATACGCCAGGATTGCAGAAAATCTGCAGAGTAAGGCCGACGTGCTGCCACAGGACGTATTTATTTTTATGCATGAAAATGATTACTCGGACTGGTCAGTCGGGAACGGTAAATTTGCCATGGCACTGGTGCAACAGGTGGGAACGGATTTTTCGTGATTGAACGCCGCCCTTTTTTTCAAAGACAAGCGAATGCACGCCATCTTTCGTCTCAAGCCACATAACTGAAGTCAGGACTCGTTGATTTCCACCGCAATGCCGTCAGGCTGCACGGTGATGGCGCCGGGTTCAAAGGTTTTCCCGCTCAAGCGCAGCTCGTCGCCGGTGAAAGTGTGAATCGGATAATCCTTCAACACCTGCTCCGCCACGATAGCGCCAATCTGGCTCAGCTGCGGCTTGTATTGCGCCGGCACGGCGCTGAAATCGATGCTGTCGACCGTCGGCTTGTCAAGCTGAATGGCGCGGGTCGCCTTGTCATATTTCAAGCCGCTGCTCAGCGTAATCGCGCCATTCAATGGCGCCGCCAGCAACAGCGGACTAAGCACACTGACATTCACCTGCGTCAACACGCGGTTTTGCGACGGATTGAGCGTCAGGCGAGGATTCTTCAGGTTGACATTGAACACCTCCGCATAACGCAGCTGCTGCGGGAACTTGCGTTCGATAGCGCTCTGCAGTTGCTGTTGCGAAAACGTATATTCGTTGGACCAGATGTTGTAACCGGCCCAAGCCGTGGCGGCGACACCCAGCGCGCTCAGGGCCAATAGGGATTTCATCAGTTTGCGTCGTGTTGCATGCATTGTTTCTTGTCGCTTGCGGTGTGCGGCGATTGCAATCGCCCATGGACCATCAGCCGTTGTGTGACTCAAACATGCAGTATAGATGGATATGGCCGACAGCAGATATTGACGAATTGATAGTGGCGCTTCGATAGCCCTAGCAGAGTACGACGAACTTGCCCAGCGCCTCGTTGCGTTCCATTAGCTGGTGCGCATGGGGCACCTCGGAAAATGTGAAGGTACGCGCTGGCCGCCCTCGAAGCTGCCCGTCCGCGATCAGATTGACGATCTGCTGCATCGGCACGCCCGACAAGGGAAAGTCGCCGGAACCAAAATTGAAACTACCGAAAAAACTCAGATGGACCCCGCTTGGCATCTGGCTGAGCGGATTGAAATCGGCCAAGGGAGCGAGACCGCCGAGGAAGCCCGCCAGACACACCCGGCCGCCGCGCCGCGTGGCGCGCAATGAATCGACAATGCTGCTGTTACCCAGCAGATCGAGTACCGCATCCACCCTGCCGCCGGTGGGCGCCAATGCTGCGGACAACTCACCGTCTGGCCTTACCACATGATGCGCCCCGAGCCTGCGCAAAAGCGGCTCACGCTCGGCGTTGCGCGTGGTAGCGATCACCTCGGCGCCCAGTTGTACCGCGATGTCGATGGCGGCCTGTCCCAGGCTGGAGGTGCCGCCCCGCACGACGAGCCGCTGTCCGGCCTTGAGCTCAAGATTGCGGTGCAAACAGGTCCATGCGGTGGCATAGGTTTCCGGCAACGCGGCAAGCAGCTCCCACGGCGCGCTGGTCTCAATGGCAATGACATTGCTTGCCGGGACCACCGTATAGTCGGCATAGCTGCCATCAATGGTGCGGCCCATGCCGCCCATTAACGCCATGACCGTTTGTCCCTGCCGCAGCCGATTGGTGGCGTCGGCTACGACGCGACCGACACATTCGATACCGCTGATCGCCGCCACCTCCCCCCACTCGCCGCGCCGCATGTACAACTCGGCCCGGTTCAGGCCGAATGCGCGCACCTCGATCATGACGGTGCCTGGCTGCATGGTCGGCACCGCAACATCGACCACTTCCAGCATCTCCGGCCCGCCAAACTGTTTACGTGTGATTGCCCTCATTTCGATCTCCAAAGTAGGTTGATGCACCATGTTAAGATCGATCAATGTTTGAAAAAATTACTTTGTTTTTACAGAGAGAGAAGGATTTATCGACAATGTCAGAGCCAACGCTATTGCAGCTGCAATGCTTCGCAGCGCTGGTTGCGCATGGCAGTTTCTCGGCCGCGGCAACCCATCTCAATCGCACGCACCCGACCGTGCATGCCGCGCTCAAGTCGCTGGAAGAGCAACTCGGTATCGTCCTGCTCAATCGCGGCGGATACAGGGTCGCGCTGACCGCTGAAGGTGCGGCGTTTCACGCGCGCGTGGTCTTGTTTCTGCGTCAATTCGACGAATTGAGGCGCGAAGCTGCGCAACTGGCAGCCGGCAATGAACCCGAATTGCGCGTAGTTGTAGGCGATCTATGCCCGCTTCCGGAAACGCTGGGCATGCTGCGACGATTTTTTGGGGCAAGTACCGGCACGCGCTTGAACTTGATGGTCGAGACCATCAGCGGTCCCTGGGAACGCCTGGCTGACGGCGACTGCGACCTGATCTTTCACCACCTCGACAAGCCAGACCCGCAAATCGAAGCCATCGCACTGTTCGAAGTACAGTTGCTGCCGGTTTCCGCTCCGGGATTTTTTGCCGGCCAGATCAGCGACGCGCTCACACCTGACGACATGCGCCCGTACATGCAGTGCGTGATCAAAGATTCGAGCCGGCGTCCGTCGCAGGCCAACTATTACCTGATTGAAGGCGCACGCACATGCAGCGTCGCCGACCAGCTGATGAAACGTGAGCTCATCGTGCAAGGTCTGGCCTGGGGCCATTTGCCCACCCACCTGGTTCAAGCCGACCTGAAGGCAAACCGTTTGATCTCGCTTGAAGGGCGGCATTTGCGAGGCGCCAAGCTCCAGCACTATGCGGCACGCCGGCGCGATGTCGTCCACGGGCCGGTAGCCGAACGGCTTTGGTCGCAGTTGCGCAAGCCTGCCTCCTGAGACAGCGGGGAACGTTTCAGAATTCGGAAATAAGCTATCCGGAAAGGCGAACCCGCAATCATTACCAATTGCAGGTTTGCCGTTCCGGACTGGCTGCAGCAGCGGTAAGCTGTTCGCACCATGCTTCGAATTGCGACTGTTCCAGCGGCAATTCCTGTCCCGTATGCGGATTCCACATATGACGCCTGGCCGCCGTAAGATCGCCGCCATAGACATGCAGTCCCAGCGACTTCGTCCCCCGTGGATTGCGAATCTTGTGAATCGCGTCCGGCGCCAGGATGATCGCTTCACCGGCGTTCACTTGAACTCGTTTCACCTTATCGATCAAGCCCTTTTCGCTGCGCGCAAAGAATGCGTTTTCCTCGCAGCCGTCGGCAATTCCACAATTCGACAGCGCCATCCTTGTCCTGATGTCGATTTCAGCGATATCCGTTCGACTAGATCTCGAAGCTCCTTGAAATACGCGGCTCGGTAGCCTCTTCTTGCAGAGTCCGACATCTTTGGAAAGATCTGATATGACTGAAAATTCCGCCTCCACCTTCACCGCAAGCGGGCATCGTGAGCGGCGGCCCGGAGCGGTAAAACTTGTCTACCTTCACGAGAGAGATATGTTTGACAAAAAAATAATCGCAGCATCTATCGACGAGACTGAGTATCGCTTGATCGTGGCTGAATTCGACCTTCTGTGGAGTCGCGCAACCACGCCGCAGGAACAGTCGCGCATGGAAAACATGATCAAATTGATCAATGCCTTTGAGAATCTGGACAACCGGGAGAAGCTGGGGCGCCGCCAAAAATAAATTGCAATCAGGATTAGAATGCATGGCTAATCCTGCATTTACCATGATCGATAGGCTCATGCAAAATATCATTTCCATCGCAAATCTCGGCAAGACCTATGCCTCCGGCTACCGGGCTCTCAGCAATATCAATCTGGACATCCGCCGTGGAGAAATCCTGGCCCTGCTGGGCCCGAACGGCGCTGGAAAAACCACGCTGATCAGTTGCATCTGCGGCATCCTCAACATATCCGAGGGATCGGTGCGGGTGGACGGCCACGACATTGTCGGCGGCTTCCGGGCGGCCCGGTCCCTGATCGGCCTGGTGCCGCAAGAACTGACTACCGACGCCTTCGAAACGGTATGGGCGACCGTCTCCTTCAGCCGCGGCCTGTTCGGCAAACCGGCCAATCCCGCTTACATCGAAAAAGTGCTCAAGGATTTATCGCTATGGGATAAGAAAGACAATAAGATCATGACCCTGTCCGGCGGCATGAAGCGGCGGGTGCTGATTGCCAAGGCCTTGTCGCATGAGCCGCAGATCCTGTTTCTCGACGAACCGACCGCCGGCGTCGACGTCAACCTGCGGCACGACATGTGGCAACTGGTGCGCTCTCTCAGGGAAAGCGGCGTGACCATTATCCTGACCACGCACTACATCGATGAAGCCGAAGATATGGCCGACAGAATCGGCGTGATCAACAAGGGCGAGATCATCCTGATCGAGGACAAGAAAGAACTGATGCGCAAGCTTGGCAAAAAACTGCTGACCTTGCAGCTGGAGAAACCGCTAGAGCGGATTCCGCCCGAACTTGCCGCCTACCGTCTGGATCTGGCCAGCGACGGCAGCCAGCTAGTCTATACCTACGAAAATAACGGTGAGCGCGTGACCATCATCTCGCTGCTCAACGCCCTCAGCGAAGAAGGCATCCAGTTCAAGGATATTCAAACCACGCAGAGTTCGCTTGAGAATATTTTCGTCAACCTGATCAAGGACGAGCAATGAATTTCCATGCAATCCGCGCAATCTACATGTTCGAAATGGCGCGCACCTGGCGCACCCTGCTGCAGAGCATCGTCGCCCCGGTGATCTCGACCTCGCTGTATTTCGTCGTCTTCGGCGCCGCCATAGGTTCGCGCATCGCCCAGATCGACGGCGTCAGCTACGGCGCATTCATCGTGCCGGGGCTGGTCATGCTGTCGCTGCTCACGCAAAGCATTTCCAACGCCTCTTTTGGCATCTACTTCCCCAAGTTCACCGGCACCATCTATGAACTGCTGTCGGCGCCGGTTTCGTATCGGGAAATCGTCGTGAGTTATGTCGGCGCCGCTGCCACCAAATCGATGCTGCTCGGCCTGATCATTCTGGCCACGGCTGGACTATTCGTGCCGCTGCATGTGGAGCACCCGTTCTGGATGATCCTGTTCCTGGTGCTGACCGCCGTGACTTTCAGCCTGTTCGGTTTCATCATCGGCATCTGGGCCGACAATTTCGAGAAACTGCAGCTGGTGCCGCTGCTGATCATCACGCCGCTGACTTTTCTCGGCGGCAGTTTCTACTCGATCAAGATGCTGCCGCCGGTGTGGCACACGATAAGCCTGTTCAATCCGGTGGTGTACCTGATCAGCGGTTTCCGCTGGAGTTTCTATGGCACGGCCGATGTCAGCATCGCCATCAGCCTGACCATGACCATCGTGTTTCTGGCGGTGTTCCTGGCAATCGTGGCCTGGATCTTCAAGACCGGGTATCGGCTCAAGTACTAAAGAATTAATCGCAAACAGCCCATCAACCTTGAAAGCAATCATGTCCCTGCCATCGCCTCTTGCCATAGTTCAAGCTCAGCTTGATGCCTATAACGCCAAAGATATCGAAGCCCTGCTGACGACTTACGCACCAGATGCCGAGCAGTACCAACTCCATGGCGAGTTGCTGGCGCGTGGCCATGAACAGATGCGATCGCGCTTCCTGACCCGCTTCGCCGAACCGGATCTGCACGCCTCCCTGATTTCACGCACAGTCATGGGAAATATCGTGATTGATTTTGAACTCATCACCCGGACTTTTCCTGAAGGCGCAGGGAGCGTCGAAATGCTCTGCATCTACGAGATTGCGAACGGACGCATCCAGAAGGCGTCGTTTGCAACTGGCAAAACCAGGTTGAATACGCCGTCCCATGCTACGGCTTAGACAACGCAGTAATTGACGATAAAAATCGCATGGACCGGAGGCAGCTTATGCAGACTAAAGCACCCGTCGCAGCTCACGAAGCTCAGCAGCCTGGCTGCCGTCTCCGCCCCGCGCAATTAGCCGACGTTGCAACTCTTGAAGCGCTGATCGCCCGCTCCGGCGTCGGCCTGAGCGTGGGTTTCTATTCGGATCGGCAGGCTGCGGCCGTGACGCGCATGAGGCGTAACATCGAAGCAAAGAAACTTCCGGCGATATGAATGGATACGGTATGCGCGGCAAGCTTTCGAATCTCCAGCTATCCCTTTATCTGATAGGGGCGGCGGTCCTGCTGGTCGGACTCTTGTCTGCCGGCTTGATCTATCGTGCGGCTACGGAACAGATGAGCGCCGCCAGCAATTACCAGGTCGTGGACGGCAATGCCTATGAAGTCGCACCCGGAGATTCCAAGGCCTATCGGCGCGATGCCGAACTATATGGCGGCACCTCGCTGATATTGATCGCTGATTTCAATCGATGGCTGGGCAACCTGTGGCATGGCAAGCGGCTGGCCTATGTCCTGGCTATCGGCTCAATCGGCGTTGCCCTTATCTGTTTCGCGGTGGCGCGCGATCAAGTCCCAGATCAAGCCCCGGATCAGCCAGAAAGATAGAAAACGCGGGTTGTGGCGGGTTATGATGCGCTGTTATTTTCTACAGGGTGAATTCTCCATGTACAGTCTATCCCCCCCATCCCGCACCCAAGGCTGGTCGTTCTGGTGGAAGCCGGCGCTGTTCGTACTGGTAGCCGTGGTCGGCCTCTATTACGTCAAATGGTCGCCCTACTACGTCAAATCCTTCCTGGCCGCAGACAAGCACAGTATCGGCGCGTCAATTCTCGACGATAAGCAAGGCGCACCCGTCGCCGCAGCGCTGAGCTACGCCAAAGTGTATTTCCTGGCAATCTGGAAAGCTGCGGTACTGGCGGTGATCCTGGGTTCGCTGCTGCAAGTGCTGATCCCGCGCGACTGGCTGCTGCGCCTGTTCGGCCGAGCCGGTTTTGGTTCGGTCTTGCGCGGCGGCCTGTTCGCCCTGCCTGGCATGATGTGTTCCTGCTGCGCTGCCCCGCTGGTGGCCGGCATGCGCCGCCAGCAGGTTTCGGTAGGCGCGGCGCTAGCCTTCTGGATCGCCAATCCGGTGCTTAATCCGGCAACGCTGGTATTCATGGGTTTCGTGCTGGGCTGGGGTTTTACCGCCCTGCGCCTGGTGGCCGGCCTGGTGCTGGTACTGGGCGTCTCGCTGATCGCGCAGCGCATTTCCGGCCCTGAAGAAATCCCTGAGCCGGCGCAAGAAGCGGTCGCTGAAGCCAGCTCGCCCGATCCGCAAAATTTCCTGGCACGCTGGACGCGCAGCCTGTGGCAGCTGTTCTGGAGCACTATCCCGGTGTATGTGCTGGCGGTACTGGCGCTGGGAGCGGCCCGGGTCTGGTTGTTTCCCCATATCGATGGCGCCATGGGCAACAGCCTGCTCTGGCTGCTGCCGCTAGCCATCGCCGGAACATTGTTCGTGATCCCGACGGCGGCCGAAATTCCCATCGTGCAGACCATGCTGGCGCTAGGCCTGGGCATGGCTCCAGCGGTAGCGCTGCTGATGACCTTGCCGAGCATCAGCCTGCCGTCGCTGCTGATGCTGCGCAAGGATTTCAACGCCAGGGTATTGGTGGCGGTGGCCTTGCTGACTATGCTGGTCGGGGTGATCAGTGGTTTGGTGGGCGCTTTGCTGCTTTAAGCGCCAATATGCGCTGGCAGCAACTGCATTGAGTGCGTTTTTTTTCAGAGTTGTAGGCTGGTCTGATCGCTTGCTTTATTCGAAGGTCGACTGTTTGTTATCGGCCAGAAGCAATTAATAGTCATTTCTCATATTGTTCGTCGGTGGCTTTCTCCATCCACGTCACGGTTTTGCCATCGAGCGACTCCGCGATTGCAATGTGCGTCATGCCAGTTGTAGGTGCTGCGCCGTGCCAATGTTTGGTATCAGGTGGAATCCATACGATATCACCTGCCCGAATGTGCCGGATCTTCCCGCCCCACTGCTGGACCAGTCCCGCTCCCGCAGTGACAATCAATGTTTGTCCAAGAGGGTGGGTATGCCATGCGGTGCGCGCGCCGGGTTCAAAAGTCACGATTGCGCCGCCGACTCTCGCCGGCGTGGTGGCACGAAACGGGGAGTCGACACGTACCGTGCCGGTGAAATAAGCAGCCGACCCGACAGTTGAGGCTTGCGAGCCGACTTCGGTGACAGTAATTTGTTCATCCAGTCCACCGGAAACGGCAGAGTTGGCAATTAACGAGGCGGCTGCCAATGCAGCGTAGGTTTTCACGGTATTCCTTTCTTGTCTTCGGCAGGCGGCTTTTTAAAAACCTCTCTCGCCACCGAAATTGCTGTCACAGCATTTGGCCACCCGGAATAAAACGCCAGATGCGTGATCGCTTCAATGAGTTCTTCTTCACTCAGCCCATTCTCGCGCGCTAAAGCAAGATGGGCACGCAGTTGATCCGGGCGATTCATGGCGACCAGTGCGCTCACGGTGACGAGGCTGCGATCCCGTTTGGATAGCTGGGGCCTCTGCCATACGTCGCCGAACAAGACGTCGTCCGTCAGCTCTGCCATTTTGGGGGCAATGTCGCCCATCAACTGCTGAGCCCGCGTCGGTTGCTTGCTAGCGCTGATCTCTGTGACAGCAACAGGCGTTGCGGCCTGGGCATACGCCTCGACCGACAGACCGCAGACCATCATGTTTGCTGTGTGGAACAGACTAATTACGCGATTTTTCAAGTGTTTCTCCCGAGTGATTTCTATGGGCCATCCGCCGTTCGCTCTAGAGAGTTCTCACGTAAAACTTGGTCAGTTTTTCCATTGCGGCGTCCACATACTTAGGTACCCAGTAGGTTTCAATATGCGTTGCGCCATCAATTTTGAACAACTCTTTATCCTTCGTTCCAGTTGCTTTGGCAAAAGCTTGCTCTGTCATGTACAGGCTATCGGCTTTGCTGCCGGCGATCATCAACAGCGGCTTGTCAATCAGACCAATGTGATCCGTGGCATCGAAACTCATCAGGTCCAACAGGCTGCCCAATGTATATTTAGGATCGGAATTCGGGTGGGCGTGGGTTTTGCCGTAGTACTCAAATCCTTGGCGATACATTTCAAACGGAAGCTTGGCAATTTGCTCGTCGGTCAATTGCACGTTGTTCGCATAGAGGATCTCCCCGCCTGCCGCTTCCTGAGCGCGGGCATTGGAGGCTTGCTGAAGGCGTTCTTGAATGGTGGATAGTTGCGAATCCATGAAGCCATTGCGGCGAACCATTCCAGAGTTGAACATGCTCAAAGTCGCAATCGATTTGAATCGTTTGTCGGTTTGAGCCGCCGCCAAAGAATATCCGCCGCCGCCGCAGATGCCGAGCAGGCCTAAACGGGCATGATCTACTCCGGGATACCGGGTGATGAAATCCGCCATTCCATGGATATCCTCAATACGGTTTGCCGGCTTGTCCACATTGCGTGGTTGGCCTCCACTCGCGCCTTGATACGCTGCATCCGCGGTGATCGTGATGTAGCCTTGTTCCGCCAACCTCTGGGCATACAAGCCTGCCGTTTGCTCTTTCACTCCGCCATTCGGATGCGCCACCACCACAGCAGGATAGCTTTTCTTCGGATCGTAGTTGGCCGGGGTATAGATGTTGGCGGAAATATCCAGGCCGTTCAGCTTGTACGTGACCGGATGAATATTGACCTTGCCCGGCATATTTTGGGTAATCGCACCCTCGTAGGTCAAAGTGAAGGGATTCTTTCTGTAATCAGCCGCATCGGCTTGGCTTGCCGAGACCGCAATGGCCGCTGCCAAGACGATAGAATTTAAAGTTGTGTGCGCCATATGAATACTCCTTGTTTGTAGAACTCAAGTTTCAGAAATTTGAATCGGTTGTTGTCGCTATTTCGGTTTGCCCACGAGCGATGAGGGCAACGATGGTGATCAGGCATCTGCCTGCATAGTTCGCACCGTATTCCGTCGAGCGATGCTGAATAAGGAAATAATCAATGCCAGCGCCAGAAGAACTGCGCCGGCAGACATCACTGTCGCAATGCGATGCGCCAGATCAACCCGGCTATCGGAAATGCCAGCGCCTCCGGCAGACGCAAAGACAACAATCAGCGTTGCCAGCCCGAGGGAGCCGCCCAGTTGATGGGCTACGTTCACCAGGCCCGAGGCTGCTCCTGCGTCTTCCGCAGCAACCCCAGCAACACCCGCAACCGTGAGCGGACTGAGCGAGGCTCCCTGACCGGCGCCAATGAGCAGCATCGGCAACGCGATACCTGTTAAATACGAGGTGTCGGCGGTGACCTGTGCCAGCCATGTCATTCCGATGACGGAGATGGCAAGCCCCCCAACAAGCAAGCGAGAATTGCCGAAACGCTGCGCCAGCCTTGGCACCATCATCGCCACCGCAAAATTCATTAGCGTCGCAGGCAAGAATGCCAATCCGGCTTGCATCGGCCGCATGCCCAATATGCCCGGCAAGAACTGTGTGGTGTAAAACCAGAAACCGATCATGCCGCCGAGGAACAGCATTCGCGACAGATAGGCGCCATTGCGCGCCAGATTGGAGAATAAGCGTAATGGCAATATTGGCTGCTGCACCCGAGACTCGTTGAAAACGAACAATGCCAACAAAATCAGACTGGCTCCCAGCGTCGCCACCGTCTGCGAGTTGCTCCAGCCACTGGCGGCGGCATTGACCAGACCATAGACCAGAGCGGTCATGCCAAACGTTGAGGTGGCGGCACCCACGATGTCGAACTGGCCAGAGCGGCGTGGTGTCTCCTGGATATACTTTCGCGCCGCCCAGATCAGGGTGATACCGATTGGCAGGTTCAGGAAAAAACCGACACGCCAGGAAAGCAGGTCAGCCAGGATGCCACCTGCCACCAAACCGACGCGGGCACTGATGCCGGCCGTCGCACCGTAATATCCGAGCGCACGAGTACGCTCGGGACCTTCGGCAAAATTTGTCGATAGCAACGCCAAGGTAGATGGCGCCAGAATGGCGGCACCCACACCTTGTACCGCACGTGCGCACACCAGCCAGGTAGGGGTTGCCGCCAGTCCGATCGCCATCGATGCTCCCGTGAATACGGCCAATCCGGTGATGAGCATTGCGCGTCTGCCAAGGATGTCGCCGGCACGCGCGCCCAACAATAGCAAACCGCCGAACGTCAGGGTATATGCGTTCTGTACCCAGGACAAGGTCGTGGCGGAGAAGCCCAAGCCGTCACGAATTTTCGGGAGACCTGTAATCACGATGGAGACATCGAGCACGATCATCAGATAGCTCGAAAGGATAATCGCGAGCAAGGGACCTCGACGTGCCAGGTGTACTTCCTCATACTGATTGAAAGTAGCCGCCTTCATAAGTGGCTCATGCTCATGCCACCGAATCCAGAAGCGAAGGCCTCGATACTGTTAAGACCAAACTTGTGTTTCTGTATTTTTTCATATTTACAAGGCTCAACCTTCTTGGCGTGTCGGCCGGAATAAGATTTCGTTCACATCGATTTCCGGCGGCTGGCTAATTGCGAAGGCGACCGCCCGTGCAAAGGACTCCGGTGGGACCGCATATTCTTCATAGAACTTACTGATAAAGCCGGCGACATCCGGCTCGGTAATGCTGCCCGGAAGGTCTGTTGCGACAGCACCTGGCGAGATCACGGTGGTGCGCAAGTCATATGGCTTCACTTCCGGCGCAGGCCTTCCGAAATCATCAGCACGGCGGCTTTGGTTGCCGCATAGACGGCACTGCCGGGCCGAACCTGACGGCCTGCAACCGATGAGACATTAATAATGTGACCGCTCTTCTGCTGTTTCATATGCGGCAGCGCTGCTGCGATGCCATACAACACGCCCTTGATGTTCACATCGATTGTTTGGTTCCAGTCATCGATCTTCAGGCGCTCAAGGGGGGAATGCGGCATTAGTCCGGCATTGTTGATCATCACATCGATGCGCCCGAAGGAAAGCACCGCTGTGTCGACCAATACTTTCACTGCTTCGTGGTCGGTGACGTCAGTTGCGACTGCGATAGCCTTTCCGCCAACGCGGGTCAGTTCTTCCGCCAATGCTTGAATACGATCTGCACGTCGAGCACCTAGCACAACTGTGGCGCCCAGCGCGGACAGGTGCCGGGCGGTTGCTTCACCTAGCCCGCTGCTTGCACCGGTGATGACGACGACTTTTCCTTCAATGTTGTTGCCAGTAGGGTTGTGCGTTTCCATACAATTTTTCCTTTTGAAGTGTCGCGGGCTAACTGTTGCCGTGTGGTGGGAGCGGATCACCGTTACACGCCTCGCGGCGTTCTAGCAAATGCAGTATAGGTTGCTGTGCAATACTCAACAATCCAGTAAAATATGCACAATCTATTGAGCAAAATTCACCTATGTTGCAAGCAGGCTTATCCGAACTCACGGCTTTTGTTGTTATCGCAGAACAGAAAAGCTTTCGTGCGGCTGCACGCGGGATGGGAGTCTCGCCATCGGCATTGAGTCACGCCATGCGGAACCTCGAAGAGCGACTTAACGTGCGATTGTTCAATCGAACAACCCGCTCGGTCGCTCTTACAGAGGCGGGCGAGCAGCTACTCCGACGTGTTAAACCCGCTATCACCGATCTGGCGGACGCAGTGAACGAAGTCGCGTCTGCCATCAACCGTCCTTCCGGATCGATACGTATCAGCGCGTCCGAAGCCGGCGCCAGGCCTTTGGTGCGCCACGTACTTCCAGACTTTCTGAAGAAATATCCTGATATTCATGTGGAAATCGTTGTGGATACAAGATTCGTGGATATCGTGGCCGATGGTTTTGATGCAGGTATGCGGATATTGGAAGACGTACCGCGCGACATGATCGCTATTCGACTCGGCCCCGATATGCGGTTCGCTGCAGTTGCGTCACCAGATTACCTCTCCAGGCACGCGCCGCCGAAGACGCCACAGGATCTGGAGCACCATCGATGCATACGTTTTCGGTTCGCGAGCGGTGCACTCTATCGTTGGAATCTAGAACATCAGGGTGCAAATGTGAACATGGATGTCGCTGGACCAATGACACTTGGTAATACCAACCTGATGGTAGATGCAGCATTGGCTGGAATTGGCATAGCCTGGGTACCGGATTATCACGTGAAAGAGCATTTGCTATCAGGTCGCCTGATTCAGCTACTTCCGGAGTGGAGTCCTTCCTTGCCAGGCTTGTGTCTCTATTACCCGGCTAACCGCCACCCGCCGACGGCACTGAAACTGTTTACGCAGGCCGTGCGTGAGTGGGCAAGCCTTGACCAATCCACACAATGAAAATCAGCAATTAAGCGCTTTGTACACTACTCTTTTTGCTGCAGCTTTTCCGGCAAGCCGTACATCAGGATCAACGCACATAACAAGGTCATGCCGCCGATCGCATACAGTGCCGGCGTAGTGCTGCCGGTGAGATCCTTGATGCGTCCCACCATCACCGGACTGACAATGCCGCCGAGCTGACCCAAAGTGTTGATCAAGGCGATCCCACCGGCCGCACCGGCTCCCGTGACCAGCTTGGGCGGCAATGCCCAGAATGCGGGAATAGCCGCAACCACGCCGGTGCCCATGACGCCCAGAGCAACGATCAGCAGGATAGTCTGCTTGTCAAACAAGCCCGCAGCGAAAAAGCCGACGGACGCCAGCACCATCAGGCCGACCACAAACTTGCGCCGCTCGCCGCTGGCGTCAGACATGCGGCCAACCAGAACCATGCAGATTGCGCCGCACACGTAAGGTACGGCGGTAAGCATGCCGATGATGCTGGGGTTTTGGGTCCCCGCGCTCCGGATCAGGTGCGGCGCCCAGAAATTCAGGCCGTAGGAACCGACCTGGATCAGGAAATACACCAGGCCCAGCGTCAGAAATCCCGGCGTTTTGATTGCGCTGAGCAGCGAGTGTCCGCCGTCGCGTGGATTGTGTTGGGCGATGCAACTGCCTAGCAGTTCCTTCTCCGGCTTGGATAGCCAGCCGGCATCTTCAATCCGGTCCTTAAGTTGATTCAGCACCACCAGGCCGAGCAGCACGCACGGCAAGCCGCCCAGCATGAACAGCCAGTGCCAGCCGCGTATCCCTAATACCCCCTCCAGATTCCCCAGGATCAGGCCCGAAACAGGCGCGCCAATCAGGCCCGCGAAGGCCGACGCCAGGAACAGCAAGGACGTAATGCGGCCGCGGAACGTGGCGGGGAACCACAGCGTAAGGTAATACAGTACGCCAGGGGCGAAGCCCGCTTCCATCATCCCGATCACAAACCGCAGTCCATAAAACTGCCATTCGCTGGAGACGAAAATCATCGCCGCCGTGGCCAGCCCCCATGAAATCATGATGCGGGCGATCCAGCGACGCGCACCGACTTTGTAGAGGAACATATTGCTCGGCACTTCGAACAACACATATCCGACGACGAACAAGCTGGCACCGAGACCATACGCGGTATCGCTCAAACCCAGGTCGCCCTGAAGCTGAAATTTGGCGAAGCTGATATTGATGCGGTCAAAGAAGGCGAACAGATAGCAAATCATGATCAACGGCATGATCCGCCATGCCACCTTGCGAATGACAGTGGATTCGTCAACTGCTGCAACTACTGGAATACTGCCGGCAGATAAAGTGCTGGTGCTGGGGTTCATAATGTCTCCATCCCGACACATCTAGGTGTCGATTTTTTTAAGATTTAAGAAGCGATCGGATCAGCCCTCGCATCACACGCTTGGCCGATAAAAAAGCAAGTAAATGGCAGTAGGTAGAGTCTTTAAAGTCCTCCAGGCGCCGGATGTAAATCGCAATTCCGCCCGGCCTTGGCGACCTGCCCCGGTACTTCGTGGCCCAGCAATGCAGGTAATGCGCGCGACATGCCAATCAATTTCGGCAAATCAATCCCTGTTTCGATTCCGATTTCTTCGCACAGATTCACCAGGTCCTCGGTGCAGATATTGCCCGAAGCGCCGGGCGCAAACGGGCAACCGCCAAGGCCGCCAAGCGCGGCATCAAAGCGGCGTGCGCCCGCCTCATACGCTGCCAGCACATTGGCCAGACCGAGTCCGCGGGTGTTATGGAAATGCAGGGTCAGGGCCGACGCCGGCAACCGTAAGAGCACCCGTTCGACGAGGCGGGCCACCTGGCGAGGATTGGCCATGCCGGTGGTATCGGCCAGCGTGATTGCCCCGATTCCCAGCTCCAGATAGTGTTCGACGATAGCCAAAACGCGGTCTTCATCGATCTTGCCCTCGAACGGACAACCGAACGCGGTGGCGATCGTGCCGTTGAGCGTCGCCGCAGTACCGGAGCTCAGCGCCAGGATGTCGGCAAACGCCGCCAGCGAGTCCTCGCAACGCATCCGCATGTTGGCAAGATTGTGCGTCTGGCTGGCGGACATCACCAGGTTCAGCTCGTCGGCGCCAGCCTGCAAGGCGCGTTGCGCGCCCTGCATGTTGGGGACCAGCGCAACATACACCACGCCAGGCTGGCGCCGGATGCGCGCGAACACTTCTGAGCCGTCGCGTAGTGCCGGAATGGCTTTGGGCGACACGAAAGACCCCGCTTCGATTCGCGTAAAACCGGCACTGGACAGTTGATCGATGAGCGCCACCTTGTCGTCGGTCGGGACCCAGGTCGGCTCGATCTGCAGGCCGTCGCGCGGCGCAACTTCCTGCACAATAAGCCGCTCGGAAAAATTGCCGATCATTGGATTACACCCTCATCTCTTAAGCGTTGAATGTCGCTGTCGCCAAGACCGAGCTCGGCCAGCACCTCAGACGTATGGGCGCCGAGCGCCGGTCCTTGCCAATTGACTTGGCCCGGGGTTTCCGAAAGCTTGGGCACGATGCCCGGCATCTTGACTTTGACCCCGCCGGGCAATTCTGCCGACAGGATCATGTCGCGCGCCTGATAGTGAGGATCGGCAACGATATCGGCGACCGAGTAGATGCGGCCGGCCGGCACCCCGGCCTGTTCCAGCGTGGCTAGCACGCTTGCAATCGGGTGCGCCGAAGTCCAGCCGGCAATCGCCGCATCAAGCAAGGCGACCTGGCCGACGCGCCCGTCGTTATGCTCGAAATTCGGGTCTTCGGCCAGATCGGCGCGGCCAATCGCCTGCATCAGGCGCTTGAAGATCGGATTGCTGTTGCCGGCGATGACCACGTAGGCGCCATCGCGGGTCGGATAGGTATTGGAGGGAGCGATGCCGGGCAAAGCGCCGCCGCTGCGCTCGCGTACGTGGCCGAGCAGATCGTATTCCGGCACCAGGCTTTCCATCAGGTTGAAGACGCTTTCCACCAGCGACACGTCCACCACCTGGCCCAGGCCCTGGCCGGTCTTGACGCGCAGCACCGACATCAAGGCGCCCATCACCGCATGCAGCGACGCCAGCGAGTCGCCCAGACTGACGCCGACGCGGGCCGGTACGCCAGCGGGCTCGCCTGTGGTGTAGCGGATGCCGCCCATGGCTTCGCCGATGGCGCCAAAACCAGGCCGGTACGGCCCGGTTTGGCCGTAGCCAGAGATACGCACCATGGTCAGCCTGGGATTCAAGGCGTGCAGAACGTCCCAGCCCAGGCCCAGCTTCTCCAGCGCACCCGGCTTGAGATTTTCGATCAGGACGTCCGCCTTGCCGGCGAGGCGCTTGACGATCGCTATGCCTTGCGGTGACTTCAGATTGATCGAGATGGATTTCTTGTTGCGCGATTGCAGATACCACCAAAGCGACGTCCCTTGGTGCAGCTTTCTCCATTTTCGAATCGGATCGCCGTCAACGGGGGCTTCGATTTTGATCACTTCAGCGCCGAATTCCGCCAGCATGCGCGCCGCGAACGGCGCCGCGATCAACGTGCCGATCTCAATGACACGAATACCTTTGAGAGGTCCACTCATTACAGTCTCCTTCTATCGTTTTTTGTCAGGATAGATAAAGACCGGGACGCGCGTCCAACCGTAAATTTTCAAGGAGCGTTCGCCAAATCAGAACGCTCGCGGGCAGCGAGGGCCGCTGCGGCTACTTGTTTGGCTGCACTGCCCGCGCTTCAGCCGTGCGCAAATGGTCAAATAAGGCTTGGGTCACTGGCGATAAGCCCTTGACGTCGCGCACTACAATTTTGAGTTCCCGTTGTGCCCAGTCGTCGTCCAGTGCCACCGATACCAGGCCGAGCGGACGCCCGATCGCCAGATAAACGTCGTACGGGATCACGCCCAGTCCCATCCCCACCTGCGCCATCCGGCACACGGCGTCGAATCCCGGAACGTGGATCGGCATCTTTAACGATCTGCCCGCTGCATGCGAGGCCAGGTGGGTGCGGGTATTAATCGAGCTGTCGGCATGCAAACCGACATGATCACTGTCCAGTGTTTCGGCAAATTCAACGCGGCTGCGATGGGCCAGCGGGTGATCGTCGCGCATGACCAAGACTAGCTGGTCGCGCCTGTACAGTTCCGAGTGCAAATCGCGGGTATCGACGTCACCCGAGCAGATGCCGATGTCGGCCCAGCTGTCCTCGACGCCCTTGACCACGCTGCCGCTGGGCCGCTCTTCGAGGTCGAGTTTCACCTGCTCATGCAATTGGATAAACGCCCTTAAATCCTCCGGCAAAAATTCCACGATGGCCGACAGATTAGCGACCATCCGCACATAGCCCCTTACGCCTTGCGCGTGTTCGGCCAGCTCCAGGCCGATTTTTTCGACACTGAGCAACATGCGCCTGGCATGCGTCAGCAGTGTTTCGCCCGCCGGCGTCAGATCCATGCCTCTGGCCTTGCGTACGAACAGCGTAACGCCGATCGCCTGCTCCAACTCAAGCAGCCGCTTGCTGGCAGCCGAAACGGCGATCGCTTCACGCGCCGCTGCGCGGGTGAGCGTGCCTTCCTCGTAAATCGACAGGAACAGTTGCAAGGTGGTGAGGTCGAGACGCCTCAAGAGATTGCTTAATGCCACGTAGTTAGGTGCCGAAAGTGGATGTATGCCTACTTTATAACAAGTTATTGATGCCGCTGGCAACGCCTTCAGACTTTATGCCTATATTGAATCACGCTGCAAGCTTCTTTTTGTACCGCCTCACCATCAGAGAAATACTGAAGCAAATAATAAAATACACCGCACCGGCAACAAACAGCAATTCAATGATGCGGCCATTGCGTTCGCCGATGCTGTACGCTCGCCCAAAGAAATCGGCAAGCGCGCTGACATAGACCAGCGAGGTATCCTGGAACAACACGATGCCTTGCGTCAACAGCAAGGGAATCATGTTGCGGAACGCCTGCGGCAGGATCACCAGACGCATTGCTTGCGGGTAGTTCAACCCCAGCGCAAACGCAGCATTGATCTGCCCGCGCGCCACGCTGTTGATGCCGGCACGGATGATTTCAGAGTAATACGCGGCCTCGAACAAGGAGAAGGCCACCAGCGCCGAGGTCATGCGCAAATCATTCGATGCCGACAGATTGAACAGTTTCTGCAACAGCTGCGGCACGATCAGGAAGAACCACAACAGCACCATCACCAGCGGAATCGAGCGGAACAGATTGACGTAGCCTAGCGCAAACCATTGCAGCGGCTTGATGCTGGACAAGCGCATCATGGCCAGCATGGTGCCCCAGACGATGCCGAAGGCGATCGCCACGGCAGTGATTTTCAGCGAGATCAGCATGCCGTCGGCCAGTACATTGATCGCCGCCGGGGTAATGGCGCTGAAGTCGAATTGATAGCTCATGGCGTTCTCACCTGATTTTCACCGGGTTCTCACTTAGCACCCGCCAGACCCGGCAGGCTGGTCTTGTGTTCGATCCAGCGCATCAGGCTCATCACGCTGATATTGATCAGCATGTAGGCCACCGTCACTGCAATGAACGCTTCGTACGGCTGCGCGGTGTAGTCCACCAGTTGGCGGCCCTGTGCGGCGAGCTCCAGCAAGCCGATGGTGGACGCCACTGCCGAATTCTTGAAAATGTTCAGGAACTCGGAAGTCAACGGCGGCAGCACGATGCGGAACGACATCGGCAGCAAAACATAGCGATAGGTCTGCGCCAGCGTGAAGCCGACTGCCAGGCCGGCATTTTTTTGCCCTTTCGGCAATGATTCGATCCCGGCGCGCAGCTGCTCGCAAACGCGCGCGGCAGTGAACAGGCCGAGGCACAGCATGGCTGTCACGAATTGCTGCGCCATCGGGTTGAGCGCTTTGATCGCATCGCCGAAAGGCAGAATCTCCGGCATCGCAAAGTACCAGATGAAAATCTGGACCAGCAACGGCACATTGCGGAACAGCTCCACGTAACCGGCTGCGAGACCGGCCAGCCATTTATTCGGCAAAGTGCGCATGATGCCGAGCACGGTGCCAATCGCCAGCGCAATCAGCCAGGACGCCAGGCCAAGCGACAGCGTGACGCCCAGCCCCGACAGCAGCCAGTCCAGATAACTTGTATTGGCGCTCGGCGCTTGCAGAAACACATTCCAATGCCACTGATAGTTCATGCTGTCTCCCGCTCTCAGTCCGGCTCGGCGAACGGCAGCGTGGTCTGCCCTTCTGCGCGCATATCGAACACATTCAAGGTCATGGCGACCAGCGCGTAATAGCCCAGCAACCCCACCAGATTGACCACGACCGCCAGCCCGAAGCGTTTGCATGCCGCTTGATAGGTCATCTCGGATACCCGCTTGCGCGCATACAATTCGCTGGCGAATTGCCACACCAGGCGCTCATCCTGATCGACGAAATCCGGCGTTGCGCCGATTCTGCATTGCTCGGCAATATCTGCCGACAAGCCGGCCTCGATCGCAATCGGCAGATGGATATGCCACTCCGCCTGAGATTGCCATTGCGCCGCCGTGGCCAGGATCGCCAGCTCCGACAGGCGCAGCGGAAAACCAGTCTCATAGCGGCAGTAAGCCCCGAGCCGCTGCGCCAACTCCCCCAGTTGCGGGCTGTGGATCCAGGCCACGAACGGCCCGTTCAAGTTCTTGCGCGGGCCGGCAGCGATTGCATCCAGCAGCGCCTTCTGCTCGCTCGTCATCTGCTCCCGCTGCAAGGGCGGCAAACGGCTTGGCTTTTCCATATCGGCCTCTCCTGTTCTGTTCAATCCATCGGCTTGTCGCTCGGCGTCGCGTACAGCTTCGCCACCGTTTCCGACATCGGGAAATTGAAGCTCACATTCTTGGGCGGGATTGGCGAAGTGAACCATTTCGCGTACATCTTCTTGATCTCGCCGCTCTTCATCAGATCGCTCAGCGTGGCATCGACCAGTTGCTTGAATTGCGGATCGTCCTTGCGCACCATGAAGCCATACGGTTCGGCGCCGAACGGCGTGCCGACCAATATCCAGTCGGCAGGCTTCTGCGCGGTAGTGCGGGCGCCGGCCAGCAGTACGTCATCCATCACATAGGCGGCTACCCGGCCCGATTGCAAAATCAGGAAGGCTTCGCCGTAATCCTTGGCGCTCTGGATCTGCATGTTCATCTTGCGATGCTCATTCAGATTGCGCAGCAATTGCTCGGAGGTGGTGCCGGCGTTGGTCACTACCGACTTGCCTGCGAGGTCGGCGAAGTCTTTGATGCCGCTGTCTTTCCTGGTCAGGATGCGGCTGCTGGCGACAAAGAAATTGGTGGCGAACGACACTTGCGACCAGCGATTCTTCAAATTACTGGTGACGCCGCATTCCAGGTCAATCGTGCCGTTCTGCAGCAAGGGCGTGCGGTTCTGCGACGTCACCGGGATCATGCGCACTTCCAGATTCGGCTGCGCCAGCTTGAGCTTGACGTTGTCGATAATTTTCTGGCACAGATCCTGCGAATAGCCAATCACCTTCTGGTTTTCGTCATAGAAGGAAAAAGGGATGGAGCCGGTGCGATGGCCGATCGCAATCAGCTTGCCGTCCTTGATTTTTTGCAGGGTCGGGCCAAGACTGGCGTCTGCCGCCAGCGTACAGGCTGATGCCGACATCAGCGACAACACGACTGCGGCATGGAATAGATGACGTTTCATTGCGACTCCCTCAATGTGGAAAATACGGCTCGGCAAAATACGATTCAACATCTGGCTGCCGTAGCGCCAGCGGTTGCGGCGTTGATCGCCGGCAGCAGGCGATTGACAATCTCGTCGATATCGGCGGCGGTACAGATAAACGGCGGCGCCAGCAGGATATGGTCGCCTTGCCGGCCGTCGATAGTTCCGCCCATCGGATACACCAGCAAACCGTTCGACATGGCTTCCGATTTCACCCTGGAATGGGTGCGGCGGGCCGGATCGATCGGCGCTTTGCTGGCGCGCTCGGCCACCAGCTCAACGCCGACAAACAAGCCGCGGCCCCGGATATCTCCGACATGGGGATGATCCGCCAACGCCTGGCGCAGGCGCGCGCGCAGCTGTTCGCCACGGGCTCGCACGTTGCTCAACAAATCGTCCTCTGCAATGGTCTTTTGCACCGCCAACGCAGCCGCGCAGGCCGTGGCGTGTCCGATGTAGGTGTGGCCATGCTGGAAAAAACCCGAGCCGGCTGTCACCGCATCAAAAATACGATCCGAGCAGATCATCGCGCCTATCGGCTGATAACCGGCGCCCAAACCCTTGGCGATCACCACCATGTCCGGCTCCGCGCCATCTTCTTCGCAAGCAAACAAATAGCCGGTGCGCCCCATGCCGGACATGATTTCATCCAGGATCAGCAATACGCCGTATTTGTCGCAGACGGCGCGTATCTTCTTGAAGTAATCCGCCACCGGCGGCACCGCGCCGGCAGTCGCGCCAACCACCGTCTCGGCGACGAAGGCCGCAACCTGCTGCTCGCCCAGCGTCAGAATCTTGTGTTCCAGCTCGTCGGCCAGGCGCTGCACGTACTGGGCGTCGGTCTCGCCGTTTTCCTGGTCGCGATAGGCGTAACACGGCCCGACATGATGGGCGGTAATCAGCAGCGGCAGGAAGGCTTCGCGGCGCCAGGCGTTGCCGCCGATGGCCAGCGCGCCAAGCGTGTTGCCGTGATAACTTTGGCGGCGGGCGATGAAATACTGACGTTCTGCTTGCCCGATCTCGACAAAATACTGCCGCGCCAGCTTAAGTGCGGCCTCCACCGCCTCCGATCCGCCCGACAGGAAATAGACATGGTTCAGCGATCCCGGCGCCGCCGCAGCCAGCATGCTGGCCAGTTGTTCCGCCGGCTCGGTGGTGAAGAACGAGGTGTGGGCATAAGCCAGAGTATCGACTTGCTGCTTGATTGCCTCGATCACCCGCGGATGCCCATGCCCGAGACACGAAACCGCAGCACCGCCGCAGGCATCGATGTAGCGTTTTCCTTGCTGATCGATCAACTCAATACCTTGGCCGCCGACCGCCACTGGCATTTTTTGCTTGGGATTCCGATGAAAAATCTGGGTCATTTTGACATTTCTTCAGTTAAAGGCGTAATGCAACGTATGTTGCATAATTCAACTAAATTGCAATATAAATGAAGATAGACCCACCCGCAACATATGTTGCAGATTATTTTTAAAATATTCTATTTGGTGCAAGCGCAACCATTCTGAGACAGACAAAAAAAGCCGGCTGACACCGGCGTATCTGCTGCATGCAAAAAACGGTTATTTGCTGTTAGGCCTCAAATAAGCGCCGGTGCGATGCAAGTCGCGCTCCGCGATTTCCAATCGTTTGACGGCTTTTTCATCATCGATTGAGATCACCAGTTCGATCAGGCTCTCTGCAACAGCTGTTGCAGCAGCCATCGACGGGAAGAAGGACGGACTGTCGTGAGAAAAAAGGATGGTGTGATCGGCCTTGAGCGCGAAAGGCGCCACCACGCTGTCGGTCAGGGCAATCAATTTGCTGCCGGCAAGCTTGGCGGCGTCCGCAACCCTTACCGCTTCCGCCGAATACGGGGCAAAACTGATCACGACTACGGCGTCGCCGGCGGCAATTGCGCGTAATTCAAGTTCCAGGGAGCCGGCGCCACCGTTGACCAGGCTGACCGAACTGCGAAACAAGCGGTACAGATAGTGCAGCAAGAATGCGATCGAGAATGCGGCGCGGAAACCGGCGACGTGAACATGCTTGGCTTTTACCAGGGTTTTCGCCGCAGCCAATAATTGATCGGCGCTTTTCGGCTCGGACGCGTCCAGATTGGCGCGCTGCGCGGCGAATATCTCCGCAATCAAGTTATCGCTGTTGCTGCGCTTGACGATGTTCTTGGCTTTAAAGGCATAGGCCTTGGGATCGCCGGCCAGCCGCTCTACAAACAAGGCGCGCAAGTCAGCCCAGCCGGCAAAACCGAGATATTGCGCGAGCCGGACAAAGGTCGAAGGCTGCACCCCCGCCTTTGCCGCAATCGCACGCATCGTCGAAACCGCCACTTCACCGGGATTGTCGAGTAAAAACGCGGCTCCCGCCTGGAACTGCGGCCGCATATCGGGATAACAATTGCGGATCAATGCTTCCAGGTCGCTGAAAATGGCGGGAGCTTGATTCTGGGTTTCAGTAGTCATGGTGCTGCTTGGGTTCTTGTTGTCACGGTGTTGATAGTAGCAAAATATTGCCGAAATCTGTCAACCGGCAACAAATGTAGCAGTCTTAGGCGATCGAGCGCCGCCGGCAAATTAGGCTCGATGAAACGCTTCTCTACATGCTTATCGACGTTTATCATGGGAATCTTGAAAGCAAAACTGACACGCCATGAACGACAACGCCCCTGAATTTATCCAACCCACTTTGGTCGGCGACACAATTGAACTCCAGCCCCTTCAGCAGGAACATGCATCGGCACTGCTAAACGCCGCGGCAGACGGTCAATTGTGGAACATGAAGCTGACCGTCATTCCTGGCCCCGAAAGCGTCGACAAATACATCGCTACCGCATTGCCTGCGGGTAGTTCAGCCCCAGTACGAATGCCGCATTGATCTGCCCGCGCACCACGCTGTTGATACCGGCAGGGATAATTTCAGAGTAGGACGCGGCCTCGAACAGGGAGAAGGTCACCAGCCCCGAGGTCATGCGCAAATCATTCGATGCCGACGAGCCAGCCGATTTGTGTACAGCTAAGCAACGCGGTGATCTTATTATTGAAAACTCGCGTGTCTTGATCGGCCGATTTTCTGAGCGGTCAATCACTTGCTCGGAGAGGCCGGCGGCGGCGTCATTTTACCGATAGCGGCAATCTCTTCTTCGATGCCCTTACGCATGGTCGTGAGCTGATATTGGCGCCAGGCGAACACCCCCAGCACCGCAACCGTCACCCATACCGGAATATCAAACAGCAGCTTGAATTTCCCCCCGCTTTCTCCCCGCCAATGCGGCGACAATTCCTGCGGTACCGGCTCACGTCCTGCCATATACAACTGATACAGGTTTTTCCGCATCGCCTCCAAATGCCGCGCGCCATTCGCGTCTGTGCAGTACCGCCCCTTGAAGCCAAGGCTGAGATTGTCTTCGATGCGGGTAATGTGGCCGAGACTGAGTTGGCTGTGCTGGTGATCGCTTTTAAACTGGCTTTGTATCTTGCCTTCAGTGTCATCCATCACCAGATGATTGCTGCGGCCGGCGGCGTTGTTGCCGCCGCTTTTGCTCAGCTCGCGCGAGCGGAAACCGGGTAGCGCGCTCTGGCCGGGCAACGACCAGGCCGGCAGATTCATTTGATTGTGCACCCGCCCGGTGCAGATCGGCAGGTCGGGATTGCCGCTGATGAAATCGATCAAGACTTCCTGTTTTATCCTGGGGATATGACTCGCCCCCAGTTGATTACCTGGCCAAGGGCTGGAAACCCTTACCCAGCAACTGCTGTCTTGATCGCCTTGTCTCAGGCGAGACCACTGAAACTGCACCTTGGTAAAATTAATTCTCGTCGAACGTCTTCTCATCAACAGTACAGCCGATTTTCTTGACGGCTAAATTAGCCGCTGTGTCCAACCGGGGAGCGGCAAGTTCGCCGGATGTGGATCAAAGGTTTTTAAAGCCATATTGCGCGGTAAAGTGGGTTTCATGGAGCAAGCGTTCAGCGTGACCATGACAAGCAAAAAACACAGCATCGAGCGGTAGAAACCGAGGTATGGGCTACCCCCCTTATGCTCAAGTGCGGGGAGACGATTCATGCGCTGGCAGCCTCTATCAGTTGCCAGGTCACCAGATGGCTATCTACCGCTATCAGCCAATCTTGATCCGGTTCCGGAAAACGCTGTCCCTGCACTACAGCGGCCTGCCGCCAGCGCCAGTTCACCAGGGATTTCAGCGGATGCTCTGCTGGTATCGTCGGTTGCCAGACGCCGCTGTATGGACACGGCTCGGCGCCGTTGCACAAGGTCATCGCGGCCGGATTAGCCTGCGCCACGCGCCACAGGCCGCCAAGCAATTGGGCCGGCAATGCCCGTGGCGGCACTTGTTGCGGGACGCCCATGTAATGCCACATGATGCGGCCGTCATTCTGGGTCAGGCCGGCGCGCAGGTCGGCAAACGGTTCGCCACGCGCATACTGTTGCGGAACCTGGTCTTGATCCCAGAGGCGATGCTCTTGGGTACGTGGACTGAGCAGTTGCGGCAGCCAGTAGCCACTGAAGCGAGCGGTGGTGCTTTCATATTGCGACGTGACTTGTCTGCCATCGCTTGTTTCAGCAACCAGCGGCATGGCCTCTTTCGGCAGCACCCAGCCTTGCGGAATGTGGGCGCGGCCGGACAGGTTGGCGCCGGGCGTGGCTGCCGGCGGTGGCGGCGCAGGCATGACCGGCTTGGCGGCGTTGATCAGGGATTCGATCTTGCTGTCCCATTGGGGGAGTGTTGCGGGAGGCAGGGGCAGGATCTTATCGAGGTTGGGGAAACGCAGATCGGGGTTGTGGTAAAGCGCATCGCCTAAGGCGCCGTAGCGTTCGGAACGAGCGGTGTCGATGAAATTATTGGTAAGAGGGGCATCATGGGCGCGAAAACTGGAAGAAAGTGAATTTGCACAATCTTCGCATCCCATTTTGACGCCTTCGTGCAGAATTTTGAGCGCACGCGAGTGATCCTTATCGGTATTATCCAAGGTCAAACCAAGTTCATATGCCGCTTTACCATAGCCTTGTGCAAAAGCACATTCCAGCATTTTGAGTCCTATCTTACGATTCCCCCAGAATCCTTCTTGCGGGTTGTCGTAGGCGGCTTTAAGCGCTACCCCTAAAAAGGTCTGCGCACTGGGATTTCCCTTATCCGCCGCCAACTCCCAAAAACCATAGGCGCGGCTCATATCGCCGGTGACACCCGCGCTGTTTTGATGGAAGCTGCCCATCAGATCAAAGGCGGCCGGAATACCCAGCAGCATCCCTTGCTCCACAATTTGCACCGCGCGTTCCGGGTCAGCCGCGACTTCGTAAGGCGCAAAGCCATCGCCATTAATCAACACCCCCGCCAGGTTCATCATGGCTTTCCAGTGTCTCTTATTCGCGGCTTGTTGCCACAGCTCTACCGCTTTCGGGTAGTTGCGCTGCTTCGGTGGTAAATCACGGCTGGTCATGCGCAAACCTTCCTGAAACCAGGCTTCCGCTTGGGCGTCAATCGGCGGCACGTTGTTAACCTCGTACTGACAAGTAAAATCTTTGCGATGTGGATCGAAGGCTTTTAAAGCCATATTGCGCGGTAAAGTGGGTTTCATAGAGCAGGCATTCAAAGTAAAAGTGGCGAGTAAAAGGCAGATCATCAAGCGGCGTAAGTGATGCATGGTTTGTCCTTAACCATGCCGGAACGTGACTTCGCGCAGGTCGCGGAAAGGAATTAAAAAACCAGTGATAGGAGCATTGGCTGTCACGTTATCTTTATTTCTATCCATCAAATCTTTCCAATCCTTAAAGGCATTAGCAATCGCCGTTTCACTACCATCTCCACCATCAGCATTCCTCACTCCGCCCGCATGCTGCCCCCACACCCGCTTGCGCAGTTCAGCAGCCTTGGCCGCATCATCGGTCGTCATATTGATCTCGCTGTCGCCTGCCATGCTGCGCAAATTCATGTTGGCGCTACCCAGCGTGATGAACGAATCGTCAATCACCATGAGTTTGCTGTGGATGTAGACTTGCCGGTAGTTGGAGACTTGCTTAGGCAAAGGGCGGCCATTGTTGCGGGTGATCAGCCGTGCCAGCAGCACCTTGAGCCCCAATGCCTCGATCTCGCCCGTCTTCGGGTTCTTGACCGGCTCCCGTACCCGTTCCGAGGTCTGCAGCAGCGGGCCTTTGATCGGCGTCAAGCCCGGTTCTGCCATCTGCTGTTCCGGGCTGAGCTTGTTCCAGTAAGCGACGTCGGCATCGTATTTTTTCTGGGCAGCCTCGATCACGCTTTGCTGCCCTGCACGCTTCCTGGGATCGGCTCCGGTCATGCTCTGGCCTTCGCCGAGACTTTTCACAGTGTCATAGGTGCGCGGCACCATGCCGTCGTCTTCCGGCTGGGGAATCACCACAAACAGATGCAGCAGCTTGCACTCGCACGATTTTTTCCCCGCATCGAGCGACCATTGCGTAAAGTTGGCGCGCATTTTTTTAAGATGCCGCACCCAGCGCTCATAAAAGAAATACTGGTTTTCTATATACAGATAATTACGCGCCAGACCCGTCGCCTGGAAGTAGGCGCTCTTGATGGTTTTATCGCCTTCTTCCGGTTGCGTGCGCACAATCTGTATCGTGGAGCCGCGCGCCGTGGTCGGCAGGCTGGGGGGGACTGCCTTGCTTTCTCCCTGGTGCGGCTGACCCTTGGCGCGTAACCATGCGCTTAAAAAATTATGATGCACATCCCGCAGGGCCGGACCTTGAATACGGCTGACATAATCATGCAACGGATCACGGCTGACCGGATGGGCATTGCCAAGCGCTTTAGCCGTGGCGGACTTCAGCCCCCAGTCGGTCTCTCGCAATGGCGTGTCAAACAAATGCTCCGGCGTATCCCAGTAGTCGCTGGTGGAATTGAGGCCCATTACATACCCGACTGCCTGTTTGCCGCCCAGATAGGCATAGTCGATCCGGATCGTTTTTTGGTGATGGGTGCCATTCTTGACGATCAAGTCGTGCTCATTGATCAAACCGCCATGGCTTGCTGCCACGGTGCTGGGCATATCTTCCGGGCTGGCCGGGTCTTTCAGATTGCTCAGAATCGCACTGGGGTTGCCTTTGCGTAATTTGACTTCCAGATTGGCGATCTTGCCGAACAAGGCATCGCGCCACCATTGCACACAAAAATCCTGGCGCAATTGTTCGGGACTGCGGGAATCACGGCCCAGCACCGGCGGCGGCTGATAATAGACCCCGGCAGCAGCGGCATCTTCGGCGCTGGTGGCGGGGGCGTTGATGAGATAACCTTTACGCTGGTCGCCGGTGTAGCCAACCAGGTTGTTCTGTA
>NZ_JAGQEG010000031.1 GCF_018305005.1 Collimonas silvisoli
CAAACAGGCCGACAAACGGCGCGGTAGAACCAACCGACGCCAGTACCGCCATGCCGGTCTGCAATTTGCCTGAGACTTCGTCAATTGCCTGGCGCAATGACAACGTGACCCAGTCGCTGACTGACAATTGATCGTGCAAATGGCCTTTGTGCGCGGCATGGTGGCGCATCGATGAGACGCCAGCCTGGGCTACTTCGGCAAAAGGATTTTCCGTACCTAGCGTGGCGATTCCTTCCGGCAGGCTGGTGGTATCCCAGAACTGGTGGCCGGCAGCGTGGGCGGCACGCTGGAAGCGCAGAATTTGCAGGGCCTTGGTCAGGATCACATACCAGGACGCAATCGACATCGCCACCAACAGTACGGCGACGCTTTTAATGACGAAATCGCCCTGGTCCCAGAGTGCTTCCAATCCGTACGGACTTACTTCCATGATGAACTCCCTTGTATCTGTAAATTGAGTGCGGCTGCTTGGGCGACGCGCCAAGCGCGCCAGTGATTAATTGGATAACTGGAAATTGATAGGCACGATGGCAAACACCGGCAGCGGCTTGCCATCTTCCATATAGGGCTTGAACAAAGCCCGCATCACCGCCTGTTTGGCGGCCTCATCCAGACGGCTGGAGCCGGAGGATTTCTGTAGCTCGACACGCTCGGCGTGGCCTTTTTCGTTTATCAGGACCCGGATCACCGACTTGCCTTCTTCGCCCATGCGCTTGGAGACAGCCGGATATTTCACGTCTGGCGGCTGGATGTATTCGACCCCGGAGGTGATGGTGCGAGGCTGGGCAGGTGCGGCAACTGGCGCAGCTGGCGCCGGTGCAACCGCTGCTGCTTCGTGCTGTGGCGATTGCGGGGCGGCTGTCGGCACTGAAATTGCGGTTTCCGACGGCGTGTTGTTGACGACGGGCGTCGGGCGCGGTGGCGTAATGTTTTTCTTTACCACGGCGACGGTTTTCGGCGTTGCCGGCTGCGGTTTGGGAGGCGTGGGCTCAGGCGCCTTTTCCGGCGTGATGAAGCTGGCGAAGATTTCTTTCGGCATGGCTTGCGCGGCTTGATGAATCAGGCCGCTTTTCAAGGCCCAGAAAAAAGCCGCGTGAAGCAACAAGATCGCCCCTAACGGGCCGATACGTTTGATTTTTTTCCACGCAAGCGCAGGGGAGCTGATTGTTGCTGACGACATGGTTGCGCTGATCCCGCTTGAACTTACATCGCCATTAAGCGGCTTGTATATTTTGTTGGAATACCAATGCTTGAACATGGCGAAGTGCCGCCGGAGCCCGGTTATCCAGGCACTCGCGCAATACGCTTTTTGCACAGGAATGACATTTTCCGCAGCAGGTGGCAATGCCCAGGTTCTCGCGCAATTCGGACATGGAAGACATGCCCGAATCGACTGCTTGTCGAATTTTTCGATCCGAAACGTTATTGCAAACACAAACGATCATTTTTTTACCCTACTGCCATAGCTAGAAGGCAGATTAAGAAATAAAAGTCGGCCGACAAAGATGTTCTTGCGGCCTTTATGGTTTATCGATACTGCTCGATGTTGCTTCAGCACACCCGGTTCGCAGCCACGAATCTGCTGAACAGATTGTATTTCTCCGGCCGCGGCATCGTGCTCTCTACTACCGTGCCCCACTGCTCCGACAATTGCAGGCAGGTTGCGCGTAATACTGGCGCCAGATTCGGCAAATCCGCCAGCGCCTTCAAATGCCGCTCAATTACCGAGGCCAGCTTGACGCAAGCGCTGGTTTCATGGCTGTTCGCGGTGTAATGCGACATCAGGTGCAGCACTGCCGAGACCAGCAACTCCGGCTGCGCCGGCGCACCGTTTGGCTCTACGAAAGCCGGATTGATTTTCTCCGATATCATCAAGCGCTCCTATATCAGTATCTCGCTGGCTGGCGCTTGCTGCGGGCGGGCTGGTTATGGACCAATTAAAAACTGCCGTGCTTAAGCGGTCAGGATCAACTTGTTCAATTGCGTCAACCGCAGCTTGTAAATCCTGCCGCCGTGATCAATTTCCAGTTCGCGCATTTGCTTGAACAGATCCTGGCTCTTGATTCGCGTGACTGCTGATGCAACTGACTTGGTGATGCTGGACACAGGGGTTTTCTCAACTTGTGTTTCGCGTCGTATCGTCTGGCTCATTATAGTCCTTTCTGTAAATGCGAACAATTCGTATTTGTATTATTCGCTACTTGATCAGGGAATGCAAGTGCTTTTAATGTGCGGCGCCGGGGCTATCTGGAAATGATGCAAAACAGGCAATGCTGTTTTCTGGAGAGAGCGGGAGGGGAGCGGGAAGGGGGGTTAACGCAAAACAAGCGCAAATGCGCTTGTTTTATTGGGGGTGCGGCTAACTACGGCTATGCGGTCATTCGGCCTTCGGCTTGGCCGCTTCGCGCCGGTTGAAGCCGGCCACCATGTCGAAACGGAACAGGCGGCATTCGAGCGCGCCGTTGAAGAAAGGCGTTTTGCGCGCTTCTTTCAGGCGCAGCAGCTTGGGCAAGCCGAGATCGGCCGAGAACAAAAATACGCTCCAGCCGGCAAAGCGCTGTTTCAGCGTGGTGCCGAATGCGCTGAAGAAGGCGGTCAGCAAGTCGTCGCTGCTCAGAGTGCTGTCGCCGCGCACGCCGATCCGCTCGCCATACGGCGGGTTGGTCAGCATGATGCCGTGCTCGACTTCGGCAGGCGGTTTGACTTCCTGTGCTTCGATTTGTTTGATCGGCACTTCAAACAGGATGCCGGCGTTGCGCAGGTTGTTCGCCGCAATCTGCACCATGTCGCCGGAAATATCGCTGCCGAAAATGGTTGGCGTGGTCGGCAAAGGATTCGGCTTGAAGCTGCCCTTGATCGCCAGCCATTTCGCGCTTTCGAAATCGTTGAATTTTTCAAAGGCGAAGTGACGGCGGGCGCCGGCCGGGATGCCGGCGACGATCTGGGCTGCTTCGATCAAAATGGTGCCGGAGCCGCACATAGGGTCGAACAATACCGTGCCTGGCTTCCAGCCGGAGGTGCGCAGCAGGCCGGCGGCGAGATTCTCGCGCAACGGGGCATCGCCGGTTTCAGCGCGCCAGCCGCGCTTGAACAATGCCTCGCCGGAAGTATCGAGGTACAGAGTGAAATTGTGGGCGTCGAGAAAGCCAACGATACGCATGTCCGGGATGCCGGTATCTACCGAAGGGCGCTCATTGCACAGGTCACGGAAACGATCGCAAATGCCATCCTTGATCTTGAGCGTAGTGAATTGCAGGCTGCGCAGCGGCGATTTCACCGCAGTAACGTCGACCCGAATGGTGTGGCTGACCGGAAACCAGCTTTCCCATTCCTGTTCCAGCGTCATGTCGTAGATATCGTTTTCATTCTTGTATGCGCCATGCGTCAAACGCAGCAGCACCCGGCTGGCAATCCGCGAGTGCAGATTGATGCGCCAGGCGTCGCTCAGCACGCCGGAGCAATGGACGCCGCCGGGCACCTGGGTGTGGACCTTGAGCGTGACGGCGGGCGCGCTGAATTGTGCTATTTCATTCAGCTCTTCAGCCAGGGCGGCTTCCAGCCCGCGCGGGCAAGGACAAAAATACGAGTGTGAATCTGTTGCTAAGTGTGACATGGGGGACCTTTTATCCGTTGATACTACAGTTTTGCTTAGCTACCGTAATAGCTAACTTGTTTAAACAATCAATTAACTTATTTGGCCAACTTATCTGGCGAATGCGCGCTCCACAAAATCCAGCCGATCCTGGCCCCAGAACGCTTCGCCATCAACCACGTACCAGGGAGCGCCAAAGACATTGGCGGAAATCGCGTCTTCGGTAAAACGTTCGAATTCGCTCTGGACGCTGGCGGTTTCGGCCGATTTCAGCAAGGTCTTGCCGTCATGGCCAAGCTCCGAGGCGATTGCGATCAAAGTAGCGCCGTCGGCGATATTGCGTTGTTCGGCCCAGACTGCGCGCATTATAGCGCCGGTCAATATCATGGCGGCTTCCGTGCCATGCGCCAGCTGGGTGGCGATGATCAGTTTTGCGGCATCATCGCTCTGCACCGGGAAAAAAGCCGGTTGCAGGTTGAGCGGCACTTGCAGGTATTCGCTCCAGCGCCGCAACTCTTCCAGCCGGTAGGCCTGGCGCTGGGGTGCGCGTTTGGCCAGCGGCAAACCGCCGGAGCTGCTGAAGACCTTGGACAAGTCGCAGGGTTTTAATACGATCTTGACATCGTATTGCTTGACCAGGGTCTGCAGGCGCGCGTGGCCCAGGTAGGCGAAGGGCGAATGCGGCGCGAAATAATATTCACAGAGCTTACTCATGGCTAGTCCTCGGACGGCGTTAGAACGGTTTGACAACCACCAGGATGACAATCGCCAGCAGCAGCAGCACCGGTACTTCATTGAAATAGCGGAACCAGGTATGGCTGCGGGTGTTCACCCCGTTTTCAAATTTCTTCAGCAAGCTGCCGCAGGCATGGTGGTAACCGATCACAAGAATCACCAGGAATAATTTCGCGTGCAGCCAGCCATTGCCGGGACCTTTGCCTATGCCGTAACCCAGCCACAGCCAGGCGCCGAATACAATCGCCGGCAGCGACAATATCGACATGAAACGATACAGCTTGCGCGCCATCGTCAGCAATCTTTGGGTGGCTGCGGTATCGGTTTCCTGCGCCAGGTTGACCAGAATCCGTGGCAAATAAAACAAGCCGGCAAACCATGAAGCGATGAAGACGATATGCAGCGATTTGATCCAAAGCATGGTGTTTCCTTTTTTTGATTATTGTGGGAAGGGTAAGTTCGGTTACCTATAACGCCGGAACGCCAGAAAATCGGTTCTACCGGTGTCGGACAATAGCTTAAACGGGACCAGAGTTTTTCGCTCCGGTCCGCAGGCAAGGAACGCGTGAGCGCAGCGGTATCGACATGCCGCGAATGGCACCTTACTCGCGTACTTCTCCGTGTCCGAACACCACATATTTCAGGGAAGTCAAACCTTCCAGGCCGACCGGTCCGCGCGCATGCAGTTTATCGTTGGAGATGCCGATTTCAGCGCCCAGGCCAAATTCGAAACCATCGGCAAAGCGGGTCGAGGCATTGATCATGACCGATGCCGAATCGACTTCGCGCAAGAAACGCATGGCCCGTGAATGGTTCTCGGTGACGATGCTGTCGGTGTGCTGCGAAGAATAGGTGTTGATGTGGGCGATGGCTTCATCCACATCGGCGACGATCTTGACTGCCAGGATTGCCGCCAGGTATTCGGTGCGCCAGTCTTCTTCGGTAGCGGCGGCCAGGTACGGATATGCGGCCAGAATGCCGCGCGCCTCATCGTCGGCGCGCAATTCCACTTCTTTACCTTGATACAACCTGGCCAGTTGCGGCAATACCTGCGGCGCAATCGCGCGCGCCACCAGCAAGGTCTCCATCGTGTTGCAGGTGCCGTAACGATGGCATTTGGCATTGAAGGCAATTTTCAGGGCTTTGTCGAGATCGGCCTGGTCGTCTATGTACACGTGGCAGATGCCGTCGAGATGCTTGATCATCGGTACCGTGGCTTCCTTGATCAGGCGCTCGATCAGGCCCTTGCCGCCACGCGGGACGATAACGTCGACGTATTGCGGCATCGTGATCAGGGCGCCCACCGCGGCGCGATCGGTGGTGTCGACCACTTGTACCGCATCCGGCGGCAGGCCGGCGCCGGCCAGCCCCTCTTGCACCAGCTTGGCCAGCGCCTGATTGCAATGATGGGCCTCGGAGCCGCCGCGCAAGATGGTGGCGTTGCCGCTCTTGATGCACAGGCCGGCGGCATCCACCGTGACGTTGGGCCGGGCTTCGTAAATGATGCCGATGACGCCCAGCGGCACCCGCATCTGGCCCACCTGGATGCCGCTTGGGCGGTACTTCATGTTCGAGATTTCACCGATCGGATCGGGCAGGGCGACAATCTGTTCGAGCCCGGCGATCATGGTGGCGATGGCCTGCTCCGACAGCGTCAGGCGGTCCAGCATTGCCGGCGCCAGGCCGTTGGCGCGGGCGGTATCCAGATCGATCTGGTTGGCTGCGCGCAACAGGTCGGCGTCGCGCCGGATGGCTGCGGCAATCAGGCTCAATGCGCGATTCTTGACGGCGCTGTCGGCGCGCGCCATGGCGCGCGACGCAGCGCGCGCACGTTGTCCGACTTCGGTCATGTAGTGTTGGATGTTCATAAGTTCTATCAAATATGTGCGACTTTTAAACCCAGTTGCAGCAAAGCGTCCCAGGCATCGCCGGCGAAGGTTCTGGTGCGCAAGCCTTTGACCATTTTGTCGACCTGCGCTGCATCTTTCAAGGCCGCTTCCAGTGTCGCCAGACTCAAGCGCCGCAGCGCCGGCTCCATCAGTCTTTCGCGTGGCCCCCAGATGCGATATTCCTTCAGGAGCGCGGGTATCGGTCGGCCCTGGATGGCTGCCGATTTCAATTTTAACAAGGTGCGGATTTCTTCGGAAAGCGCCCACAGCACCAACGGCAGCGCTTCACCTTCACCCTTCAGGCCGTCCATCATGCGTACCAGGCGCGCCGTATCGCCGACCAGCATCGCTTCATTCAGCTTGAAGACATCATAGCGCGCGACGTTGAGCACTGCATCGTGGCATTGTTCGAAACTGAGTTTGCCCGGCGGATGCAGCAAAGCCAGCTTCTGGATTTCCTGATGCGCCGCCAGCAGATTGCCTTCGACCCGATCGGCGATGAAATCCAGCGATTGGCGGTCTGCGCTTTGTTGCTGAGCCGCCAGCCGGACGCCGATCCAGTTCGGCAAGTGGGCCCGCTCCACCAGCGGAATATCGATATACACAGCGCTCTGTTGCAGGGTAGCGACCCAGGCGGCTTTTTGCGTGGCCCAGTCAAGCTTGGGCAGGCTGATAATCGTGACGTTGTCCGGATTGAGCGTAGCGGTATAGTTTTGCAAGGCTTGGCCGCCGTCCTTGCCCGGCTTGCCGGTCGGGATGCGCAACTCGATCAGTTTTTTATCACCGAACAGCGATTGCGACTGATTGGCGGCCAGCAACTCTCCCCATTTGAAACTACGGTCGACCACCAGCACATCGCGCTCGCTGCATCCGTTGCTGCGCGCACTTTTGCGTATCTTGTCGGATGCCTCCAGCGCCAGCAGGTGCTCGTCGCTGGTGATCACATACAAGGGCGCCAGGGTTTTCGCCAGATGGCCGTCGAGCACGTCGAACCGCAATTGCATGATTTAACCTTTAACCTTTGACCCTGTTATTTGGCAGGAGCGGTGCTGGCCGGAGTTGCAGCCGGCGCCGGCTGCTCAGACTGGGTCGGCTGGGCCGTCTTGAGCGCAGCCAACCGGCGCAGAACCTGTTGCACCATGTCGCTTCGCATGTCACGGTACAGCAGCACTTCTTCCGCACCCTTGGACAATTCTTGCGAGGAGTTATAGCTGATGTCGCGCTTCAAGGTGATCAGCGTCGCCGGCAACAACTCCTTCTTTTCCGCATCGGTCACGCGGAAAGTCAGTCGGTAATACAGCATGTATTCGCTGGCGCGGCCTGAGCTGTTGGTAGTCAGGATGACTTTCTCTTGAGTTTCGCCGAGCACTTCCAGTACCGCTTCGGCGCCTTCGGCACTCGGCAGCAGCTGTGTATTGCCGCTGGCCAGAATGTTGCGTTTTAACTCAATCCCCAGCGGCGAGCTGGGGGCAAAATTCATATAGAGCGACTTGAATGGCAGGTTGGCCGAACCGCGCAGATGAAAACCGCAGGCGCACAGCATCGCAGTCATCATCAGTATCAATGGCCAGCGCAGCCATGTGCGGGAATCTGCAGACATTCTGAGGGGCGTTCTATTCAACATTCGGAGATTCCTTGTTTCAAGATTCAAGGCCGGACGCATGGGGCCGGCCATACGATAAGCTAGGCGACGATATTGACCAGTTTCCCCGGCACCACGATGACTTTCTTCGGCGTGCCTTCGAGGTATTTCTGCACGTTCTCGTTAGCCAGCGCCGCCGCCTCGATGCTGGCCTTGTCGGCATCTTTGGCGATGGTGATGCTGCCGCGCAGCTTGCCGTTGACCTGGATCATCATTTCGATTTCGCTTTGTTCCAGCGCCTTGCCATCCACCTGCGGCCAGCTGGCGTCGAGGATATCGCCATGCACGGCGGCAAAGCCGAGTTCCTGCCACAGTGTGTGGGTGATGTGCGGCGCGACCGGATTGAGCACCCGCAGGAAAATCGACAAGCCTTCAGTCAGCACCGCATTGCTGGCCGGCGACTGGTCGAGCTTGGCGGCTTCCAGGGTGTTCAGCATTTTCATGCAGGCCGACACCACGGTGTTGTACTGGATCCGCTTCAAGTCATGGTCGGCCTGTTGCAAAATCTTGTGCACTTCACGACGCAAGGTTTTGTGCACATCGCTCAAGCCGGAAAAATCGGCTGCGACGCTTGGCGCGATGCTGCTGGCGCGGGCATAACTGAAGGCCCAGACCCGGCGCAGGAAACGATTGGCGCCTTCCACTCCGGCGCCGGACCATTCCAGAGTTTGCTCCGGCGGTGACGCAAACATGGTGAACAGGCGCGCGGTATCGGCGCCGTACTGGTCGATCTGGGCTTGCGGATCGATGCCGTTGTTTTTCGACTTCGACATCTTTTCCGTGCCGCCGATCTCAACCGGTGCGCCGTCCGTCTTCAGGATGGCCGTCAGCGGCCGGCCCTTGTCGTCAAATGTCAGTTCGACGTCTTCCGGGTTATGCCAGGTTTTCTTGCCGCTGGCGTCTTCGCGGAAATACGTTTCGTTGAGCACCATGCCCTGCGTCAGCAGATTGGTGAACGGTTCGTCGAACTTGATCAGGCCGAAGTCACGCATGACCTTGGTCCAGAAGCGGGCGTACAGCAGATGCAGCACGGCGTGCTCGATGCCGCCGATGTACTGGTCCATCGGCATCCAGTAATCGTTGCGTGAATCGACCATGGCGTCATTGCTCTTCGGCGAGCAATAGCGCATGTAATACCAGGACGAATCGACGAAGGTGTCCATGGTGTCGGTTTCACGGCGCGCCGGTTTGCCGCACTGGGGACAATCCACATGCAGAAATTTTTCGTGCTTGTTGAGCGGATTGCCGCTGCCGTCCGGCACGCAGTCTTCCGGTAACACCACCGGTAAATCTTTTTCCGGGACCGGCACATCGCCGCAATCGGCGCAGTGGATGATCGGGATCGGCGTGCCCCAATAGCGCTGGCGCGAAATGCCCCAGTCGCGCAGGCGATAAGTGACTTTCTTTTCGCCCAGGCCGCGCGCTGCCAGGTCGGCGGCAATCGCATCCACCGCTTGCTGGTAGTTGAGGCCATCGTATTTGCCGGAATCGACACAGACGCCGTGTTCCTTGTCGCCATACCAGTCGTGCCAGCTTTCTTCGGAATAGATTTTGCCTTCCACCGCAATCACCGGACGAATCGGCAGCACGTATTTCTGGGCGAATGCAAAGTCGCGCTCGTCATGCGCCGGCACGCCCATGACGGCGCCGTCGCCGTAGGTAATCAGCACGTAATTGCCAACCCAGACTTCGATTAGCTGGCCGGTCAGCGGATGCGACACGTACAAGCCGGTCGGCATGCCTTTCTTTTCCATGGTCGCCATGTCGGCTTCGATGACGCTGCCCTTTTTGCATTCGGCGATGAAATCAGCCAGTTCGGAATTGCTCTTGGCGGCGAAAGTGGCCAGCGCATGTTCCGGCGCCACGGCGCAGAAGGTCACGCCCTTGATGGTGTCGGCGCGGGTGGTGAACACCCACAATTTGCCATCGTTGATCAGTTGGCCGTTTTCTTCGATCTTGTGCGGGAAGGCAAAGCGCACACCGGTCGATTTGCCGATCCAGTTGGCCTGCATCAGGCGCACCCGTTCCGGCCAGCCCGGCAACTTGATTTCTACATGTTCCAGCAATTCTTCAGCGTAGTCGGTGATCTTGGCGTAGTACATCGGGATTTCGCGCTTTTCGATCAGCGCGCCGGAACGCCAGCCGCGGCCGTCGATGACTTGCTCGTTGGCCAACACGGTTTGATCGACCGGATCCCAGTTCACGGTGCCGGTTTTTTTGTAGATGATGCCCTGCTCCAGCATCTTCAGGAACATCCACTGGTTCCACTTGTAGTATTCCGGGGTGCAGGCGGTCATTTCGCGCGACCAGTCGATCGCCAGCCCCATCGCCTGCATCTGTTTCTTCATATGGGCGATGTTGGCATAGGTCCATTGCGCCGGCGGCACGTTATTGGCCATTGCGGCGTTTTCCGCCGGCATGCCGAACGCGTCCCAGCCCATCGGCATCAGTACGTTATAGCCATTCATCCGCAGATAGCGGTACATCACATCATTGATGGTGTAGTTGCGCACATGGCCCATGTGCAGCTTGCCCGAAGGGTAAGGCAGCATCGAACAGGCGTAAAACTTCTTTTTGTCCTGGCCGTTCTTGTCCTTGGCATGCTCGACGGCCTTGTAGGCGTCTATGGCTTGCCAATGTTCTTGCGATGATTTTTCGACGTCGGTTGGGCTGTATTTTTCTTGCATGACGGGAGCTAAAAGGTGAATGTTATTCCGCTTTGCAAAACGAACAAGACGCCAGGTCGTCGGCAGTAAGTCATACGTCGGCCGGGACGAAAGCGGTAGTCTGGTTCGTTACGAATCGGAATGGGAACTTGCCGGGCCAATAAATACTATAACGGCCCCGAACCGGTGATTATACTGGTTCGGATGCCGCTTTAGCGCACACGACTCGTGGCGGCAGGCGATACTTGATGGCTGGCCGGAAAACCGCGTCGTTTCAGGCGTCGTTGAATTTGCTGGAAAAGCCTGTCAGCGCCGCTTGGATCGCCCGTTCTGTCAGCTCAATGCGCTTGCGCGCTTCCGAGCGTTTGTGAGACGGGATTTCTTGCAGGTTGGGAGCGGTAATGGCGTCGCAGGAGAGCTGGTATTCGCCGTCGGGACGCCGGATGGCCCCTGATTCTTGCCAAAAATCATCATAATCGGCGAATACCTGGCCGATGCGGACCTGATGGAACAAGACCCGATTCTGATTTCCCACCAGGATCAGCTTCTTGCAGCCATAAGCATGGCCGATTTCTCTCACCAGGCGCAGCATCAGGCTTTTCGGCCGCAGGCCAAACATGTCGCGGGTGGCGTGGCGCACCCGTTCCTGGGCGTCGCTGCCGCGCGGACCCTGCAGGCAACCGATGCCGATGCACGGAATTAACTCGCTGCCGTAAAAAGTGAAGGCAACCGAGAACAGGCGTTGTTGGTCGCTATACAGGTCGAGCGCCAGCTCGCCCTCCCGGTCCAGGGTGGCAATCGCCGATAGCCGGATCTCATAGACGGCTCCGGATTTGCCGCTGAAGCTGCCTAGCAATAGCGGTGCTTTTGTTGCGCACAAAACCAGAGGGCTCAGGCCTTGCCGGAAAATGAAGTCGTAGTGACTGACCAGGATATTCAGCCGGTCCTGGCTGCGCAGGCGCAGCGACTGGTATGGACGATAGATTTTTTGCAGCAGCCGAGGCGTGGCGTGCGCCAGTTTGGCATGCATGGGCGTTGCATTCCAATAGGCCAGCCAGCGCTGCGTCTGTTGATAATGCACCACCGTGCGGATGCTTAGCTTGAGCTGCTTGGCAAAGTATGACAGGCCGCGTGGCGAGTGCATCAGGCAGGTGTACAGAGTAATGCGCGGCCCGCCGTTGCTGGCTGGGGCCGGGGCTGGCCGCAGGTAAAAGAGATGCGATATTTCCGATAGCAATGTCAGATTTTGCAGATGGCTATTGACGAATCTGATCACCTCACGGCTGACCGCCTTGCCATACCTGGTGTTCATGGCCAGCATCATTGCCAGAGAAACCAGGCCGGCGCCGAAAATATCCAGCGGATAATGCATGCCAAGAAATATCTTGGCCCAGCTGACGGCAAGCGACAGCATCACCAGCAACACACCCAGCCATTTGATCTTGATGGTCTTTGCCGTCCACAGCGTCAGGCCGGTGGCCAGGATGATGGCGATAGTGACGCTGGGCGAAATACAATGTGCGTTTTTGGCCTGGTATAGATAATCATTCCAAGCGGCTGGCGCCAAGGCACCCCACAGCAACGTAATGATTTTGCTGGACAATACCGCGGCGGTTGTCGTGACTATGGCTTTGAGAGAGAGCAGGCGGGTAGTTTTATTACCACTAATCCATAAGGCGGCAAGACTGGTCGGCACCAGATAGATCCCCCATTCGGCGATCGCCAGAGCCAGCATGAATGGAAGCCCGATAAACCCGGGAGTAGCATTAAATGTCGACCACAACAGATTGTAAGAGGACGAGGTCATATGCTTGAGCGATTAGAAGAGGGGGGGAAGGAAGTGCCGGAATAGTGATCAAAATGCAAATAAATTAGGTTGGTATTCAATTTATTGTTTTTTTGAAATATAAAGATACAAATGAATATAGAATGTTACATGTAAATTTGCAAACTAGCGCCATTTGATAAAATTATTAAATTGCCAAGCGGAAATTATTGGTATCGGGGCGATGCGCTGGACTGCAGGAGGGAAACTGCGGAAACGCGGGTAGCGTCAGGGAAATAGTCAGGGAAAAAGAAAGAACCCGGTAAGGCCAGGTGAGCGCCGGGTGTGGAACACGATTACTTTGTTGCGCCGTTTTTTCCAGGAACAGTGACGAAGCCGATTTTATTCAAGCCATTGTTTTGCGCCAGCGACATCACCTGCGCCAGGATCTCATAGCGGGTATCTTTGTCTGCGCGCAATTGCAGTTCCGGCTGCGGCTGGCGCTGGGCCGCAGCGATCAGGCGGTTGGTCAGTTCGCTTTCCGCAACCGGGGCGTCATTCCAGAACATCTTGCCGCTACGGTCTATCGACAGCGAAACGGTTTCAGGTTTTTCCGGCGCCGGCGCCGATTGTGCGCTAGGCAAATCGACCTTGATGGCGTGCGTGAAAAGCGGCGCAGTGATGATAAAAATTACCAGCAGCACCAGCATGACGTCGACCATGGGCGTGATATTGATATCCGCCATCGGCGCTTGATTCTGATTATCGTTAAAGCCGCCAAAAGCCATGTTTGCTCCTTAGTTGCTAGTCTTTTAGTCGCTGAATACAGCTGCGTGAATAATTATTTTCCGACCCGGCTGCCGGTAGTCAGGTAGGCGTGCAGGTCATGCGCAAAAGCGTCGAGTTCGGCCAGTGTAATCCGATTCACCCGGGTGAAAGCGTTGTACGCCAGCACTGCAGGAATCGCCACTACCAGGCCGAGGGCCGTCATGATCAGCGCTTCGCCCACCGGGCCCGCCACTTTGTCGATTTGTATGGTGCCGGCGTTGGAAACCGCCTCCAGCGCATGATAAATGCCCCAGACCGTACCGAACAGGCCGACGAACGGCGCGGTCGAACCGACCGAAGCCAGCAAGGTCAAGCCGCTTTCCAGGCGCGACGAAACGCGGTTGATTTCGCGGCGCAAGGTGCGCGTGATCAGTTCGCCCGGATCGGACGCCGCGTTCAGCGATGCTGCCGGCGTGCCGGCCGCCGGCGGTTTGATTGCCGCCGCATCGGCCGCTTGGCTGGCCAATGGCGAGTAGACGTTTTCGCTATCGAAGGGCTTGATGCCGGCAATCGCTACTTCCAGCGTCGGCGCTTGCCAGAAATCTTCCAGCGCCGCCGCACTTCTGCGGATGCGCCACGAACTCCAGGCTTTCGACAAGATGTAAAACCAGCTGACCACCGACATCAGCACCAACACGTAGGCCACCGTATGAGAAATGGCGTCAGTTTGCGCCCAATAACGTGCTAGTCCGAGAGATTGATCCATATCGCCGATCCGAGAAAGTAGGTTGTTGTGCGGCCGGCGTCACACTGCTGCAAGCAGCTTGCCGGCGGCTGCCGACGCTTTAGCGCAGACCCAGCACATCCTGCATGTCGTACAGGCCGCTGCTCTTGTCGCGCAAAAAGCGCGCTGCGCGCAAGCTGCCCTGCGCGTAAGTAACGCGGCTGGAGGATTTATGCGTGATCTCTACACGTTCGCCGATGCCGGCAAACAGCACCGTATGGTCGCCGACGATATCGCCGCCGCGGATGGTGGCAAAACCTATCGATGACGGATCACGCTCCCCGGTCACGCCTTCGCGGGCGTAGACGGCGACATCGTCCAGTTTGCGCCCGAGCGCGTCGGCAATGACTTCGCCCATCATCAGCGCGGTGCCGGAGGGGGCGTCTACCTTGTAACGGTGATGCGCTTCGATCACCTCGATGTCATAGCCGTGGGAAAAACTCTTGGCCGCCATTTCCAGTAATTTCAGCGTGACATTGACGCCCACGCTCATATTGGCAGCAAACACGATGGCGGTCTTTTTTGCCGCCGCCGCGATGGCCGCCTTGCCGGCTTCATCGAAACCGGTGGTGCCGATAATCATCTTGATGCCGTTGGCGGCGCAATAATCCAGATGTTTCAGCGTGCCCTCGGGGCGGGTGAAATCTATCAGGTAAGCCGCTTGCGCCAAACCCTTGGCCAGATCGGCTTCAATCAGGACGTTGGCAGGCTTGCCCAGGAAAGCAGCGGCGTCGGTTCCTAGTTCCGGTGCATCCGGCACGCCCAGCGCGCCGGCCAGTTGTGCGTCATCAGCGTTTTGAATCGCCTCAACCAGCATGCGCCCCATGCGTCCCGAAGCGCCTGCAACGGCTATTTTCATCTGAGTCATTGTTATTTCGACGATCTGAACAATTTGTAAATTAGTTTTTGGCCGGTCCAGGCGCGGTAGGCACCGACGGCGCGATTTCCACGTTCTTGACGCTTTTCTTGGCTTCCGCAGCGCCGCCTGAGATTCTATCCAGGTAGTCGTTCTCGGTCGGCAGGTTGCCGCCATCCACGCGCGCCAGCAGGTTGCCGTTAAAGAAAACGCTGACCCGGCTGGTGGTGACTTCGCCGTTGCCCTTTTGCAGGCGGAAGACGTAATCCCAGCGATCATCGTGGAATACATCTGTGATCAAGGGCGTGCCCAGCGCAAAACGCACTTGTTCACGTGTCATGCCTTCTTTGACCTGAGCTAACATTTCTTTTGAAACGAAGTTCCCCTGCTGGATGTCTATCCGGTATGGGGAAAAAACGCCCAGAAAGCGGCGATGCTTGATGGTCTGAACCCCGCTGGCGTCAGCGGAGTCCGTGCCTGCGGCAGTGCCGGCGGACTGAGCAGTGGGCTGCGCATTATTGGGCTGATCTATCAGCGGATTTTTTGAAGCGCAGCCGGCCAAGGCGGCCATGAAGACAACTGCAACGGTCAAAGCGGAGGTACGGGCAGGGGAGAGCAACATTCGCATAAGGATCTCAATTGATTGAGCAACTGTGCTAAAACGCTATATGATAAAGCAGATCATCCATTTGTGACCAAAACATGCCGAACAATCCATCCGAACTGAAAGCCAGCGGCCTTAAAGCCACCTTGCCACGTCTGAAAATCCTGGAGATTTTCCAGAATAGCGAGGTGCGCCATCTGAGCGCTGAAGACGTCTATAAAATTCTGCTGAACGACAATCTCGATGTCGGTCTGGCAACCGTGTATCGTGTGCTGACCCAATTCGAGCAGGCCGGGCTGTTGCAGCGCAACCATTTTGAAACCGGCAAAGCCGTATTTGAACTCAACGAAGGCTCGCATCACGACCACCTGGTCTGCCTGGATTGCGGTCTGGTCGAAGAGTTTTACGACGAAGAAATTGAAAAACGCCAGAAAATCGTTGCCAAGGATCACGGCTTTGAAATCGCCGACCATGCGCTGGCCCTGTATGGGCACTGCCGGGATTGCCGTAAAAAGAAGGGCTGATGTAGCGCGATCGTTCAGCGTTTGCGTGCCTTGGGCGCAGGCTTTGCATTAGCCTTGCGCAATGCGGCGGCATAGGCAAGCCGCGCCCATGGCGTCATTGCCGCAGCCGAATCCATGGCCTCCTCTGGCGCAGACCAGTAGCTCATCTGAATCGTTCTTCCTTTGTTCTCGACGACGAAAGGCCGGCAATCGGCGGCCGCAAATTGCTGCCGGGTTTCCTCATCGGTCTTGAGAAACAGAGCGCCGTCGGCAACCAGGCCGATCATCACACCATCGTGGTAAATGCCATAACCGCCGAACATCCTGCGCGCGCTGATCGCGCCAAGCGGCGCCAGCAGCTCGCGGATATAGTCGATGATCGGGTCGTTTGGGGGCATGCTGTTGCCAACCACGGTCAGCTGTGGCTCAGGGCATTCGACAGCAGTTTGGCAGTGATATTCACAATCGGAATCACGCGCTCATACGCCATCCGCGTAGGGCCGATCACGCCCAGCGTGCCGACGATCTTGCCATTGACTTCATAAGGCGCGGTCACCACGCTCATTTCATCCATCGGCACCAGTTGCGATTCGCCGCCGATGAAAATCTGGACGCCGGTCGCTTTGCCGGAGATGTCGAGCAGTTGCATCAAGCTGGTTTTGTGTTCGAACATGTCGAACAGCTTGCGCAAGGAATCCATGTTGGACGACAAGTCGGTGACGCTGAGCAGATTGCGCTCGCCTGAAATCACCACTTCGTCGCTATTGTCGGTCATGGCGTCGCTGCCGGCTTCAACCGCCGCCTGCATCAGCCAGGTCATGTCGTCGCGCAGCTTGCGCAGTTCGCCTTGCAGGCGCAGGCGGACGTCGTCCAGGCTGAGGCCGCCGTAATGCAGGTTGATGTAGTTGGCGGCCTGCACTAGCTTGGCCGGGCTGTAATCGACATCGGTCAGCAGCAGCCGGTTCTGAACGTCGCCATTGGGGCTGACGATCACCAGCAGAATGCGTTTTTCCGAAAGCCGCAGGAATTCGATCTGCTGGAAGATCGATTCGCGCCGCGGTGACAGCACCACGCCCGCAAAATGCGATAAAGATGACAACACCTGGGCCGCGTTGGTGATGATTTTTTGTTGCGAATTCGGCTGCAGGCGCGCCTGCATCTTGGATTCCAATGCCGTTTCGTCAATCGGCTCGACCGTCAGCAGGGTATCGACGAACATGCGGTAGCCGCGCGGCGTCGGCACCCGGCCGGCGGAAGTGTGGGGGCTGGCAACAAAACCCATTTCTTCCAGGTCGGCCATGATGTTGCGTATCGTCGCCGGCGACAGTTCCAGGCCGGAGATCTTGGACAAGGCACGCGAGCCAACCGGCTGGCCGTCGGCGATATACCGTTCGACCAGGGCTTTGAGCAGGGTTTGAGCGCGATTATCTAATTGCATATAGGTCTATTTTAACTAGCGCCGGGCTTGCGTGCCAGCGGCTTATGAAGCACTTATACACTGTTTTTGTTAGCCAATCGCAGTTTGTTCCAGCCACGCCTCCAGCTCATGCAAACTGGTGCAACTGGCTTGCGCGCTGACGCCCGCCGGCAGTGCTCGTTCAAAACGATTGATCCAGACCGCCTGCAAGCCGGCTTGTTGAGCGCCGACCACATCCAGCAAGGGATCGTCGCCGACATAGACGGTTTGTTCCGGGGCCACATCCAGGGCGGTGCAAGCGGCGTGGAAAATGCTCGGGTCGGGTTTGCCGCAGCCAAAGCTATACGCTGCTATCGATACCTGGAAATGCTGGGCCAGGCCGATTTTGTCAAGATCGGCAAAACCATTCGAGACCGTGCCCAGCGGCAGGCGCCGGCTTAGTCTGGCCAGGGCCGGCTCGACGTCGTCGAACGGCGTCACCGCGTGGCGCGCTTCGGAAAACACCGCCATCGCCGCATCCACTTTACCGGCGTCTTCGCCGACGCTGTTGAAAGCGCTGGTCAACGCCGCATGGCGCAGCTGCCAGAGGTCAAACTTGAAGACCGGATTGCTTGCCACCAGATCCAGACGTTGCTGGCGCAGGCTTTCAATCGTGAATTGGCGGGTGACGGCGGGGGCGTGGTCGCGCAACCAGTCAAACAGCAATTGTTCGGCGCGCGCGATTACCGGCTCAATCGGCCATAGCGTATCGTCGAGGTCGAACAGCACTGCTTTGATGGCAGCCGGCTTGCCAGACCGGGACGGCGGGATGATAGTTGAATTATTCGTCAGAGCCATGTGCGTATCCTTCATTGCAAGCCTAAATTATGGTCTAATCGCCAGCATGTCGCCTATAAAATTACCTTCTCAGCCCGGTTCGTCAACATCCTTGCCGAAAACGATTGCTATCGTCGGCAAGTATTTTGCCGTCGGTATTTCGGAGTCGCTGACTGAAATCGTCGATTTTCTGCAAGGTCGCGGCCATAACGTCGTGTTCGAAGCCGAGACCGCGCAGAATGTCGCGATGGCCGGCATTGCCGCCATGACGCCGGCTGAGATCGGCGAACAGGCGGACGCCGCGATTATTGTCGGCGGCGACGGCACCATGCTCGGCATTGCCCGCCAGCTGGCGCCTTATGACGTGCCCTTGATCGGCATCAACCAGGGCCGGCTCGGATTCATTACCGATATTTCGCTGGAGCGGATGCTGCCGGTGCTGGGCGAAATGCTGGATGGAAATGTCGAATCGGAGCGGCGCAGCTTGCTGCAAGGATCCGTCATGCGTGACGGTCAGCAGATTTTCAGCGCGCTGGCGTTCAACGATGTGGTGGTGTCGCGCGGCGCCGCTTCCGGCATGGCGGAACTGATGGTCGAGGTCGATGGCCGCTTCATGTACAACCAGCGTTCCGACGGCTTGATCGTGGCGACGCCGACCGGCTCCACCGCGTATGCCTTGTCCGCCGGCGGCCCCTTGCTGCATCCTTCCTTGGGCGGCATCGTGCTGGTGCCGATTGCGCCGCACGCGCTGTCGAACCGGCCCATCGTGATTCCAGACAGCAGTGAAATCGTGATTGAAATCGTGAATGGCCGCGATATCAGCGCCAATTTCGACATGCAGTCGCTGGCCAGCCTGCAGCATGGCGACCGCATCCTGATCCGGCGTTCCGAGCACACCATCACCTTTTTACACCCGGCCGGCTGGAGTTATTACGATACCCTGCGACAAAAGTTGCACTGGAACGAATATCCGTCGGTGGAAGGACACTTGAAGTAAGCTGCTTAGGTATTTTTTTACAGTAATTTTCTTGCGACTTTGCTACTGCTTGAGCGGAGCCCGGTCCGCGCTGAATTTACCCTTATTTCTACATCTATTTTTGAGCCACCCCAGACTCCCATGCTGCGCACACTTTCCATTCGCGATTTTGTCATTGTCGATGCCATCGAGCTTGAGTTCGCCGCTGGCTTCACCGTATTCACCGGCGAAACCGGCGCCGGCAAATCTATCCTGATCGACGCCCTGGCCCTGGCGCTGGGCGGCCGCGGCGACGCCAGCGTAGTGCGCGAAGGCGCCGCCAAGGCCGATGTGACGGCGGAATTTGCGTTGACTGGCGATGCTGACGGCGAGGCCAATGCCTGGCTGGATCGGAACGAGTTCGCCAGCGAAGAGGGGGTGATCCTGATGCGGCGCGTGATCGACAATGCCGGCCGCTCCAAGGCGTTTATCAACGGCGTCGCGGCAACTGCCGGGCAACTGCGCGAGCTGGGTGAAATGCTGGTCGATATTCACGGCCAGCACGCCCACCAGTCTTTGCTGAAGAGCGACGCCCAACGGCTGTTGCTGGATGGGCAAGCCGGCTTGCAGGATGACTTGCTGGCGGTCGCCGGTGCCTTTAAAAGCTGGCGTTCGCTGGCGCGCCAACGCGAAGAATTTGAAACCAACGCCAAGAATGTGTTGCTGGAGCGCGAACGGCTGGAGTGGCAGGTGGGCGAGCTGGAAAAGCTGGCGGTCAAGCCCGGCGAATGGGATGAGATCACCAATGAGCACAGCCGCCTGTCGCATGCCGCCAGCCTGATCGAGGGCGCGCAAGAAGCGCTCAATGTGATTTCCGAAAACGACGCAAACGACAGCCCGCCGATGTTGTCGCAGTTGTCGGCGCTGAATCAGAAAATCGGCAAGCTGGTCGACGTCGACAGCAGCCTCAAGCCGGTGCTGGAAGCTCTGGAGCCGGCTCGCATCCAGTTGCAGGAAGCGGTCTACGCGCTGAATGATTATCTGAGCCGGGTCGAGCTTGATCCGGCGCGTCTGCATCAGGTTGAAGACCGGATGGAAGCGATCCATTCGGCGGGCCGCAAATTCCGCCTGGCGCCGGACGAACTGCCGCAGGAACTGGAGAGTTTGTCGCTGCAGCTGCGGCAACTGGCGGACGCCAGCGATCTCGACGCCATGCGGGCGCAGGAAGAGAAGCTGAAAGCCGCCTATCTGACGCTGGCGCAAAAATTGTCGAAAGCGCGGGCCAAGGCCGCGCAGGCGCTGGGTACGGCAGTGACCGCGGCGATGCAGGATTTGAGCATGAGCGGCGGCCGCTTTGCGGTTGCGCTGAATCCTTGCGAAGCGGCCGGTTATGGCGTCGAGCAAGTGGAGTTCCTGGTTGCCGGCCATGCCGGCGTCGCGCCGCGGCCCTTGGCCAAGGTCGCCTCCGGTGGCGAGCTGGCGCGGATAGCGCTGGCGATTTCGGTGATCACCTCCAGTTCAACCGCGACCCCGACCCTGATTTTCGATGAAGTCGATAGCGGTATCGGCGGCGGCGTGGCGGAAGTGGTTGGGCGCCTGTTGAAGCGCCTGGGCCAGGATCGCCAGGTGCTGTGCGTAACCCATTTGCCCCAGGTTGCCAGCCAGGCCAATCAGCATTTCCAAGTCAGCAAGCAAAGCCAGGGCAACAAAACGGTATCGGCGATCGACGGTCTCGACGCCAAGAACCGGATTGAGGAAATCGCCCGCATGCTGGGTGGTCTGGAAATCACTGCAACTACGCGCAAGCATGCGCGTGAATTACTGGCGCTTTAAGCCGCCATTTTGGATATCCTGCATGGCATTTCGTAAAGAACCCCCGTTCACGCATGGCAAGACTGGCAAGACTGCGGTGCTGCTGGTCAATCTGGGCACCCCGGATGCGCCGACCACCAAGGCGGTGCGCAGCTACCTGAAGCAATTCCTGTCCGATCCGCGCGTGGTGGAAATCCCGCGGGCGATCTGGTGGTGGATTTTGCATTGTGTGATTCTGCCGTTCCGTTCCAGCAAGTCGGCGCATAAATATGCGTCCATCTGGAGCAACGAAGGTTCACCGCTCAAGGTCCATACCAGCAAGCAGGCGATTTTGCTGCGCGGTTATCTGGGGCAGCGCGGGCATCAGCTCCAAGTGGCTTATGCAATGCGCTACGGCACGCCGGCGATAGCGGAAGTGCTGGAGCAGCTGAAAGCGGAGGGTTGCGAGCGGATCCTGATCTTGCCCGCCTATCCGCAATATTCGGCAACCACCACAGCGTCGATCTATGACGCGGTATTTGCCCATTATGCGCAAGTGCGCAATGTTCCCGAACTACGTTTCATCAAGCATTATCACGATCACGAAGCGTATATCCAGGCGTTGAAAGAGTCGGTGCTGGCCTACTGGGCAATGCATGGCACGCCAGACAAACTGATCATGAGTTTTCATGGGGTGCCGAAGCGTACTTTGGCGCTGGGCGATCCCTATCATTGCGAATGTCAAAAAACCGCGCGCTTGCTGGCGCAGCAGCTGGGACTGGGGCCTGAGCAATATCAGCTGACTTTCCAGTCGCGCTTCGGCAAGGCTGAATGGCTGCAGCCCTATACCGCGCCGACTTTGCAAAAACTGGCAAAGCAGGGTGTCGGCCGCGTCGACGTGATGTGCCCAGGCTTCACCAGCGATTGCCTGGAGACATTGGAGGAAATTGCGATAGAGGCGAAACAGGATTTCCTGGCGGCGGGCGGCAAGGAGTTCCATTTCATCGCGTGCCTGAACCAGGCGCCGGGCTGGATATCCGCCATGGCTAACTTGGTGGAGGAACATCTGATCGGCTGGCCGACTCACCTGACCGAGAGCGAACGGCAAGAAGCGAAACAGCGGGCCGAAGCCTCACGGCAACAAGCTGTGCGTCTGGGCGCAAGCCAATAAAACAGCCGGTCCGATACAGAAATTTTGGGTGTTTGTGCGCCGTTCAGGCAAGGCACAACTATAATGAGCGCCCAGTGTTGAGGGCGTATGGAAGATTGTTGCTTGTTTTGCAAGTGGTAGATATCGAGGCAAGCAGTCACTCTTAATACAGGGCGACCAGTTGCGAATAGCTGATCCAGCTTGCCGCAAGCAAAATATAAACGACCAGAAATGCGGAAATTAACGATAGTTTCACGGTATTCCCCTTTTTGTTTGTTGCGGGAAAAGTAATTCTCCAAAAGCGCTGTTCCTTGCTTGAACCCACACCTTCAGCATAGTTCCGATGTCGCGTTGCAGCAAACCCATGGTTGGTAAATATTGTTTCAATTTGTTGCCAGGCTTTGATGCGGTTGCGGTCCGTTGTTGCCCTTTACCTGCCATTGGATCAAGCCTATCAAGGCCGAATCAAGGCGCAAATTTTTTAACCCTTGAAAAAGTAAGGGCATAGCCTCATTTGGCTCTTTATACTTACTAAGTTATTGATTGTTGGAGGTTTTTGAATGGAACACATGGAAAATCAGAACGAACAGACGCAAGCGGAAAAGAACTCCGTTGCCGAGGATGCAACGGTAATCCCTGAGTCGACGCTGGAAGTGCAGTTGTCGGAAGCGCAAGCCAAGATCGCCGAGATGCAAGATGCTTTCCTGCGCGCCAAGGCCGAAGCCGAAAACGTGCGCCGCCGTGCCCAGGAAGATATTGCGCGCGCTCATAAATTTGCGATTGAAGGTTTTGCCGAGGCGCTGGTGCCGGTCAAGGACAATCTTGAAATGGCGTTGAAAATCGAAACGCCATCGGTGGAGTCGCTCAAGGAAGGCGTGGAAATGACCTTGAAGCAGATGTCCTCAGCCTTCGAAAGAAATCGTTTGCTGGAAATTTCGCCGCAAGTCGGCGACAAGCTTGATCCGATGAAACACCAGGCAATTTCAACCGTGCCGGCAGAGCAAGAATCCAATACCGTGGTGACTGTGCTGCAAAAGGGATACACCATTGCCGACCGCCTGTTGCGGCCTGCACTGGTCGTGGTGGCGCAAGGAAAATAGAAAAAAAGCCAAAAGTGAACAGGTCAGCGCTTGAAAGCGCTGCTTTTCTCCCTATATTCAGACCATCAAAACATTAACCATATATTCAGTAAAGGGCATACACCATGGGTAAAATCATCGGCATTGACTTGGGTACTACCAATTCTTGCGTTTCAGTTATCGAAGGCGGTCAACCTAAAGTGATCGAAAACTCGGAAGGCGCGCGTACTACGCCTTCTATCATCGCTTATCAAGAAGACGGCGAAATCCTGGTTGGCGCCCCTGCCAAACGCCAGGCCGTGACTAATCCGAAAAACACGCTGTACGCAACCAAGCGTCTGATCGGCCGCAAATTCGACGAAAAAGAAGTGCAAAAAGACATCGCCCTGATGCCTTACCAAATCCTCAAAGCCGACAACGGCGATGCATGGGTTGGCGTGCGCGACCAAAAACTGGCGCCACCGCAAATTTCCGCGGAAGTGCTGCGCAAGATGAAGAAGACTGCCGAAGATTACCTTGGCGAAGAAGTCACCGAAGCCGTGATCACGGTGCCGGCTTACTTTAACGATGCGCAGCGCCAGGCTACCAAGGATGCCGGCCGTATCGCCGGTCTGGACGTCAAGCGCATCATCAACGAGCCGACTGCGGCTGCGCTGGCATTCGGCCTGGACAAGGCGGAAAAAGGCGATCGCAAGATTGCCGTGTATGACCTGGGCGGCGGTACTTTCGACGTTTCCATCATTGAAATCGCCGATGTCGATGGCGAAAAGCAATTTGAAGTGCTGTCCACCAATGGCGACACTTTCCTCGGCGGCGAAGACTTCGACCAACGCATCATCGATTACATCCTGGACGAGTTCAAGAAGATCAACGGCATCGACCTGGGCAAGGATGCGATTGCGCTGCAACGTATCAAGGCGTCGGCCGAGCGCGCCAAGATCGAACTGTCGTCCTCGCAACAGACAGAAATCAACGAACCGTACATCGCCATGGCGAACGGCGCGCCTATCCACTTGAACCTGAAGATGACCCGCGCCAAGCTGGAATCGCTGGTGGAAGAGCTGATTGCCAAGACCATCGAGCCTTGCCGCATCGCGATCAAGGACGCCGGCGTCAAAGTGTCCGACATCGACGACATCATCCTGGTCGGCGGCATGACCCGTATGCCTAAGGTGCAGGAAAAGGTGAAGGAATTCTTCGGCAAGGATCCGCGCAAGGACGTCAACCCTGACGAAGCAGTGGCTGTCGGCGCCGCGATCCAGGGCTCGGTATTGTCGGGCGACCGCAAGGACTTGCTGCTGCTGGACGTGACGCCGTTGTCGCTGGGTATCGAAACCATGGGCGGCGTGATGACCAAGATGATCCAGAAGAACACCACCATCCCGACCAAATTCAGTCAGGTGTTCTCGACTGCCGACGACAACCAGCCGGCCGTGACCATCAAGGTTTTCCAAGGTGAGCGCGAGATGGCAGCCGGCAACAAGGGCCTGGGCGAATTCAATCTGGAAGGCATCCCGCCGGCAGCACGCGGCACGCCGCAGATCGAAGTGACCTTCGACATCGACGCCAACGGTATTCTCCACGTCGGCGCCAAGGACAAGGCCACCGGCAAGGAAAACAAGATCACCATCAAGGCTAACTCCGGTCTGACCGAAGAAGAGATCCAGAAGATGGTGCGCGACGCCGAGGCGAATGCCGAAGAAGACAAGCGCCTGAAAGAACTGGCAGAAGCGCATAATCAAGGCGATGCACTGGTCCATTCGACCCGCAAATCCCTGACTGAATACGGCGACAAGCTGGAAGCCGGCGAGAAGGCCAGCATCGAAGCAGCGATCAAGGAACTGGAAGAAGTATTGAAGGGCAGCGACAAGGCCGCCATCGATAACAAGACAGCAGCCCTGACTACTGCAGCGCAAAAGCTCGGCGAAAAGATGTACGCTGACATGCAGGCCCAGCAAGCTGCCGCAGGCGGTGCTGAAGCCGGTGCAGCGGGTGCTGAAGCCAAGCCGAAAGAAGACGACGTGGTTGATGCTGACTTCAAGGAAGTGAAGGATAAGTAAGGTCTTGTCAGTGCTGGTCTGCCAATTTAAATTGGCAAGCTAGTGCGAAGACGCGCCGGGCAGATGCTATTGCAGCTCTGTTCGGCGTTTTCGCTTAAACAACAGGGTGCAAAAAGATGGCGAAGCGTGATTTTTACGAAATATTGGGTGTGGCGAAAAACGCTTCTGATGAAGAAATCAAGAAGGCGTATCGCAAGCTCGCAATGAAGCATCATCCGGACCGCAATCCGGATAGCAAAGGTGCGGAAGAAAAATTCAAAGAGGCGAAAGAAGCCTACGAAATGCTGGCTGATCCGCAAAAGCGCGAAGCCTACGATCGCTACGGCCATGCCGGCGTCGACCCGAATATGGGCGGCGGCGGTGGCGGCGGCGGTTTTGCCGACGCGATTGGCGATATCTTCGGCGATATCTTCGGCGGCGGCGGCGGTCGCGGCGGCCGCGGCGGGCCGCAAGTGTATCGCGGCGCCGATTTGCGCTACAACCTCGAAATCACGCTGGAGCAAGCCGCACACGGTTTCGATACCACCATCCGCGTGCCGTCCTGGGATGAATGCGAGCCTTGCCACGGCAGCGGCGCCAAGGCCGGCACCGAGCCGATCACCTGTCCGACCTGCGGCGGCCACGGCCAGGTCAGGATGCAGCAAGGCTTTTTCAGCATCCAGCAGACTTGCCCGAAATGCCATGGCAGCGGCAAGATCATTCCCGAACCTTGCCCGTCTTGCAGCGGCGCCGGCCGTATCAAGCGCAACAAGACACTGGAAGTGAAGATCCCGGCCGGAATCGACGACGGCATGCGGATTCGTTCTTCCGGCAACGGCGAGCCAGGCATGAACGGCGGACCGACCGGCGATTTGTATGTGGAAATCCACATCAAGCCGCACGCGGTGTTCCAGCGCGAAGGCGACGATCTCCATTGCGAAATGCCGATCTCGTTTGCCAAAGCCGCTTTGGGCGGGGAAATCGAAGTGCCGACCTTGAACGGCAAAGCCTCGTTCACGATTCCCGACGGCACCCAGTCCGGCAAGACTTTCCGTCTGCGCAGCAAGGGCATCAAGGGCGTGCGCTCGGGTTATGCCGGCGATCTGTTCTGCCACGTGGTGGTGGAAACTCCGGTCAAGCTGAGCGACAGGCAAAAGGAATTGCTGCAGGAATTCGAGCAACTGACCAGCGAAGGCGGCGCCAAGCACAGCCCGCAGAGCAAGTCCTGGAAAGACAAGGTGAAAGAGTTTTTCGAGTAAGAAAGCCTGCTCTGAGCCCTGCAAAAGCCGCCAACCATGCAAGGTTGGCGGCTTTTTCCATGTCCGTCGGGCGGACTGTCCAGCCATCTTTAATAATTTCTTTATTGCATAATTTTGTTCAGCTCTCTATTCTGTATAAGGTAATAATAAAACGATCGTTCTTTTATTTGCGATCAACACAAACTCCATATACAAACCATAGGAGGAGACATGAAAGTAGTTGCTCGTTTGAAGCGTGCAGGGGCTTGCGCCTGCGTATTGTCTGCGCTGTTATTGGCGCAGAGCGCATTTGCGCTGGATGTGGCTGGCGTCAAGATCGACGAAACGGCAAAAGTCGGCAGTCAGGACTTGAAGCTGAACGGCGCCGGGATTCGCTATAAAGTGATTTTCAAGGTCTATACCGCGGCCTTATATTTGACCGAGAAGAAAACCACGGTGCCGGATGTGCTGGCTGCTGCCGGGCCGCGGCGTATCGAACTGGTCATGCTGCGCGATGTCAGCAGCGAAGATTTCAGCCGGGCTTTCATGGCGGGCATCCAAAACAATGTGGATAAGGCTGATAAATCGAAGATCGTTAATCAGCTGCTGAAATTCGGCGAACTGTTTGCCTCGATCCCGGAGCTGAAAAAGGGTGACGTGCTGACCACCGACTGGATTCCAGGCGTTGGCACGCAGATCCACTTTAACGGCAAGCCGGTATCGGAGACCTTGCCCGATCAGGTTTTCTATAACGCTTTGCTGAAAATCTGGCTGGGCGAGAAACCTGCCGACAGCAAATTGAAGCTCTCGCTGTTAGGTCAGCAGGGATAGGTAGGGCCGGAAGGAATGGCGGCTATCGGATAAAAGCAGATGGGAATAGCCAAGTTTCTATAAAATAAGGCCCAGGATGTCGTGCATGTAATGTAAAAATAACATGCAGATGGAACTTTATTTAATGGAAAACAATGACAGCAAACAACAAGCAATCCCTGACCCGAGAAGACCTTTTCCAGAGAAACCGTGAGTGGGCGGCGGCAATCACCGCCCGCGATCCGGATTTTTTCAAGACCCTGGCGTCGCAACAGGCGCCGGAGTATTTCTGGATTGGGTGTTCCGACAGCAGGGTGCCGGCAAATGAGTTGCTGGGCTTGCTGCCGGGTGAGTTATTCGTTCACCGCAATATCGCCAACGTGGTTGCGCATAGCGACCTGAATTGCTTGTCGGTATTGCAGTTCGCGGTAGATGTACTGAAGGTAAAGCATGTTTTCGTGGTCGGCCATTATGGCTGCTCCGGCGTCCATGCTGCGCTGACCAAGCGTCGTGTCGGGCTGGCCGACAACTGGCTGCGCTATGTCGAGGATGTGCATCAGAAGCATGAGCGCTATCTGGGCGAAGCCTTGCCGGAAAGCGTACGCCACGATCGTCTGTGTGAGCTGAATTCCATGGAACAGGTTGCCAATATTTGCCGCACCACCATCGTCCAGGACGCCTGGGACCGTGGCCAACCGCTGACCATTCATAGCTGGGTGTACAGCGTGCGGGACGGCTTGTTGCGGGATCTGGAAGTGACCGTCAGCTGCATGTCCGATCTGGACAAAGGAATGGCGGCCAGTTTGAAGCGCTATGAAGATTAAAGCTGCTTGAGATTGTGTTGTAGCGCCGCAGTCATTAAATAAAACACGAAAAAAAACGACCGATAAATCGGTCGTCTTTTTTTGAGGCTTCGTCCCGCAATAATTAGACTACGATCGTTTGCGCTTCACCCTCGGCGCGGGCACGGATTTCGCCAATCCGGCTGACGGTTTCCCCTGCGGCTTGCAACTGCGCGATTGCGGCGTCGGCGTTTTCCTTGGCGACGATGACAGTCATGCCGATACCGCAGTTGAAGACCCGATGCATTTCTGCGTCGGCAACCTGGCCGTGCTGTTGCAGCCAGGTAAACAGCGGCGGCATGGTCCAGCTATCGCTGTGCAATACCGCAGTCAGATTGTCTTGCAGCACGCGCGGGATATTTTCCACCAGGCCGCCGCCGGTGATATGCACCATGCCTTTGACTTCCATCGACTCCATCAGCGCCAGCAACGGCTTGACGTAAATCCGGGTCGGCTCCATCAGCACGTCGGCCAGCTTGCGGCCGTGGAAATCGGCATCGAGATCAGGCTGGGCGACTTCGATGATCTTGCGCACCAGCGAATAACCGTTGGAGTGCGCGCCCGACGACGCCAGGCCCAGCACCACGTCGCCCGGTACGATCTTGCTGCCGTCGATCAGCTTGGATTTTTCAACCGCGCCGACGGCGAAGCCGGCCAGGTCGTATTCGCCATCGGGATACATGCTTGGCATTTCAGCGGTTTCGCCGCCGATCAGGGCGCAGCCTGCCAGCTCGCAGCCTTTGGCGATGCCCTTGATAACGTCGGTGGCGCTAGGCACATCGAGTTTGCCGCAAGCGAAGTAATCCAGGAAAAACAAGGGTTCGGCGCCTTGCACCAGAATGTCGTTGACGCTCATCGCGACCAGGTCGATGCCGACCGTATCGTGACGTTTCAGGTGGAAAGCCAGTTTCAGCTTGGTGCCGACGCCGTCGGTGCCGGAGACCAGCACCGGCTCCTTGAATTTCTTGCTGATTTCGAACAAGGCGCCGAAACCGCCGATGCCGCCCATCACGCCTTCACGCATGGTGCGCTTGGCAAAAGGCTTGATGGCCTCGACCAGGGCGTCGCCGGCGTCGATGTCGACACCCGCATCGCGATAAGAGAGAGGCACGTTGGAAACGTTTGAAGTGGAAGTCATGATGTGATTGGCGGCAGAGGCGGTAAAATAGAGGGAATTCGGCCACGCACCCGATATTCATCGCCGTTTCAGCGTTGTCTATCAGGTCAAATAACCGGCCAAAAACAGCCAAACAAGAGGGCAGCTAGTGGAAAATACGCGAAATACGTCTTTTCCACGGGCTTTGTCTTTTTTTTTAGCTTATCAATCGCTTGGTTTCGGCCGGGTTATTGCGCGGTAAAAGCGGTATTTTATCAAACCGATCCACCAAACTTTCGAGTCCATGCCATTTTCTTTTACCGACGAACAAAAACAAACTGCGTTGTGGCTGGGAATTGGGCTATTGCTTGTGGCGTTAATGGTCGCCTTGGGGCCGATTCTGACGCCTTTCATCGCTTCCGCCATTCTTGCCTACGCACTTAATCCAGGAGTGGATTGGCTGTCGCGCCGGCGCATCGGCAAATTTCCTTTCCCGCGCGCGCTGGCGGTGCTGGTCGTGATACTGCTGCTAGTGTTCGCCATCCTGGCGGTGATCTTGATCGTGATACCGGTGTTGCGCAAAGAATTTCCTTTGTTGCAAGATCAGATCCCGAGTTTCCTGAACAAGCTGGACGGCCTGATCGGCCCGCATTTGCAGGATTTCGGCATCAATGTGCGGCTGGACGGGACCGGCATCAAGGAAATGCTGACCAAGCAATTGTCTACCAGCGGCGAAGAGATCTGGAGCTCGGTGCTGGCCTCGGTCAAGGTCGGCGGCACCGCAGTGCTGGGCTGGATTGCCACCATACTGCTGGTGCCGGTCGTGCTGTTTTATCTGTTGCAGGACTGGCATTCGATTGTCGAGCGGGTCGGCAGGCTGGTGCCGCGCCGCTGGCAAGGCAAGACCGGCAACATGACGCAAGAGGTGGATAGCCTGCTGGCGCAGTATTTGCGCGGTCAATTGCTGGTAATGTTGGTTCTGGCGATTTATTATTCGACCGGGCTGGCGATTGCCGGCTTCGATGTGGCGTTGCCGGTCGGCATTATTACCGGTTTGCTGGTATTCATTCCGTATGTCGGCTTCGGCCTTGGACTGGTGCTGGCGCTGATTGCGGCGATGCTGCAGTTCAGCGGCTGGCATGGCCTGATTGCGGTCGCCATCGTGTATGGCGTCGGCCAGGTGCTGGAAAGTTTTATCCTGACGCCGCGCCTGGTAGGCGAACGTATCGGTCTGCATCCGCTGGTAGTGATTTTTGCGTTGATGGCCTTTGGCCAGCTATTCGGCTTCGTCGGCATACTATTGGCGCTGCCATGTTCGGCGATCATGTCGGTTGTGGTCAAGCATGTGCGCGCACACTACCTCAACAGTAGTTTTTATCAACACTAATTAAATTAAAAAGGAGGCTCGATAGACCGTAGCGAGCCTCCTTAGAAGAAACGAGTATGAGGCAGTTAACGCTGGACATAACTGCGGAAGAACCGCAGACCCTGGACACTTTTGTGGTCGGGCAGAACCAAGAAGCCTTACAGTTCTTGCAGCGTCTGGTCGCGCCGTCGGCGACATCCCTCACCGCGCCGGGCGATCGTTTTGTCTACCTGTGGGGCGACGCCGGCGCCGGCAAAAGCCATGTGCTGCATGCATTGGCCAGCAGCACTGGCGCCCGCTTGATCCGTGGCAGCCAATATAACGGCGATGTCTTTAATTTCTCGCCGGATGTGACCGGCTACCTGATCGACGACTGCGATAAATTGTCGGCGGGCGATCAGATTGAAGCTTTCAACCTGTTCAACCAGATTCGCGAGCACGGCGGCTGGCTGGTCACCAGCGGCGAATTGCCGCCGTCCGAGCTGAGTGTGCGCGAAGACTTGCGGACCCGCCTCGGCTGGGGCCTTATTTATCAATTGCACGGTTTGAGCGATGAAGAAAAGATCGCCGCGCTGACACATGCCGCGCTGGCGCGCGGCCTGCATCTGTCGAACGGCGTGTTACCCTATCTGATTACGCATTTCCGGCGCGATATGCGGTCTTTGTCGGCCATGCTGGACGAGCTCGACCGCTATTCGCTGGAGACCCAGCGCCCTATAACGCTGCCTTTGTTACGCAGTTTGTTGCAACTCGAATCCGAAGATAAACAATCACTATGAACCTGGCCTTATTCGACCTTGACCATACGCTGTTGCCCGTCGACTCAGACTATGAATGGGGGCAGTTCCTGGCGCGCATCGGCGCGGTTGATCCCAACGCGTTTGAAAAGAGCAACGCCGAGTGGTTTGCGCAATACCAGGCCGGCACGCTCGATCCGGTCAAATACCTGGAATTCGCCTTCGGCACGCTGGCAAAATTTCCGCGCAAGCAGCTCGACGCCTGGCATGAGCAGTTCATGGCGCAAGTGATCCTGCCGCAAATTACTCCGGCGGCGCGCGCCTTGCTGCAAAAACATCAGGATGCCGGCGACCTGGTGGCAATCGTGACGGCCACCAACAGTTTTGTGACAGAGCCGATTGCCAAAGCCCTGGGCGTCGATTTCCTGATCGCCTCGGACCCGGAAACCACCGGCGACGGCGAGATTACCGGCAAGCTGGCGGATACGCCAACCTACGGCCCCGGCAAAGTCACTCATACCCATGCCTGGCTGGCGACCATGGACATGACGCTGGCCAGTTTCCCGCGCAGTTATTTCTATAGCGATTCGCACAACGACCTGCCGCTGATGGCGCTGGTCACCGACCCCATCGCCACCAATCCGAACGCTCGCCTGAAAGAGCATGCAATTACCCACGGCTGGCCCATCCTGAATTTATTCGACGCGCAATGATCAAGAAGCTGATTCGCTCCATCCTCGGGAAAAAGAAAAAAGATCCCACCCAACCGTTGATACTCGGCCCGAAACAGCACGGCATCAATCCGCAACTGGTTTCTCCTAATGCAGTAAGAGTCACCAAGACCCTGCAGGATAACGGCTACAAAGCCTTCATCGTCGGCGGTGCAGTGCGCGATCTGCTGCTGGGCGTGAAGCCTAAGGATTTCGACGTCGCCACCAACGCCACGCCGGAACAGGTCAAGCGTTTGTTCCGGCGCGCTTTCATCATCGGCAAGCGGTTCCAGATCGTGCATGTGATGTTCGGCCAGGAGCTGATCGAAGTCACCACTTTCCGCGGTGCGTCCTCCGACGGTTCGCCGAAAGACGAGCATGGCCGCGTATTGCGCGACAACACCTTCGGCGAGCAGCACGAAGATGCGGTACGGCGCGATTTCACCATCAATGCGATGTACTACGATCCGGCTACCGAGAGCGTGCTCGACTACCACGGCGGCATAGACGATATCCGTGCCAAGACCCTGCGCATTATCGGCGAACCGGAAGCGCGTTACCGGGAAGACCCGGTGCGCATGCTGCGCATCGTGCGCTTCGCCGCCAAGCTCAAATTTACTATCGATCCGGCCACCCGGGCGCCGATACCGGTGATGGCGGCGCTGATCGACAATGTACCCGCCGCACGGGTATTCGACGAAATGCTGAAACTGCTGATGAGCGGCCATGCGCTGGCTTGCCTGCAGCAATTGCGCCAGGAAGGTTTGCATCATGGCTTGCTGCCGTTGCTGGACGTGGTGCTGGAACAACCGCTAGGCGAAAAATTCGTCACGCTGGCGCTGGCCAACACCGATATCCGCGTGCAGCAAGGCAAACCGGTTTCTCCCGGCTTCCTGTTTGCCTCGTTGCTGTGGCACCAGGTATTGGAAAAATGGAGCGCCTACAAGGCTGCTGGCGAATTCCCGATCCCGGCGCTGCATCTGGCCGCCGACGATGTCCTGGAAGCGCAAACCGACAAACTGGCTCTGCAACGCAAGATCGCCTCCGACATGCGCGATATCTGGGCCATGCAGCCGCGTTTTGAGCGCCGTACCGGCAAGACGCCTTACAAGTTGTTGGAGCATTTGCGCTTGCGCGCCGGCTACGATTTCCTGCTGCTGCGTTGCGCCTCGGGCGAGATCGACAGCGAAATCGGCGAGTGGTGGACGGCTTTCATGGAAGGCGACGGCGCTCAGCGTGAAGTGCTGATAGCGCAAAAACCGAAAGCCGCTGCCGAAGCTGCTCCGGCAAAAAAACGTCCACGCCGGCGCGGTTCGCGTAGCGGCGCCAAGACGGTCAATCCAGGCAGCCGCAGCAACGACGATCAAGGTGGTCAATGACGGCAATCTCTCCTGCTGCCGAAGCGGTCACCGCTTACATCGGCATCGGCGCCAATCTGGGTGACGCCCAAGCCCAGGTTCAGCGCGCCATTCTGCAACTAGGCAAGTTGCCTGAGAGCAGGCTGGATGCGCAATCGAGCCTGTTTTGCACGGCGCCGCTGGACGCCGGCGGCGACGATTACATCAACGCCGTGGCGCGCGTCAAAACCCGCTTGAGCGCGCATGCCTTGCTGCAGGGCTTGCAGCAGATCGAACAGGATTTCGGCCGCCAGCGTCCTTATCCCAATGCACCGCGCACACTGGATCTGGACTTGTTGTTGTATGGCCAGGCGACGTTCCAGGACGCGCTGCTAACCGTACCGCACCCGCGCATGACGCAACGCGCTTTCGTTCTGATTCCGCTATTGCAGATCGATCCCTTCATCGTCATTCCCCAGCAAGGCCCAGCACATCAGTTTGCCCCGCAAGTCGCCGACCAGGCCATCCGCAAAGTATAAGAATCGTATAAGAATCTGCGCATAAAATCTGTTTAATGACGGCCGTCTGCCGGATGCGTCAGCTTCTGGCACACTGTTCCCTTCACGCATACAGCGTTTCACTCTTAAACATGAATCTAGACAGTTATAAATATATCGTCGTAGAAGGCCCGATCGGGGTCGGCAAGACTACGCTGGTGAACAAGATCGCCATGCATCTGGGGTGTAAAGTCTTGCTGGAGCAACCGCAAGCCAATCCCTTTCTGGAGAAGTTTTACCGTGACGCTCCGCGCTACGCGCTGTCGACACAAATGTTTTTCCTGTTCCAGCGCATCAACCAGTTGCGCGACTCGGCGCAGAACGATTTGTTCGACAGCCCCAATCATCTGGTTGCCGATTTCATGCTGGCCAAGGATCCGATTTTTGCCAGCCTGACCCTGGCCGACGAGGAACTCAAGTTATACCAGCAAATGTACGATCATCTGCGGCCGCAGGTAGCGACGCCGGACCTGGTGATCTATCTGCAAGCCGAGCCGGAAACCTTGATCGAACGCATCAAAAAGCGCGGCATCGAAATGGAAGCGGCGATCTCGCCGGAGTATCTGACGCATCTGTGCGAAAGCTACAGCCGCTTCTTCTATCACTACGACGACGCGCCGCTGCTGATCGTCAATAACGAACATCTGGAGCTGGCCGGCAACGACGCCGATTTCAACTTGCTCTTGGCGCGCATCGACGGCATGCGCGGCAAGCGTGAATTTTTCAATCGTGGAGAATGACAATGGCAGGATATATACAGAGCAGTGATCCGGCGGCGCATGCTACCAAGCGCAGCAAACCGGTCACCATCCCGGCCTTGCAGGCCCTGCGCGACAAAGGTGAAAAAATCACCATGCTGACTTGTTACGACGCCAGCTTCGCCGCCTTGATGGACCGCTGCGGCGTTGAAACCCTGCTGATCGGCGATTCGCTCGGCATGGTGTGCCAAGGCCACACATCGACCCTGCCAGTCACCATCCAAGACATCGTGTACCACACCGCCAGCGTAGCGCGCGGCAATCGTAGCGCACTGGTGCTGGCCGACCTGCCGTTCGGCGCTTACGCTACGCCGCAAAGCGCGTTCGAGAACGCAGTGCCGGTAATCCAGGCCGGCGCGCAAATGGTCAAGATCGAAGGCGGCACCTGGCTGGCGCCCACCGTGCGTTTCCTCACCGAGCGCGCGATTCCGGTCTGCGGCCATCTCGGCCTGACGCCGCAATCGGTGCATCAGATGGGCGGATACAAGGTGCAGGGCAAGTCGACCGCGGCCGCCGAGCAGCTGAAGGCCGACGCCATGGCGCTACAAGAAGCGGGCGCCAGCCTGCTGGTGCTGGAAGCGATTCCAGCGGCGCTGGGCAAGGAAGTCAGCGAGATGCTGAGCATTCCGACCATCGGCATCGGCGCCGGCCCGGACTGCTCCGGCCAGGTGCTGGTGATGCACGATCTGATGGGTGTTTTCCCCGGCCACAAAGCGCGTTTCGTGAAAGACTTCATGCAGGGCCAGACCAGTATCGATGCGGCTGTGCTGGCGTATGTCAGCGCGGTGAAGGATAAATCGTTTCCTGCGCCGGAGCATTGTTTCTGAGATGGTCTGAGGCTGCAAACTAATGCAAACTAAAACGGCGACGCCTTGCTCAAGGAGTCGCCGTGAATGCCGATACGTCGGTTTTCAGTGCTGCTTTTTTAGTGTTGCTTATTGCTGTCAGCGCCTTGCGCCAAGGTTTGCAATGGCGCCGGCTGACTGCCGCCGCGGCTTACCAGAGGCGGCGCCAATACCAGCGGTTCGTTGATAGAACCCTTTGCCAGCACCACATTCGAGGCGGTTTCCGGGTTGGCGTTCCAGACCGGATCGGCGATGCCGTTAAACACGGCTTTCAGTTGCTTGCCCCAGTTTTCGTGAATCATCTGGAAGTATTGATTTTTCTCGTCGATCGTTACGAAGCGCGTAACGGCCAGCGTGTCTGCGCCATACAGCAACAGGTCCAGCGGCAAACCGACTGAGATGTTGGAGCGCATGGTGGAATCCATGGAAATCAGCGCGCATTTTGCGGCCTCATCCAGGGTCGATGCGGGGGTGATCACGCGGTCGAGGATCGGCTTGCCGTATTTCGCTTCGCCGATCTGGAAATAGGTGTTTTCATTCAGCGATTCGATGAAATTGCCGGCCGCATACACCTGGAACAGACGGCAGCCTTCGCCCTTGATCTGGCCGCCGAAAATGATGCCGACATTAAAATCGATGCCGAATTTTTCCAGTTTCTGGGCGTCGCGGTCATACACGATGCGTACCGCTTCGCCGACTATCTGTGCCGCTTCGTACATCGAGCTGACGGTCCAGATGGTCTTGCCGGCAGCATTCACGTGTTCGCCGATGACCTGTTTGATGGACTGCGAAATCGACAGATTGCCGGCGGTCATGAACACCATCAGGCGTTCGCCGGGATTTTCGAACACGCTCATCTTGCGCGCGGTGGCGACATGGTCGACTCCCGCATTGGTGCGTGAGTCGGAAAGAAAGACCAGGCCGGAACCCAGGCGTAGGGCAACGCAGTAAGTCATGATGTCGAAGAAAAATACAAAATGGCGATTTTACAGGAAGCTAAAGCGGTTTCCCGGTCAGATTGAGGTTTTGTGTTGCAGGTGCGACAAGTTATTGTGAATTAATGTGAACTGCTTATTGAACCCCTTATTGCTCCGATGGCAAAGCAGAAACATTGACCTGCACAGTCAGGGTTTCTTCGCCGCCGCCGCGACGCACACCGCGCACCGGCGCGGCCGAATCGTAATCGCGCCCAATTGCCAGCCTGCAATAATTGTCGCTGGCAAAACATGCGTGGGTCACGTCGATGCTAAGCCAGCCGGCAAAATCGCTGTCCTGCACCCAGACATCGACCCAGGCATGGCTTTCGGCATGGCTGGTATTGCCGGGATCGATATAGCCAGACACATAGCGCGCCGGGATACCGGCTATGTGACAGCAAGCCAGGAACAAATGCGCATGATCCTGGCACACCCCCTGGCCCAGCGCCAGCGCATCGTCGGCGCTGCTGGTGACGGCGGTGGAGCCGCCTTGATAGGCGACAGCAACACAGATAGCTTGTGCCAGATCCAGCAGTTGTTTGCTGCCGGCGCCCGCGCACAGATTCCGATGCGCAAAATCCATCACGGCGGCGGTAGCCTGCGTCAGCTGGGTCGGCACCGTAAATACCAGGGGTGAGAATTCCCCCGCTTGCGGCAGCCGGCCCTGTTGCAGCGGCGTCACCGCTACCGTGCCTTCGGCGATGATGCGCACCTCAGGGTGGGGTTTGGTGATGGTCAGCATATGGCTGAGATTGCCGAACGCATCGGTGAACGGATGACGGCTGCCGGAACTGCTGATCTGCCACGCCAGCGTGCGCTGCTGGGCTTCGGCACGGGGCGTCAGCCGCAGCTGCTGAATCGTGTAAGTCAGCGCTGCGGTGTAGTGATAAACCGTTTCATGCCGGATGGTCAGTAGCATGTCAGGTCAGGTATTGAGGGGCACCAGGAAATCGCGGCTGATCCGGTTGCCGAGCTCGAAAATGCGCTCGAAGAAACGGGTCAGGTAGTCATGCAGGCCGGCGTCGAGAATTTCATCGAGATTGCTGAATTTCAGGTCGGCGTGCAATTTCCCGGCGAACCGTTCGGTATCGGAAGACGTGTCGTTGTGCACATGCTTCAGATTGCCGACCACCTGTTCCATGCAAGACAGCAGCGAGCGCGGCATGTCCGGGCGCAAGATCAGCAGGTCGGCCACGCGGGCCGGGGTGATCACATCGCGGTACACCTTGCGGTAAATTTCAAAACCGGAGACGGAACGCAGAATCGCCGCCCAGTAGTAGAAATCGATTTGCGGATCGGCGATGGCGTCCTGTTCCTGGCTTTGGCTTTGTTGCTGGCCGTTTTGCAAGCCTTTCTTGTAAGCGCCTTCCTTGGCGCCATGGAATTTGACATCGATGATGCGCGCGGTGTTGTCAGCGCGTTCCAGGAAGGTGCCCAGGCGGATAAAGTGAAATGCTTCGTCCTTGAGCATGGTGCCGATGGTGACGCCGCGTGACAGATGCGAGCGATGCTTGACCCACTCGAAAAACTCGCTCGGATTTTGTTCCAGCGCATCGGTCTGCAGATAACTCTGCATCTTGATCCAGGTGGCGTTCTGGATTTCCCAGGCTTCGGTAGTCAGCGCGCCACGTACCGCCCGTGCGTTCTCGCGCGCCTGTTTCAGGCAGGAGGCGATCGAGGACGAATTGCTGGGATCGCGCACCATGAAGTCAATCACGTCTTTTTGCGTGACTACGCTGTATTTCTTGTCGTAGGCCTGGGTCAGTTCGGAAATGCCGAGGACTGCGCGCCAGCCTTTTTCGACATCTTCGACCGATTGCGGCAGCAAGCCGGTTTGCACGTGCACATCGAGCATGCGCGCGGTATTTTCTGCCCGCTCGGTGTAGCGGGCCATCCAGAATAAATGATCGGCGGTGCGACTCAGCATGTTATTTCTCCAGAATCCAAGTGTCTTTAGTGCCGCCGCCTTGCGACGAGTTGACTACCAGCGAGCCTTCCTTGAGGGCGACGCGGGTCAGGCCGCCGCGCACCAGGGAGACATTTTTTCCGGATAGTACAAACGGCCTCAGATCCAGGTGGCGCGGCGCGATGCCGGACTCGACATAGGTTGGGCAAGCGGATAACGCCAGGGTCGGCTGGGAAATATAACCGTCCGGCTTGGCAATCACGCGCTGGCGGAAATCTTCGATTTCCTGCTTGGTCGACGCCGGTCCGACCAGCATGCCGTAACCGCCGGCGCCATGCACTTCCTTGACCACCAGGTCCTTGAGATTATCGAGGGTGTACTGCAAATCCTCTTTCTTGCGGCACTGGAAAGTCGGGACATTGTTGAGGATCGGCTTCTCCGACAGATAGAACTGCACCATGTCCGGCACAAACGGATATACCGATTTGTCATCGGCAACGCCGGTGCCGATGGCGTTGGCCAGCGTGACATTGCCGGCGCGGTACACCGACAGCAAGCCCGGCACGCCGAGCGATGAATCGGCGCGGAAGGCGAGCGGATCGAGATAATCGTCGTCGATCCGGCGGTAGATCACGTCGACCCGCTTGGGGCCGCGCGTGGTACGCATGTAGACCGCGTTATCGCTAACAAAAAGATCCTGGCCTTCGACCAGTTCCACGCCCATTTGCTGAGCCAGGAAAGCGTGTTCGAAGTAGGCCGAGTTATACATCCCCGGCGTCATCACCACCACGGTCGGATCGGTCACGCCCACCGGCGCCACCGAACGCAGATTATCCAGCAGCATGTCGGGATAGTGATCGACCGGCGCAATCTTGTGGCGCAGGAACAGCTCGGGGAACAGCCGCATCATCATCTTGCGATTTTCCAGCATGTAAGACACGCCTGAAGGCACCCGCAGATTATCTTCCAGCACGTAAAACTCGCCCTGGCCGGCACGCACGATATCAACCCCGGCAATATGCGCATAGATATCCGAAGCGACCGAGATGCCCTGCATTTCGGGGCGGTACTGGGCGTTGCGGAAAATCTGTTCAGCCGGTATCACGCCTGCCTTGACGATATTCTGGTCGTGATAGATATCGTGGATGAACATGTTGAGCGCCTTGACGCGCTGGATCAGGCCGGCTTCGAGTTGCGCCCACTCTTGCGCATGGATGATGCGCGGAATGATGTCGAAGGGGATCAGACGTTCAGTGCCGGCGTCGTTGCCATACACGGCGAAGGTAATCCCGACTCGCCGGAAAATCAGGTCGGCTTCAGCGCGTTTGCGGGCGATCGTTTCAGCGGACTGGGCCGCCAGCCAGGAAGCAAATTCGTCATAGTGCGGACGCACCGACGACTTGCCATCGGAGTACATTTCATCGAAAAAATTTGCCATAATCTTGCTTTGCTGTGGTTTGATCGGAAACTATCAAGTAGCTATCAAGAAGCGTGCCCGTAGCGAGCTGTCAGGAGCTGTTTGTTGCTGTTTGTTGCCGATTTTTTCGCCTGGATTGCTGCTTAAATATTGCTGATAATATTGCATATTAAGCATCAACTGATTCAAAGACTAACATGCGGTCTTGGTTTTTTTGAATAGGCTTTATTTTCGGCAATGCTACGTCCGCTCTTAGCAAATTTTGCGTAATCTGGGTGATGGCCTCCGTGATGTTTTGATTGCAAAAAGGTATATATCAAATCTCGCTCAATCGGCCTGAACCCATGGCGTTGGCGCCGGCACGGCGCATGGCGCGGGCATATCGATCGAAGTGAATGCCGCCGGGCTAACGATTTCAAGATACTCCATGTCTTTCGAGTAGTCGAATAAAAAATGCACGATGCCGGGGCGTTGATGCACGCAGTCGCCGGCTTTAACCAGCGTTTCCTTATCTTCGTACATGAAACGGGCCCAACCCTTGAGCATGTAGACGATATGGAAATCGGCTTCATGCCGATGCCAGCCGGTGCCCACTTCCGGCGCCATATTGGCCTTCACCAGATGCGCCACCACCTTGCCGCCGGTGGCGGCGGCGATGCCGAGATCGCGATACAGGAAGAAATCGCGCAGGCCGCCCGACTGGAATTCAGTGTCGCCTTCACGGACATGGGAGAACAAATTGGTCGAGCTGGTTTCGGTATTTGTTTCCATCGCAGCTATCCTTTTACAGTGACAGTGGGCTAAGTGAGCAGCCTCTCAAAATTCTACATCCAGTTCATTGATATCGTCCGGCTCCAGCTTGGCGGCGTTGACCCATTCCTGCATTTCCGGCATCGCCATGATGCGCTTGCAATAGGCGCTGCAGACCGAATCCAGTTTCACATCGTAAGTCAGGAAACGGCTCGCCACTGGCGCATACATGGCGTCGGCCATTGAGCGTTCGCCAAACAGGTACGGTCCGCCATAGGTTGCCAGGCATTGTTTCCAGATGGTGGTGATGCGCTTGATGTCGGCCTCGGCACGCGACCATACCTTGAAGTCGGGGAAGTGCGCCTTGATGTTCATCGGCAGCGCCGAGCGCAGGGCGCTGAAGCCGGAATGCATTTCGCCGCAGATCGAACGGCAGTGGGCGCGCGCGGCGCGATCCGCCGGCAGCAGCCCGGCCTTGGGCCGGATTTCGTGCAGATATTCACCGATGGCCAAGGTATCCCACACCACGATATTGCCGTGATACAGGCAGGGCACCAGGATCGACGACGACAGCAGCAGGATTTCGGCGCGCGCATCCGGATCGTCCGGCGAGATCGGGTTCTCCTGGAATTCCAGACCGGAGAATCTGGTCATGAGCCAGCCGCGCAACGACCATGACGAATAGTTTTTACTGGTAATGCTCAAAGTGGTCTTAGGCATGGCAATATTCTTCCGTATTGGATCGAAAGTGTTTTTGATTGGCAAACCGTTTGATGACTACTGAGCAAGGGTCGTGCCAGAGATATGGGCATGGATATTGCACCAGCAATGTTTGCCTGCACTCCAATAACAGGGTAGTACCATGACGAAAATTTACCAGGCATATCAGGGCTATGCGGATTTCAGCGATCCGATGCGCTTACTCGCTGGCACCGCTGCACCATTGTTGAGCTATCGCTGGCCGGGCTGGCCGGACAGTCTGATGCTGCGCAAGCTGGCTGCGGCCTGCGAAGTGTTTTCATGCACCCAGTTGACGCACCAGCGCCCTGCATTCGGGATAACTAGCGTGGCGGAAAATGGCTGCACGATTTCGGTGCATGAAGAGGTGGCCGACCAGACGCCGTTCTGTACTTTGTTGCGTTTCCGCAAGGAAACTGAGGTGGCGCAACCACGCGTGTTGTTGATAGCGCCGATGTCGGGACATTTTGCCACCTTGTTGCGCGGTACCGTCAGCACGCTCTTGCGCGATCACGATGTCTATATCACCGATTGGCACAATGCCCGCGATGTCGCCCTCAGCGACGGCCGTTTCGGCTTTGACGAATATGTCGCCCATCTGATCCGCTTCATCGAAAAGATCGGCCCCGGCACGCATCTGGTGGCGGTCTGCCAGCCGACCGTAGCGGCGCTGGCGGCGGTGACGCTGATGGCAGCCGAACAGCATCCGGCGCAACCCGCCAGCATGACCCTGATGGCCGGCCCGATCGATACCCGCATCAATCCGACTGCGGTCAATGAGCTGGCGAAAAGCAAGCCGATAGAATGGTTCGAAAGCAATCTGGTGAGCACCGTTCCCTGTCGTTTCGTCGGCAGCCAGCGTCAGGTCTATCCCGGCTTTCTGCAACTGAATGCCTTCATGAGCATGAATCTGGAACGGCACCTCAAAGCCTTTCAAAACCTGTACAACTATCTGGTCGACGGCGACGATGAAAAAGCCCATGCCATCAAGATCTTTTACGCCGAGTATTTCTCCATGTCGGATCTGGCCGCAGAGTTTTACCTGGAAACCGTACAGAGCGTGTTCCAGGATCATGCGTTGCCGCTAGGGGAATTGCAGGCGTTAGGGCGTACCATAGAACCGGCGGTGATCCGCCGCACCGCATTGTTTACCGTAGAGGGGGAGAGGGATGATATCTGCGCGGTAGGCCAGACCGTGGCCGCCCAGGACATGTGCAGCGGCATACGGCCGTATATGAAGACGCATCATGTGCAAATCGGGGTCGGTCATTACGGTGTGTTCAACGGCCGCCGCTGGGACAATGAAATTTATCCGCGTTTGCGCGATTTCATCCATAGTCACCATCAATATCAATGACGATTTTTTGTTTTTCTGTTGGTTAATAAAAGTGGCAGCAGCGGAAGTTCATAAGCTGAACGATTATTGATTGTCGCAAAGGATATCCATGTCAATTCACGTAGCACTCAATCATCTCACCACCTATCGTTACGAGCGCCCGATCAGCCTGGGGCCTCAAATCATCCGCCTGCGGCCGGCGCCGCATTGCCGCACCCGCATCCTCAGTTATTCGTTGCGGATACTGCCGGAGCCGCACTTCATCAACTGGCAGCAAGACCCGCAGGCCAACTACCTGGCGCGGCTGGTGTTTCCGGAAAAGACCAGCGAGTTCCGGATCGAGGTCGATCTGGTAGCCGAAATGTCGGTGCTCAATCCCTTCGATTTTTTTCTTGAGCCGTATGCCGAGAAGGTACCGTTTTCCTACGCGCCGGAATTGCAGAACGAGCTGGAGCCGTATCGCAAGAAACTGCCGCTGACGCCCTTGCTGCAAAAATTCCTGGATCAGGTGCCGCGTGAAAGAATCCGCAGCGAGGATTTCCTGGTCAGCCTGAATCAGCAACTGGCGCAGATGATCAGCTATACCATCCGCATGGAGCCGGGCGTGCAAACGCCGGAGCAGACCTTAAGCCTGGGCTCCGGCTCATGCCGCGATTCTTCATGGCTGCTGGTGCAGATACTGCGCTATCTGGGGCTGGCGGCGCGGTTTGTGTCGGGTTACCTGATCCAGCTGACGGCCGATCAGAAATCGCTGGATGGCCCATCCGGGCCGCAAGCAGATTTCACCGATCTGCACGCCTGGTGCGAGGTGTATCTGCCCGGCGCCGGCTGGATCGGACTCGATCCCACCTCCGGCTTGTTTGCCGGAGAAGGGCATATCCCGTTGTCATGCACGCCGGAGCCATCCTCGGCTGCGCCGGTCAGCGGCATGGTCGAACCATGCGAAGTCAGTTTCGAACACGCCATGAGCGTGCGCCGGATCTGGGAATCGCCGCGCGTCACCAAGCCGTATAGCGAGCAGCAATGGGAAGAAATCGAAGAACTGGGCCATGCCATCGATGACGATCTGGATACGCTCGACGTCCGGTTGACGATGGGCGGAGAGCCGACTTTCGTGGCGCTCGATCATCCCGACGGCGAGGAATGGAACACCGCCGCCATGGGCCCCACCAAGAAACCGCTGGCAGCCGAACTCTATCATCGGCTGCGCCAGCAATACGCGGCGCAAGGCTTGCCGCATTTCGGCCAAGGCAAATGGTATCCGGGCGAACAGCTGCCGCGCTGGTCGCTGAATTGCTACTGGCGCCGTGACGGCGAGCCGATCTGGGCCACGCCAGAATTGATCGCCGACGAAACCAAGGAGCAAGCCAGCGATGACAATATCGCCGAACGCTTTCTGCAAGGAGTGGCCGCGCGCCTGACGCTGGATCGCCAACACGTATTTGCCGCCTATGAAGACATCTACTATTACCTGTGGCGCGAACGCCGCCTGGCGATCAACGTCGATCCATCCGATGCGCGGCTGGACGACAAGCAGGAGCGGGCAAGACTGGCCCGGGTGTTTTCGCAAGGTCTGCGCAAAGTTGCCGGCTACGTACTGCCGCTGGCCCGCACCGCGGATGAACGCGGCTGGCAAAGCAGCAGCTGGTATTTGCGCGGCGAATACTGTTATCTGCTGCCCGGCGATTCGCCTTTAGGCTATCGGCTGCCGCTCGATTCGCAGCCATGGGTCAAGAAGGCCGATTATCCGTATGTGCATCAGCCGGATCCGAGCCAGCAATTCGAGCCGTTGCCGATTGCCCGGCAAATCCGCCAGCAACTGGCAACCCCGGCCTCTGTTTCTGCCGCCGTCAAGGCAACCGCGGCGGATGTACCGAAATACAGCACGGCCTTCAGCAGCGAAGCACAGGCCGTACCCGCGCCATTCGAGTCGGCCGATAAGATTGCCCGCACTGCCTTGTGCGCAGAAGTACGGCAGGGTGTGCTGTACCTGTTCATGCCGCCGCTGGCGCGGCTGGAGGATTACCTGGAACTGGTAGCGGCGATCGAAGCCACGGCCCAGAGTTTGAAGCAGCCGATGTTGATGGAGGGTTATGAGCCGCCCAACGACCCGCGCCTGGGCAAGTTCAGCGTCACCCCCGATCCCGGCGTGATTGAAGTAAATATCCAGCCCATGCACAGCTGGAGCGAGCTGGTCGCCAACACCACCTATTTATACGATGTCGCCCGCGAGACCCGGCTGACCACCGAGAAATTCATGCTCGACGGCCATCATTCCGGCACCGGCGGCGGCAACCATCTGGTGTTGGGCGGCGCTACCACCAGCGATTCGCCGTTCCTGCGGCGGCCCGATCTGTTGCGCAGCCTGATCAGTTATTGGCACAACCATCCGGCCTTGTCCTATCTGTTTTCCGGCATGTTCATCGGCCCCACTTCGCAAGCGCCGCGGGTCGATGAAGCGCGCAACGATGCAGTGGTCGAACTGGAACTGGCGTTTACCGAGATGGACAGGCAACTCGCCGCCGACGGCTGCGCGCCGTGGCTGGTCGACCGGCTGCTGCGCAATCTGCTGATCGACGTTACCGGCAACACGCATCGCGCCGAGTTCTGCATCGACAAACTGTATTCGCCCGACAGCAGCACCGGCCGCCTCGGCCTGCTGGAATTGCGCGCCTTCGAAATGCCGCCGCATGCGCGCATGAGCCTGACCCAGCAGTTGTTGCTACGAGCGCTGGTAGCGCGCTTCTGGAAGACGCCCTACAAGCCGCCGCGCCTGGTGCGCTGGGGCACCGAGCTGCACGACCGTTTCCTGCTGCCGCATTTCATCTGGCAGGATTTTTGCGATGTGATGGACGATATGCAGCAAGCCGGTTATGGGCTCAAACCGGAATGGTTCGCGCCGCACTTCGAGTTCCGCTTTCCGAAAATCGGCGACTTCGCCGTCAACGGCATCGCGCTCGAACTACGCACCGCGCTGGAACCCTGGCATGTGCTGGGCGAGGAAAGCCGTTCCGGCGGCAACGCCCGTTACGTCGATTCATCGCTCGAACGTGTACAGGTGAAAGTCAGCGGCATGGCGCCGGACCGCTATGTGCTGACTTGCAACGGCGTGCCGGTGCCGCTGCAGCCGACCGGCCGCGTCGGCGAGTTTGTCAGCGGCGTGCGCTACCGCGCATGGCAGCCGCCGTCGGCCCTGCATCCGACCATCGGCATCGACTCGCCGCTGACCTTCGATCTGGTCGATACCTGGAACGGCCGCAGCCTGGGCGGTTGCCAATACCATGTGGTGCATCCGGGCGGGCGCAGTTATGAGACGTTCCCGGTCAATGCATTCGAAGCGGAAAGCCGGCGTCTGGCGCGCTATTTCCGTCTCAATCACACGCCGGGTGCTATGCAGGTAACTACGCCGATAGCGTCCATCGAGTTCCCATTTACGTTAGACTTACGTCACTTCTAAACAAGCTCGGCTTCATGGCATAGAAGAGCCGCAGCGCAACTTTTTTAGTTTGCGCTGCGGTTTTCCTCGCCCTGACGCCAGAGCTTGCATTCAACCATTTCAAGTGACGCAAGCGATCAACTATGTACCAGCGGCTACTCGAAAGTTATCCCGCAGAGGCGGATCGTTACGACGAAATGCTGGAACCCGGCGGCCGTCTGCGGCCGCATTGGCGCACTTTGATCGATCAGCTCGAAGGCTTGTCGCCAGAGATTCTGCGGCGCCGTGCGCGCGAAGTGCGCGAAGCAATTGCCGCAGACGGCGTTACCTACAATGTGTACGCCGATCCGCAAGGCGCCAACCGGCCCTGGGAACTGGATCTGTTGCCGCAGATCATCTCCGCCGACGAATGGCAAACCTTGTCCGCCGCGGTAATCCAGCGTGCGCGCCTGCTCAACGCGGTGCTGGCCGATCTGTACGGCCCGCAAACGCTGCTTTCCGAAGGCTTGCTGCCACCGGCGCTGGTATTCGGCCAGCATGGCTACCTGTGGCCTTGTCGCGGCATTGAACCGCCAGCGGGAATACATCTGCATTTGTATGCGATTGACCTGGCGCGTTCGCCGGACGGTCACTGGTGGGTCATGTCGGACCGTACCCAAGGACCGTCAGGCGCCGGTTATGCCTTGCAGAACCGGCAGATCATGTCGCGTGCGCTGCCGGATATGGTGCGCGACATGCATGTCCAATCGCTGCTGAAATTTTTCCACACCCTGCATGACAGTCTGAGCGCGCTGGCGCCCGCTGACGGCGAAGCGCCGCTGGTAGTGTTGCTGACGCCGGGGCCGTATAACGAAACCTATTCCGAACACGCTTTCCTGGCGCATACCTTGGGTTTCCCGCTGGTCGAAGGGGCTGATCTGATGGTGCGCGGCGACATGGTGTATCTGAAAACGCTGAGTGGTTTGCGGCGCGTCCATGCGATCTTGCGGCGGCTGGACGACGACTATTGCGATCCGCTCGAATTGCGCGCCGATTCCGCCCTCGGCATTCCCGGCCTGGTGCAGGCAGCACGCCTCGGCAACGTGCTGATCGCCAATTCGCTCGGCAGCGGCGTGCTGGAATCTGGCGCCTTGCACGGTTTCCTGCCGGCCATCTGTCAGCGTTTGCTTGGCCAGCCGCTGGCGCTGCCGGCGGTGGCCTCGTGGTGGTGCGGCGAAAAACCGGCGCTCGATTACACCCTGGCCAATCTGGAACAGCTGGTGATCATGCCGGCGTTTCCATCGATGCGGATGCAGCCGGTCTACGGCCACAGCCTGAACGCGCAATCGCGGCAACGCCTGATCGAGAGCCTGCAGGCCCAGCCGCATGCCTACGTGGCGCAGGAATGGGTGCGCTTGTCGCAGGCGCCGGTATTGTCGCGCAGCGGCGAATATCGTTTGATGAGCCGCGCGGTCAGCTTGCGGGTATTCGTGGTTGCCGCTGCCGACGGCAGTTATCACGTGATGCCCGGCGGCCTGACGCGGGTTGCACCGCGCCAGCGCAAGGATGTGGTGTCGATGCAGCAGGGCGGCGCCAGCAAGGATGTCTGGGTCTTGAGCCCGATGCGTCCGGATGTGAGCGACGCGGCTGCGCCGATGGCAGCGCCGCTGGAAGATATCGACGGCCGCCAGAGCGCGTTGGATAGCGCGCTCAATATGATCCGCAGCACGGTCGACATTTCCTCGCACGCCGGCGAAAACCTGTTCTGGATGGGCCGTTACGCCGAGCGTTGCGACAATCTGGCGCATCTGCTCCGGGCCACCCTGCAACGCAGCACCGATCTGCAGGGCGAAGCACGCGAGACTTTCTACCAGCTCTGCGAAATCTGCCGCGGCCTCGGCATTGCTTTGCCGAGCGCATCGGCGGCAGGACGGCCAACCGTCAGCGCCATGCAACAAGGATTGATTGCCGCCATCGCCGATCCTGTCGCCAGCGTCGGCATTGCCGGCAATCTGCGGCATTTGCACCATTGCGGTTACCAGGTGCGCGAGCATCTTTCCCTGGACAACTGGCAGGCGCTCAACCGCATGCCCGGCCTGGTGGCAGACGGTAGCGGCCATGCCGGCGTGACGCCGGCCGCCGCGCTGCATATGCTCAATAACGTGATCCAGGCTTGCGTCGGTTTGGCCGGCCACGCGCTGGACGACATGACGCGCGACGAAGGCTGGCATTTCCTGATGCTGGGCCGGCATATAGAACGCATGACCCATCTGGCAACCTTGTTCGGCCAGTTCCTGCGGCTGCCGCCGGAGCGCCAGAACCGGACGCTGCCGTGGCTGTTGGAATCGGCCAACAGCGTGGTCACCTACCGCGTGCGCTATCGGCGTGCGCCGGAATGGCTGCCGGTATTGCATCTGCTGGTGTTCGATGTCAGCAATCCGCACGGCATCGCCTTCCAGTTCCATATGCTGGAGCGCTATTTAAGCGATATCGCGGAACAGCTCGGCACGCTCAGCATGGATACGCCGGCGCATTTGTCAGCCACGTTGCGCGAATTCGAATTGCAAGACCTGAGCCACGATTCCTTGTTTGTGGCCGACGCCCGCGCGCGCCTGGTGCAACTGATGCGCGACGCTATCGGCGGCGCTTTTTCCTTGTCCGACGAATTGGCGCGCCATTTCTTTACGCCCTTGAACGCGCCGGTCAGCCAGGGAGTGTCATGATGAGCGAGCACACTTACCACATCCGTCACGACACCCATTACGCGTATTCGCAAGCGGTGCGCCTGTCGCATCAGATGCTGCGCCTGACGCCGCGTTCGCTGCCATGGCAAACCTGCACTTCGCACGGCATCAGCATCACGCCCGAACCGCAGAATCTGCGCATGCTGCTGGATAGTTTCGGCAATCCGATGCAATCGTTTTCACTGGAAAGCGACCATACCGATCTGCGCGCCCTGGCCGAATCCTGGGTGACGCTGACGCCGCGCCAAATGCCGTCGATTACGCCATCTTGGGAACAGGCGCGCGCCGCGCTCTCGTACCAAGCCGGCCAATTCCTATTGCCTGACGACTTGGAAGCCACGCGTTATCTATTTGAATCGGCCCATGTGCGGATCAAACGCGAGCTGCTGGCTTATGCCGCGGAATCGTTTACGCCCGGCTTGCCTTTGCTGGCCGGGATAGAAGCCTTGATGACACGGATCTTCCAAGAGTTCACCTTCGACCCGCTGGCCACCACCGTCTCCACCCCGGTCACCGAGGTGTTCGCTACCCGCCGCGGCGTCTGCCAGGATTTCGCGCACTTCATGTTGTCCTGCCTGCGCTCATTGGGTTTAGCGGCGCGCTATGTCAGCGGCTATCTGCTGACCGAACCGCCGCCCGGACAGCCGCGCCTGATCGGCGCCGACGCCTCGCACGCCTGGGTATCCGTGTATTGCCCCGGCTTCAATGGACAAGCCAGCAGCTGGATCGACGCCGATCCAACCAACGGCATCTTCCCGGACACCAGCCACATCACGCTCGGCTGGGGCCGCGATTTTCTCGACGTCTCGCCCTTGCGCGGCGTACTGATCGGCGGCGGCGAGCAAACCATGGATGTTGCGGTAACGGTATTGCCGGCGCATGAGGCGCCGGGGTTTGGGTTTGCGGTTTGAGGCGGCAGGGGTTTCTTGCCACTATTGAGAGTTTCATAAAACATGAGAAAGCCCGTGCCCGGTTGCGCCTGACAAACGCAGCTAACTGGGGTCAGAGTGAACTTTCTGCGCGTCTTTTGCAGAAACTTCACTCTGACCCCACTTAGCGGGCCACGGAGTACCTGCCTTATCGTTAAAAAAGAACAAAGCCGCGTAGTGCGCACTGTCTTTCTCCGACCCCAGATGACTCTGCTGAGCATCAGCTTGCGACTTGTCAATAGCGAGTCCCTTTTAAATCTGCTGGCGTCTTTCCAGAGGATCACAGCCTTTCACTCTTTGAGAATTTTCTTGCCCTTATTTGGCTTAAATTGCGATACGTTTGATCAAGCGGACGATGGTGCATCCGCTACGAACCGGGGGTTCGCGACGACTACGATAAGCAAACTTACAACATAAACTGTTTAAGATGTTATAAGGGGAAATACTGAAATACTCATGCTCCGTGTTATGCCAACTCTACATTGTGAGCTATATAAAAATGACCTTGGTCAAAAAAGTGATTTCAATATGTTTTATAGTTTTGGGCATGGTCTCGTTCGCGGGGAACGTGGCACTTTATTTTTCCTCAACGTTGAGACTATATATTCCAGGCATGGATAACGCGAACCAATTTTTTGGTTTGCTCTGCGCGCTAACGTCAGCAATCGGTGGAGTACAGGCGCTAAGAAATAGAATCAGCGCCATTCCAGTATTGTTGGCATCGTGTTTGTTCTATTTTCTGGGCGCCGCTTATTCAGCATTGAATCAGTACGGAATCCAAGCGTTCTCGATGTTGATGAACGCCTTCTACTACTCGCTGGGAGGCAGAATAATCGGGGCCGGGATAATCGCGACGCAGTTGATTCGCACGCGCGCAGCGCACTACAGCGAAAAGCCCTCCCACGACCGACCATACCCGAATGAAAAAATAGCGCTTGCTTGCCTATTGCTATTAATCGGGCTGGTAGAGGCAATTTACACACACCTGCAATTACGCGGATACCCTATACCCGCGTGGCTTCAATTTGGCGCGGCCATCGTGTTCCTCTTCCTTATTTTTTTCTGGTTTCACAACGACACAAAAACACATGCCTACAAGCGGTCAACATGGCTGGTCGGCGGCATCCTCTGTATGTCGGTTGTGACCATCCCGTATTATCTGGTGCGTAGCCGAGGGAAAGGGGAAAAGGTAATGGCGCTCATACGATTATGCGGTTTCTTCATGTTGATGCTTATGTCGTCGCTGATTGGTGACAGCGGAGCGCGCTTCCTTGGCTGACTTCAGCGTCAGGTTAAATCGAGGCCTGAAACCATGAAATACGGCGGCCGATTACCTTAACCGTTAGTGGTAATGTTCATTGCGACAGCCGCTAACGGCCAAGAGCGGAAGTTCAAATACGATCGCCGAATGCCTGCTCACCGATCGTGAGCTGCCGTCGGGACTAGAAGGCTGGCCAATAACGGGACCGATGATTCTGTATGTCGCTTGTCTGCTTCTCACCAATTTGGCGTCGAAACGAGGAAAATGCCTCCTCAGATTGGAAGGCAGGACGAAATTCAAGGGGGAAGCATGACACTTAAGGTGACGAAGGAACACTTGGTGCGGTTGCTCGGCGAAGTCGACAACAGCGTTATCGCGTTATCAGGAAAGTGGGGCACCGGCAAGACTCATCTCTGGAACGAAGTCAAGAGAGAATCGAGCGATGATAAGCTCAAGAAAGCGCTTTATGTGTCGCTATTTGGGCAGTCGAGCATTGACCAAGTGAAAAGAAAGCTCATCGAGTCGTCCGTCCCTGTCATTGAATCGCACAGCGGCGCTTTTGACGCGTTGAAGCAGCTTTTTCGGATCGGCGTAAAGGTCGGCTCTGAGCACTACAAGGCATTAGCGGCAGTCAACGACCTCAATTTGCTGTTGATGGCCCCAGTGGTGCTGCGAAACTCCGTCATCGTCCTTGACGACATCGAGCGCAAGCATGACAAGCTAGGCATTGACGAGGTGCTTGGCTTCATAGACGAGTATTCGACTCAGTATGGCTCCCGCTTCGTCCTAGTTCTCAATGACGATCAGCTTGCCAATCAAGAGTTGTGGAAGACCTTTCGTGAGAAGGTTATCGACCAAGAGCTCAAGCTGGCCACGACGCCGGAGGAGGCGTTCGCCATCGCGATCGAGTTGACGCCTTCGCCATACGCAGATGCGCTCAAACGGGCGTTGATCTCATGCCAGCTGACCAACATTCGCATCGTCGGAAAGGTCATCAAGGCCACCAATCGCATCTTGGATAATCGCCAGCTGGACGAGGCAACCATCGCTCGAGTTGTTCCGTCAATCGTCTTGTTTTCGGCAATATATTACAGGGGCTTGGAGGACGGTCCGGATTTTCAGTTCGCTTTGAACACCGGATCTCCCGACTGGTCGAACATCGCCAGGGACAAGAACAAGGAGCCCACCGAAGAGGACAAGCGTAAGGACAGTTGGAGACTGCTCATGCAAGATTTGGGCATCCATGGCTGTGATGAATTCGAGGCGGTACTGGTCGAATTCTTGGAGTCTGGACTGTTCGACGCCGGCAAGATCGCTACGATCATAGACGGCTACATCGCCGAGAAGCAGAACTTGGAAGCCAGGGAGATGGCCAACCAGTTCCTGTTCAAGGTCTTCTGGGATTACCGCGTCGACGACACTCAGTTGGTTGTCGAGGCCGCCGCGCTTCCGAAGATTGCTGGAATGCTAGATCCGTTCGTGGCCTCGGAGCTGGATCAGGCGTTGGCAACGCTCCCTGGCGGCGAGACCATCGGCAAAGCAATCGTGGATGGTTGGATCGTTGCACTCAGGGATCGGAAGCTCGAAGAGGTGAACGACGATAACCCGTTCAACCGTCCGCTGCACCCAGCAATCAAGGCCGAGTTCGCCGCGATCAATGCCAACGCCCAAGCTCGGACTACTGTCTTGGATGCGTGCATGCACATCATCGAGAGCGGCGGGTGGGGTACCATGCAGGAAGTGGCCATGAAAAGGGCCACCGCTGCCGATTTCGAGATGGCTATTCGCGAGATAGATCTTGATAAGTTACGGCGGTTCATGCGCCACATGATCGAAATGAGGCTTCAAAGGCAAACCTACGACCTGCACTTTGGGACAGCCACCCAACGCTTCGTCGAGGCATGCAGAGCCATCGCTAACGACGCCGCGTCTCCTCGATTGGCAGGGCTGATCAAGCGCCTCTTCGAGCGAACCGCCATTGCGTCCGAGCTGGCACTGCAAGAGGCGACGGAGACCGGCGCTGTGGCCAAAGTTCAAACTGGCGAATAGCCGCAGGCGCTGCTAAGCGGTCATTTGCTGGAATCCATCGACGGATCGCAACGGGTCGTTTGCTGTCTGTCGCAACACGTATCAGTTGGCCATGACGTACCGTGTGGTCAACGAGGCCCACCGCAGTCGATCCACTAGAACCGGCGCAGGGTCATTTCGCGCCAGCGCCTGCAGTAACCAGCACTTGCCCTCAATTGCGAATATGTGGTCCACGTCGAAATTCGTACATTCCACCTACACGTGATGTTAGGTCGCTGACTAGTGGCTACTTTGCGATGCGAATGGGTGGCTACTTTCACATGCGAAGCTATGGCTGTTTTAATGCGAATATGCAGAAACGATTACGACTTCTTAGTCGTCATGGTTTTTCCTGCATGCGGTGGTGCTTTTTCCAGAGTGCGAGCAAATTTCATCAATCGAATTCTCGCTGCGCCAGTGGCCTGTCTGTAGAGGAGCGTCAGCTCTACCAATTCGTCCAGGTCGTTCGTCTCTTGCGAAGCAAGTTCTTGTTCCCTGACAAATTTCGGTAAAGCTCCCTTTAGTATCCAGTCAACCCGATAGCCGAGATCTTTCTCTACGTTCTTGGCATATTGGTAGCCCAGATCCTGACCTGGATTTCTCATCAATTGACCGATCAAGGCCTTTGTACAACCAGCAATGTTCGCCAGCCTGGTTTGCTTGCCACGTTCCGGGCCGTCTAATTCGATAAGGATCACTTTGATCCGGTCGCCTATGTTTTCCATGGATAGCAATCTATACGAGCTTATGGATATTTAACTTTACATATATGTATATCTAAATATACTTAAGATGCAAATATTGAAACATTGCGGCCACCATCAAAGGTGGCGACAAATCATCCGCATTGATTGCAGCCGCAGATCACAAGGAAAGCACAATGAACCAACTTTCAAATTACTTCCCCCTCAAAAACAAAGTTGCCCTGATCACCGGCGCAGCACGCGGCATGGCCGGCAAGCGAGAGGATTCAACCGATCATGCGTCGCAAGCGGCGCTGCGCATGACTGGGATCAACGCCAAACGTTATGCCTCGCTGAATATCCGGGTGCATTCCGTCCAGCCCAGTGTGATCAGGCCGCCGGCACTGGCGGCGATGCTGAGCAAGCAGGGCGATCTGAGTCAGGCCTTGGCCGACCGCGCCGAAGTGGAGCTGCGGGTAGGGCGCGGCTCGGCCACCGATGTCGCAGCGGCGATCTTGTATCTGGTGTCGGATGCGAGCCGCTTTGTCAGTGGCAGCGAATTAGTGATTGACGCCGGATTCCGTTAAGGCTCCCGAATCTGATGCATCAACGCAACCGCCCGCGAATCCGGCGGCGGCGTCAGCAGGCTGACCAAGATCAGCGCCAGCAATCCGGCCGGCACGCCGAAGATGCCGGCGGCCATCGGCGCGATATGGAACCATTGGCCGCTGGCCGAGCCGCCGAGCGCCGGATAGGTGTGCAGCATGTAATAGATGCAGGTGCCGAAACCGACCACAATCGCGGCAATCGCGCCTTGCTGGTTGCCGCGTTTCCAGAACACGCCCAGCGCCAGCGCCGGAAACAAGGCTGAGGCCGCCAGCGAAAACGCAGCGCCCACCATCGACAGGATATCGCCCGGTTTCAAGGAGGCGGTATACGCCGCCAGCAAGGCCACCACCAGCAACAGCAATTTGGACACGGTGACGCGCTTGGCGGTGGAGGCGTGCGGATCGATCATCTTGTAATACACATCGTGCGACAGGGCGTTGGAAATCGTCAGCAGCAAACCATCTGCGGTGGATAGCGCTGCCGCCAGTCCGCCCGCCGCCACCAGCCCCGAGATGTAATACGGCAGGCCGGCAATCTCCGGCGTCGCCAGCATGATCATGTCGCCATCCAGGTTTATTTCCGACAGTTGCACAATGCCGTCATGGTTGAAATCGGTAATGCTGACCAGGGGATGGCTCTTGTCGATATTGGCCCAGTACGATACCCATTCCGGCAGATGCGCATAATCGGAGCCGACCAGCGAGGTGTAGATGGTGTATTTCACCAGCACCGCCAGCGCCGGCACGGTGAGATAAATCAGCAGGATGAAAAACAGCGTCCAGAATACCGATTTGCGGGTTTCCTGCACCGACGGCGTGGTGTAGTAGCGCATCAGGATATGCGGCAGGGAAGCGGTGCCCAGCATCAGGCAAAACACCAAAGCCAGAAAGTTATTCCGTTTGATATCGGAGGCCTCCGTGGTGGCGCCGGGGAACGGCGTCGCCTGCGCAACCGGCGGCTCGGCGCGCGCCAGGTTGCTGGCTTTGTCCTGCTGCCATTTGCGCTCGGCCTCTTCCGGCGTCTTGGGATAGCTGTTCAAGGCTCGATTGGCGGCGCGGATTTCGATCAGAGAGCTGTTGTTGCGCTTCAGGTTTTCCAGATGCAGTTGCGCTTCTATGCGCCCCTGTTCCCACGATTTCGGTAAATTGCGCAGGCGCGCATCGTAATCATCCGCAGTGGCCTTGAAGATCGCTCGTACCTGGATTTCTTTCGGGGCAGCATCGAGTTTCTTTTCGATCTCGCTGATCTGCGATAGCACCGATCCGTAAGTGAATGGCGCTACCGGATTGTGCGTATGTTTTGCCGACAGCAAGATCACCGGGATCAGGTAGGCGAACAGGATGATGATGTACTGCGCCACCTGGGTCCAGGTAATCGCCCGCATGCCGCCCAGGAAAGAGCAGACCAGGATGCTGGCCAGGCCGAGAAAAATGCCGACCGAAAAATCGACGCCGGTAAAGCGCGAGGTAATCAAGCCGACACCGTAGATTTGCGCCACCACGTAAATGAAGGAAATCACCACCGTGGCCGCCACCGCCAGTATTCTTATCGGATTGCTGTTGGTGTGGCCGCGGTAGCGCGCCGCCAGGAAATCCGGGATCGTGTATTGGCCGAACTTGCGCAGATACGGTGCGATCAGCAGGGCCACCAGGCAATAGCCGCCGGTCCAGCCGACGATGTAGGCCAGGCCGTCGAACCCTTGCAGGAAGAGGCCGCCGGCCAGGCTGATGAAGGTGGCTGCCGAAATCCAGTCGGCGGCGGTCGCCATGCCGTTGAACATGCCCGGCACCCGGCGCCCAGCCACATAGTATTCGGAGACATCGGAAGTGCGGCTCACGATGCCGATGCCGGCATACAGGACGATGGTGGCAAACATGAACAGATAGCCGATCCAGGTGCGCGGCAAGCCTTCTTTTTCCAATATCGCCAGCACAGTCAGCAGCAGGATGAAACCGCCGGTGTACCAGCCGTAGTAGCGGACCAGCCGCCAGAAGAAAGATTTGTCGTTCATTGCTGCTCGCGGTCTGACTGGCGTTGATCTATTTTTTTCATTTGCCAGGTATATACCGCGACGATCAGCAGATACAGCAGCGCCAATCCCTGCGCCACCAGATAAAACGATAGCGGCCAGCCGAACCAGCTCAGGCCGGCCAGCTCACGCGCAAAGAAGATGACGCCAAAGGTCGGCACAAACCAGATCAGCAACAGGCCCAGCGTCAGTCGTCTGGTGCTTTGCCAGTGGCTGGCGGGATGGCGTGGGCGGGTTTTGAACATAGGCATGCTGGTCCGGTTGCTGGCTGTGGTTGTTGATGGTGAAAGTCTGGTGAATGGCAGTTAAGGCAGTTAACGGAAATCCGGATTGAAATCTGGCGCCGGCTTTTTTTGCAAATGGAAAGCGACCCGTAACAGGCTGCCCGGCAGTTCCGGATCGTTGCTGCGCGGGTTGTAGGAAATCGTCACTTCGGCGCCATGCTGCTGCGCGATTTCGCGCACGATCGCCAGCCCCAGGCCGCTGCCGCCGCGGCCGCTGTCGAGGATGCGGTAAAAGCGCTGGAACACATGGTCGCGCTCGGCCGGCGGAATGCCTGGCCCGGTATCTTCGACTTCCAGTATTGCCAATTCTGTCGCCATGCCAGTCATCGGTTCACCGCGCACGCGCACCGTGACGCTGCCCTCGACCGGGGTGTAGTGCAAGGCATTGTCGATCAGGTTGCCCAGCAACTCGCGCAGCATGAGCGGATTGCACAGCACCGGCAGCGCCTGCTCGGCCTGTTCGAAACCGAAATCGATGCGCTGGCTGAATGAAGCCTGGACCCAGTCCTGCACCACGGCGCGGGCAAATTCGGATAAATCGACCTCTACATACGGCGCGCTTTCCTGAGACTGGTTTTCAGCCCGCGCCAGCGACAGCAATTGATTGACCAGCCGCGTCGCCGATTCCGAGCTCTTGGCCAGCTGTTCCAGCGAACGGTGAATATCCTGCTGGCTGGTTTGCCGCAACGCCAGTTCGGATTGCATGCGCATCCCGGCCAGCGGCGTTTTCATCTGGTGGGCGGCGTCGGCGATGAAACGTTTCTGGGTTTGGATCGACAGTGAAAGGCGCGACAACATATCGTTCAGCGAGCGCACCAGCGGCGAGATTTCTTCCGGCACCTGGCCCGAATCGATCGGGCTCAGGTCGTCCGGGCGGCGAGCCCGGATTCGTTGCTGCAATTCGGATAGCGGCGAGAGGCCGCGCGATAGCGCAAACCAGATCAGCGCCAGCGCGATCGGCAGGATCAGGAACTGCGGCAGGATCACGCCCTTGATGATTTCATTGGCGAGACGGGCGCGCTTCTCCAGCGTTTCGCCGACTTGCACCAGCGCCAGCCTTGCCGGCGGCCGCTGCTGCTTGGCGCCGGCGAGATTGGCGTCTACCGCGTTACGCAGATCGACATAGGTGTAGGCGATCCGTACATCGCTGCCGTGCACGGAACTGTCCCAACACATGACCTTGCCGGGATGCGAGGTTTCATCTTCCACCGGCGGCAGATGCATGTCGCGGTCGCCGTCGATATATTCGCCGTGCGGGCCGGTGATCAGGTAATAGACATTGTCGACATCGTCGGCGCGCAGGAAATCGCGAGACGGGTCGGTCAGGCGCGTGACCACCTTGCCATTGACTTCGCTGACCTGTTGCGACAATACCGTGACGCTATCGTCCAGCGCCTGGTCGAAAGGCTGGTTGGCGATCGATTTCGCCACCACATAGGTAATCGCGATACTGATCGGCCACAGCAGTAACAGCGGCACCAGCATCCAGTCCAGGATCTCGCCGAACAGCGACCGCTGCACCCGTTCTTCGGTTTGTGCGGCCGGGAGAGCGGTGCGGGGAGCAGCAGGATGAGCACTTGGGGTGGGAGGGCTTGGCTGCGCAGCCAGGGAGTGAGCGTCGCGCATGAGGGTTAGGCGCTAATGGCGATTGGAGGAATCGGAGGATGTATCGACAGGGGAGAGCGGCGCAGAGGTGATTGCGGAAGCGGCTTGCGGTTCGTTGATTTTTTCCAGGCAATAGCCGAGACCGCGCACAGTGGCAATCCGTACGCCGCCGACTTCGATCTTCTTGCGCAAGCGATGTACATACACTTCGATGGCGTTGTTGCTGACTTCTTCGCCCCATTCGCACAGGTGATCGACCAGTTGTTCCTTGGAAACCAGGCGGCCGGTGCGTTGCAGCAATACTTCCAGCAAGCCCAGTTCGCGTGCCGACAGATCGAGCATTTGTTCATTGATATAGGCGATCCGTCCAACCTGGTCGTAACTCAGCGGGCCGTGCTTGACGACGGTCGGGCCGCCGCCGGCGCCGCGCCGGGTCAGCGCCCGTACCCGCGCTTCCAGTTCTGACAGCTCGAACGGCTTGGCCATGTAATCGTCAGCGCCCAGATCGAGTCCTTTTACCCGTTGTTCGAGTGAATCGGCGGCGGTCAGGATCAGCACCGGCAGCCGCGAATTCCGGGCGCGCAGGCGGCGCAGCACTTCCAGGCCGGTCATTTTAGGCAGGCCCAGATCGAGGATCAGCAAATCGAAATCCTGGGTCGACAAGGCTGAATCCGCTTCCATCCCGTTCATCACGCAGTCGGTGGCATAACCCGACTGGCGCAGCGAACGCGTCAGTCCGTCGGCTAAAACACTGTCGTCTTCGGCAAGCAGAATGCGCATGATGGTGGTGTTTCCGTGTACGGTGGATGAGAGGTACTTCTTCTAGTCTATGGCGTTTCATTCCTCGCAGCAAGGTCGGCTGTAAAATTGCCTCTTCTGTTTGGTATAATCACTGCCACCTATTCCGGCCTGGACCTGCTTTCCCACTTTGATGCAACGCTTACTGATTCTTTTGCTGATGTTTTTGCTGCCCATGCAAGTCTTTGCAGGCATCGCCGAATCTCAAACAAATCTTCAAACAAATCTTCAAGCACATGACGTGGCGACGCTGGCATACGCTGCTCAGCAGGAGGTTCAGCAAACTGAGCCGGTCTGCAAGGCTGACGCCGATTGCACTTCACAGGATGCCGCGGTTGACGATGTCGAGATGCATGTCGATCTCGGCGACGAGACCGCGCCTGCTTTTCCCTTCGTATTTGCCGCTGCGGCAATCGCCTCCACACCTGCGCTGAGCAACGACAAAGCGCGCCAACCGCCGTTTTTACCGCCGGCCGGGCCTCCGCCCCGAGCCTGAGCGCCTCTATGCCGCCCTTGCTATTGCAGCCGGCGGCGGGCGCCTCCCTATCTGCCGGGCAAGCGCCCGGCGATTCCAACCATCCATGATGTTGACCGGCAGGCTGATGCGCGTCTAGCGTCCGGCCTTAATTCCGGGCCGGTTCAGCGTCATGGCATGGCTGCGAAGTTATAAAAATCAGTTTCAAAATTAGCGGTACCTATGGCCGTGATGGCATCAAATCTCAGGAGAAAGTATGAAGAAATTATTCGTGGCGCTGATCGTCGTTGCAATGACGTTGTCAGCCGGCATGTCGACCGTTGAAGCCAAGCGCATGGGCGGCGGCGGTTCCTTCGGCAAGAAATCGCAAAGCATGAACCGCCAGGCGGCGCCGGCGCAGAATCAAGCCAGCAATGCCGCCAAACCAGCCGCAGC